>JAJZIM010000046.1 GCA_021810565.1 Bacillota bacterium
ATCCGGCGGCCATGGGCGCGCCCAAGGGGTGGAACCTCACGGTGCGGGAGGTGCGGGCCTCGGCGGGGGCCGGCTTCCTGGTGGCCATCTGCGGGGAGATCATGACCATGCCCGGCCTGCCCAAGGTGCCCTCGGCGGAGAAGATCGACATCGATGAGCACGGGATCATCACCGGGCTGTTCTGAGCTGGTGCTGTGGAGCGAGCCGGGAGGGGAGGGGGCGCTGCCGGCCCTGGCGGCGGGGCTGGCCGAACTCTTTCCCGCCCTTCGGACCCGGGTGGGAGGCGCGGCGGCGGTGCCGCCGGCTTCCCGGGCGGGAGGGAAGATCGACGCGGGGTGGTTCCTGAGGGAGGTGATGCCGGAGGGGCTCCAGGTGCTGTGGGTGGTGGAGGGCGAGCTGGCGTCGGGAGTGCATCCCAGCATCGCCGGCGCGGCGGCGGGCCGGGGAGCGGTGGTGTCCCGGGCCTGGGCCGGAGAGGGAGGGGTGCTGCTGGGGGTGGCGGCCCACGAGGTGGGCCACCTGCAGGGCCTGGCGCATTGTGGGGGGCGCTGCCTGATGCGCCCGGTCCACAGCCGGGCCGCGGCCCGGACCCGTCCCTTGCGTCTTTGCCGGCGGTGTCGGGCCAAGCTTGCGATCGCGTAGGATCGACGTAGAGACACAGGAAAGGTGGGGAGCGAGATGTTTCAGGTGGCGTTCACCCGGCTGGAGGATTTCGCGGCCGAGGTGCGGCGGGTGGGGGCTCCGGGAGCCAAGGTGGTGGAGGAGGCTGGCCAGGTGGTGGCCTGGGCGGTGGATCAGCGCTACCTGCGGGCCAGCCAGGTGTTCCTGGTCTGCCGCCCACCCCGGGAGGCGGGGGACGCGGCGCAGGTCGGCGCACGGCTGGAGGAGTTGGGGGTGCGCATCTGCCAGGGGCGCGCGCAACACCCGCCGCGCCATTTGGCCAACGGCTGAGATGGATCGAGGCTACTCCCTGCGGGGGGGCGCGGGGGCGGGAGGACGGTTGGCGCAGGCGGTGCTGGAGTTCGAGAGCTTCGTCAAGCGACGGGCCTTCGGCTGCAAGAGCTGCGGGCAGTGCATCCTGCAGTGGACCGCCTTCACCTGTCCCATGCGCTGTCCCAAGGGGCTGCGCAACGGACCCTGCGGCGGCGCCACGGCGCAGGGCCGCTGTGAGGTGGAGCCCGAGCGGCCATGCGTGTGGACGCTGATTTGGCGACGCAGCCGGCGCTGGGGTAGGTTGGGCAAGGTGTTTTTGCACCAGCCGACGCTGGACTGGCGGCTGTTCGGTACCTCGGCCTGGTGTAACCACGTGGCGGGGCGGGATGCGGCCCTGTTCGGCGAGCTGCGTCGCGAGGAGCGGGAGTCATGAGCCGCCTGGCCGAGCGCCTGGCCGCGGGGAGGTTCGTGGTGACCGCGGAGGTGACCACGCCCGTGGGGGCCGACAGCGCGCCCCTGCGCCGCCGCCTGGAGCTGTACCGCGGGCTGGTGGACGCCGTCAACGTGACCGACAACCCCAGCGCGCGGGTGCACATGGCCAGTTGGGCCGGGGCCATCGCGGTGCGGGAGGCGAACTGCGAGCCGGTGCTGCAGCTCACCTGTCGTGACCGCAACCGGCTGGCTCTGCAGTCGGACGTGCTGGGGGTGGCCGCCTTCGGGGTGGAGAACGTGCTTTGCCTCACCGGCGACCACCCCGTGCGGGGCGACCACCCCCAGGCCCTGCCGGTGTATGACCTGGACTCGCTCCAGGAACTGGCCATGCTGCGCGGCCTGCGGGACGAGGGAAGGCTGGCCGGCGGGGGGAAGGTGGAGCCGCCGCCGCGGCTTTTCCTGGGGGCGGTGGAGAACCCCTTCGCGGCGCCCCAGGAGCTGCGCGCCTGGCGGCTGGAGAAGAAGGTGCGCGCCGGCGCCCAGTTCATCCAGACCCAGGTGGTCTACGACGTGGCGGGGCTGGCCAGTTTCCTGGAGGCGGTGCGGCGGCGGGACCTTCAGGTGCCCATTCTGGCGGGGGTGTGCCCACCCAAGAGCGCTCGCATGCTGCGCTACCTGGCGGAGAAGGTGCCGGGCATCGTGGTGCCTCCGGCCCTCCTGGAGCGCATGGAAAAGGCGGCGGATCCCCGGGCTGAGGGGATTGCCGTCGGCGCCCAGATCATCCGAGCGGTGCGCCAGCTGGAGGGTGTCCGCGGGGTGCACCTGTCCATCGTGGGCTGGGAGGAAGAGCTGCCCCGGGTGCTGGAGGCGGCGGGCCTGCGTTAAAAGCCAGGCTTGGCGCGGTGGGAAGGGAAAAAGGCCCCCCGGGGAGACCCGGGGGGCTAAGCGTGAGGGGTGAAAGGAACTGTGGACCGTTACCGGTCCGATGGACTAGATATGCAAGGGACATGCCGGTCGGCGGGTAACTCCGGTGGAGCGGGCCGGACGGCGTCGAGCCTGCTACCGCCACCGTTGGGTGGCCAGGTATCGGCATTGCGGGCGGGGAATGTGATAGGCAAATATGATGAATAATTGACGCAAAGACAGGATTTTTGAACCTTAAGACGAAGCATTTTGTGGCGAGGAGGGAGAGATTGTGCCGCCAGGCGAGGGACGGTTCACCGTGGCCCAGTTGTGGGAGACCGCCGTCCACCGGGGGGCGAGGGCGGAACTGGCGGGAAGGCCGTGCGGTACGGTCATCGACCCGGGGCGGCAACTGCACCTTACCTTGGCAGGGCGGTGGGAGGGACCGCAGCTCGCCGCATCCACCAGCGCCACCTTGGTGGCGCTGGCTGAGGCCGCCTGCCGGGCGCTGGAGGGAGAGCCTTCGGCGGCGTTGCGGGAGATCACGGCGGCGCAGGTCGTGGGGCTGGTGGGGGATCTTCCCGCGGGTCAGGCCTGGCAGGCGGAATTGGTGGCGCGCTCTTGCCGGAAACTGGCCCGGGAGCTGGATGGGGAAGGAGGTGGCGTATATCTTTGCCACCCAGGGCCACACCGTTTCGTACCAGTTGGGCAAGATGATCCTGCCGCAGTTGGAGGAGGGACGCCACGGCGCCCAGGTGGCGGGCAGGTTCTTCTTCGAGGACAACAACTACATTCTGATGAAGGGGAACCCTTTGGGGGAAAGACTGGCCGCGGTGGTGCGCCGGGACGGCATCCTGCTCATGGGCTGCGACCAGTGCTGCTATGAGCGCGGAATCGCCGACCGGCTCAGCGAGGGGATTCCCATCGGGTGTTTCCCGGATCTGTACCGGGCCCTGGCCCCGGCGGGCGTGGACCAAGTGATCACGTTGTAGAAAAAGGGGGGGCCTCCCGAAAGGGAAGCCCCCCGCATCAAAGGGGCCGGGCGGTGATGCGGTAGCGGAAGCGTTCCGGATCCCAGGCGTCCCGCGGAACGCCGTCCACCTCGCCGTAGGGATACATGAAGTAGTTGAGGGCCGGGCCATCCTGGAGCGGGGTCAAATTAACCGCGCGAACGTGGTTGAAGCCCAGCCAATCGGGGTCGGCGTGTCCGAAGAGGGCCTCCCGGAGCTTATGGGTTCGCTCCTCCTGCAGGGTCAGGTTTTCCTCCAACATAGCCTTGCGCACGTCGGCCGGATCCGCGGGCACCCAGCCGCAGCCGGGAGCATAGAACTCGGTCTTGCAGTGCTGGGCCGTGCTGACGTCGCCCGACTTGCCCAGGGAAGGAGCGAGGCGTGAGGGGGCCACCCGCATTCCGAACACCTCCCGCGCCGGCACCCCTGCGGCCCTGGCCAACGCGACGAAGAGGGAACCGATGTCCACGCACTTGCCGCTCAGCTTGCCGTCGGCCAACATGGTGCGCACGTCGCCCAAACCGCAGGCCTTCACCGCGTTATCCCGGCGGGTGTGGTCGACCACCCAGTCGTACGCCGCCTGGGCCTTCTCCCATGCACCGTGCTTGCCGCGGGTGATCTCCGCCGCCAGCTGGCGGACCGCGCCGTCGGTGGGCACCATGGGGCTGGGAAGCAGGAAGGCGCACACCGCCTCCGGCGGCGGCGCCGGTTCGGCCGCCCGGGGGGGAAGGAAATTTCGCTCCCGCACCCGGGCGGTGACCACGGCGTGCAGCCGGGGTGCTGCTTCGTCGGACCACTCCAGGTACAGGGCACGCCCTCCGGCGGCCGCCTGGCGGAACACGCCGGCGCGGCGGCAGTTGCCCCGGTGCTCCACCGCCAGAAGCTCCTGGTGCGCCGCGTCCAAAGGCAGGGGCAACCACAGCCGTGCCGTGGTCTGGGGTTGGGGCAATTCCACCTCGTAGTCAAGCTCCACCCGCACGGGATGGCCCTCCTCCCAGATGATGCTTCAGGTGCGCACCCCGGTGTTCGGCCAGGGCGCGGCGCTGGAGGGCGGACTGGTTCCCCAGGTCCACCAATTGGAGAGCGCCCTTGGCGCAGGACGCCACACACGCGGGGGGGTGGCCCCGACGACCAAGTTCCAGGCAAAGGTCGCACTTGCCCGCCTTGCCCTGCGCGTCGAAGACCATCCCGCCCAGGGGACAGGCCACCAGGCACAGGCGGCAGCCTACGCAACGCTCGGGACGGGGCAGCACGACCCCGTTCGACCCCACCTGCAGGCAGGCCGTGGGGCACACCGCTGCGCACAGGGGACGCTCGCAGTGGCGGCAACAGGCCAGAGCACCGTTGGCGCCGGGGTTCGCCGCGGAGGACCGCACTCGGAGGCGGGCGGGGTGGCCCAAGGCGGCGCAGGCCGTGACGCAATCGCCGCAGCCGTCGCAGCGTTGGGGGTCGAGGTGCAGGAGCTGTTTGACGGTCACGGCACCGCCTCCCAAACCTCGTCCGGATCCGCCACCCGCACCCCGCGGCGCAGCAGGGTGCGCAGGTACCCCGCGGCGGTGACGTCCCCGGCCAGGATGGCGCCTACCAGGCGACCCCGGGAGAGCACCAGGCAGCGGTAGGTGCGCCGGGCGCGGTCCAGCTGCCGGTGGACGACGGTGCCGTCTTGCAAAAGGGGGCAGCCCAAGGTGGCGACCACATACCGGTGGAAGACGATGGTGTTGGCCCGCAGGGCCGGGTCGCAGGATAGGCGGTGCCCGGCCATGTTCAGCCCCGCCACCCGGCCCTGGTCCACGGCCACGCTCCAAAGGGCGGGCACCACCGGCTCGCCGGTGATGCAGTCGGGCACCTCGGCCACATCGCCGGCGGCGAAGACACCGCTTGCCGAGGTCTCCAGGCTGCCGTCCACCAACAGACCCTGGCGGCGGGCCAGGGGGGCGTCGCCCAGCCAGTCCAGGTTGGGGAGCACCCCCAGGGCCACCAGCACCAGATCGGAGGGCAGCTCCCGCCCGTCGGTCAGCAGCACCCGGCAGCGCTTGCCCGGTCCGGGCCGGATCTCGGCCAGGTTCACGCCCCGGTGCAGCACGGCCCCCGCCTCCTCCAGCACCTGCTCCAACAGGGCGGCGGCCTCCCGATCCAGCGCCCGACGCAGCAGGTGTTCGGCACGGCAGACGAAATGCACGCGCCTGCCCGGGGCCAAAAGCGCCTTGGCGGCCAGGAAGGCCACCATGCCGGCGCCCCAGATCACCACCTCCTGCGCCCCGGCCGCCTTGCGGCGCAACCGGCGGGCGTCGGCCAAGGTCCACAGGGTATGCACCTGGGGCAGATGGATCCCGGGAGCCTCGCGCAGCTGCGGGCGCGAGCCGGTGGCGATCAGGAGCCGGTCGAACCTCAGGCGATCCCCGCCGGCCAGGAGCACCTCCCGCCGGGGGAGATCCAACTCTTCGGCCGGATCGCCGAAGCGCAACTCTACGCCGGGTGAGCGGTACCAGGAGGCCGGATGCGGATACAACAGGCGCCCGGACAGCTCGCCGCTCAGGTAATAGGGCAGGGCCATGCGCGCGTAGGGCGGCCCCGGTTCGCCGCTCACCAGGGTGATCCGAGCGGACGGATCGGCCCGACGGATGGACGCGAGGGCTGCGAGGCCCGCGGGACCTGCTCCCAAGACCACGTGGCGCATGGGCTAGTCCGCCCGCGCTGCACCCAGCGCGGCCCGGGAGGTGCGCACCAAATGCGACAGCTCCCGCGGGGTGGCGCACCGCAGCGCGCCGCTGGGGCAATATTGCGCGCAGGCGGTGGGGAGGTTCCGAGCGCGGCGCTCCCGGCAACCGTGGCATTTCTGCATCAGCCGGTCCTCCCCGAACTGGGGGGCGCCGAAGGGACAGACGAAGAGGCACTCGCCGCAGCCGATGCACCGCTCCCGCTCCAGGCGCACCAGTCCCAGCCCGTCCCGGGCCAGGGCCTGGGTGGGGCACACCGCGATGCAGGGTGCGTCGGCACAGTGGCGGCAGTTGAGCGGCAGGAAGGACAGCGCCACGTCACCCGCCGCGTCCACTGACTCGTGCTCCACCACCTCCATCCAGCGGGGGCCCGGCGGCACGTTGTTCTCCATCTTGCAGGCGGTCTCGCAGGCGTGGCAGCCCACGCAGCGGCTTTGGTCGATGAGCAGCATGGTTTCTCCCGCCGCCATCATTATCTCTTCCCTCATGCCTTCTCCACCTCCACCAGCAGGTTGAAGTAGGGGATGGTGTGGCCGTCCAGCTGCATGTCGTACTCCGCCATGACGCCGTCGCCCACGTCCCGGGGACCGGCGGCGCGGGGGTGGATCAGCAGGTTGACGTTGCCGCCGGTCTTGATCCAGCGGCCGGAGTCCAGCTCCACGGTGCCGGGCAGGACCTTGCGGGTCAGGTGGGCCAAAACGTGCGAATCGGCCCGGTCGTTGTAGATGCGGATGCGATCGTGCTCGGCGATGCCGCGGGCCGCGGCGTCATCGGGGTGCAGCATGGCCGTGGCCGGACCCTCGATCTCCTGGATGTATGGCAGGTTGCCGAACTGGGAGTGGGTGCGGGTGGCCGGATGCTGGGACACCACCAACAGGGGGTAGCGCGCCGCGCGCTCGGGGTCGCCGTCGGGGCTCTCCGCGGAGGGGACGTAGCGCGGCACGGGATCCCACTCGCCGGGGAAGCGCTGGGCGCGCTCGGCGTAGACGCCGGAGTACAGCTCGATCTTGCCGGAGGGGGTCTGAAAATTGCCGTCCCAGTTGGGGACCGGCGGGCAGAAGCGCTCCGGCAGGCGCACCGGTCCGTGGGGGTGCATGGCCTGCTCCAGGGGAAAGTCGTCGGGCAGCAAGAGACGCAGCCAGTCCAACCCGGTCCACTCGCGCGGGAAGTACGCTTCATATCCCATGCGCCGGGCCAGCTCCGCCCAGAAGTCGATGTCGGGCATGCTCTCGTGCTGCGGCTCCAGCACCGGCACCTGCAGCTGCAGGTACTGGTGGCGGTAGGAGGGATGCACTCCCCACTGTTCGAAGATGGTGCAGGCGGGCAGCACCAGATCGGACCAATCGGTATCGTCGGTGAGGAACTGGTCGATGGAGACCAGAAAGTCCAGGCCTTTGACCGCCTCGATCATGCCGCGGGCATCGGGCTGTTGGGTGATCAGGCTGCCCCGCCACTTGATGATCCCCTTGATGGGCGGGTCTTGGGCGGCGCGCAGGGCCGGCCCGAAGTGGCTGATGCTGATGAGGCGCGTCTTCTTGATGTCCGCCCCAGGGGGATTTTGCACCCGGGCGGAGTTCAAGAAACCGGTATAGGCGGCGCCCACCTCCATGAAGTTGCAGTGGGCCCCCGGCTGCCCCATGTGCCCGCACACGGCGGCCAGGGCCGAGATGGCCTGCTGGGTGCGGTGGCCGTTGGTGTAGCGCTGGTGGCCGTAGCCGCACTCGAGGAGGGAGCGGTGGGTGGCGTACTCCTCCGCCGCCTGGGCGATGAGGCCTTCCGGCACGCCGGTGACCTCCCGGGTGCGCTCCAGAGTCCACTGCCCGGCCTCCTCCATCAGCTGGGAGAAACCCTGCGTGTGCCGCTCGAGGTAGTCCTGATCGTGCAGGTTGCGGGACACGATGTGGTTGATCATGCCCAGGGCCAGGGCGGCGTCGGTGCTGGGACGGGGCCGCAGGTGCAGGTGGGCTTTGGAGGCCACGGCGGTGACGATGGGATCCACCACGATGAGACGCGCGCCACGCTCCATGGCGTCATACAGATACCCTATTTCCTGGTGGATGCCGGCGGCGGAGGCGTTGCAGCCCCACATCAGCACCAGCTCGGTGTGGCGGCTCCAGACCTCGGGCGTCTGCATGGAGGCGTTGCGACCGAAGACGGCGGTTGTCCCCGACAACCCGGAGAGCAGTCAGAAGCTGCCCACCAGTTTCGAGGCGCCGAACAGGGCCAGGAAACGGCCCGAAACCTGTTTGCCCAAGAACTCGCGGTTGCCGCTGTACAGGTATTCCATGAAGGCCTCCGAGCCCCACCGCTCCCGCAAGGCGTGGAGCCGCTCGCAGATCCAGTCGAAGGCCTCCTCCCAGCTCACCCGGCGGAACTTGCCCTCGCCCCGCTCCCCGGTGCGCAACAGCGGATGCTGCACCCGATCGGGGCTATGCACCCGCTGAGGGTAGGTGTACCCTTTGACGCACAGGGTGCCGCGGTTTATCGGATGGTCCGGGTCGCCCTCCACCTTCAAAAGCCGTCCGTCCTTCACGTAGGCCAGGATGCCGCAGGTGTCGTAGCAGTTGCGGGAGCAGGCGGTCTTCACCACCCGGTCCACCTCCACCGTGCGATCTTCCCAGGTGGTCTTAGTGGGCAGGGGGGTCCGGGCCAAGGAGATCCCCGCGGGGGGGACCTCCCTGACGACCAGATCCCGGATCTCTTCAGCAGAGAAGCGGCGCATGGTCGACGTACCTCCTTATGTGGGTGGAACCTCGGCTAGCCGGCGGACACGCTGTGGCGTCCCCCGGTCATGAGCTGGCCCTGCCGGGTGTAGTGGTGCAGCAGCATGGCGGCAATGATGCCGATGATGGGGGACAGGCCCAGGATGCTGAAGGCCGGCCACCACACCGTGGCGTGCACCGGGTTCACGATGCCGTGGTTGAAGGCCATCACCAGGGCGCCGAAGGCCGCCGGGCCGAAGACGCCCATCAAAAAGCCCAGGGCGGACTGGAAGCCCAGGAGCGTGGTGCGCACCCGTTTCTCCGACATCTCGGTGAGACCCGCCTTGTACTGGGCCGAGTCGGCGATGACCCAGAAGCCGATCCACAGGCCGACGATGGTCATCAAGAGCACGCTGTGCACGGTCCAGCCGATGAGGAACTCGGCCGCGCCGGAGCAGACCAGGGCGAAGACGATGCTGAAGTAGCGGCCGAAGCGGTCGGCGGCCAGCCCCCACAGGTAGCAGGCGGGAGCGCCGATCAGGATGATCACGGCGGCCAGGACGCCGCCGTAGGCCACGGCGTGGGTGACGGCCACGCCGCTCATGACGGCGGCGGCCACCATGGCCGGTCCGATCCAGCCCCAGAAGGTGTACAGCTCCCACATGTGACCCATGTAGGAGAGGGTGACCAGACCCGGACCGGCGTAGCCGCCGGCGGGGCAAGGCTGGGGCAGCATGGCGGCCGGGCGCCCTGCGCCGTCAAAGGCCAGGTGGGCCTGCGGCGGGGATTCCAGCACCCAGAACAGGATCACAAAGCCGACGAAGGCCGGCAGCGAGGACCACAGCACCCCCGCGCGCCAGCCGAAGGAGGCGGCCACGGGGGCGGCGATGAAGTAGCTGCCGGCGTAGGCGGCCACCAGGGCGCCGGTGTAGGCGCCCAAGGCCATGCCTCGGCGGCGCGGCTCGAACCAGTTGGAGAGCAATGCCATGCCGGGAGCGTAGATGGCTCCGGCGGCCATGCCGGTCAAGAGGCGCAGGATCAGGATGCTGACGTAGCTGTCGGCGAAGAGGGCGAAGGCGGTGGAGAAGACGGCGGTGAGGATGGTGGCCACCATCAGGATCAGGCGGATGCCCACGCGGTCGGCCAGCCAGCCGGTGAAGGGCACCACGATGACGTAGCCCAACTGAAAGACGGAGATGACCAGGCCGACCTCGAAGGAGTTCAGATGGTATTGCTTGGACAAGAGCCCCGCCACGGCGGAGTAGTTGTACCAGGGGATGTAGGCCAGGACCATGGACAGGCACATGAGGATCAGGATCCCGGTCTTGGATCGCATGCGGATTCCCCTCCTTCATCCGGGTGTTGTATGTGGGACACGAGCCGCGCGTTGCGCAGGGCGACGGCGGCATGGTTGGCGAACAGCTGGAAAAGGTGCAGGTCCGCCGCCGTGAACTTGCCGCCGTCGGCCTTGTCCAGGGCGGTGAGGCCCCCCTCCACGCCGTCGGGGCTGATGAGTGGCACCACCAGGGCGGTGGATACCTTGAGGTGCAGCAAAAGATCCCGGTTGGCCCGGGGATCCTTGGGGGCGCGGTCGGTGAGCAGCGGCTCCTGGTGGGTGATCACCCAACCGCAAAAGCCTGCCTGCTCCAGGGGAACCTCGAGTCCGGTCAGTTCGACCCGGTGGCGCCCCCACGCCGCGGCGTAGCGGATGGTCTCCCCCTGCTCGCCACGGCAGCGCACCGGGACGGCGGTGGTGGCGGCCCCCGACAGCTCGCCGGCATGGCGCGCGATTAGCTCCAGCAGTCGGTCGGGATGCAACTCGGCGCTGAGGGCGGCGCTGACCTCCAGAGCGGCCACCAGCTGCCGGTTCAGGCGTCGCTCGTGGGCGAAGGAGGCGCTGGCCTCCAGCACCAGGGCCACCTGCTCGGCCAGGATCCCCAGGGCGCACAGGTCGGTGTCGTCGAAGCCGGCCACCTCGGAGCGGTAGACGTCCAGGGTGCCCATGATTTGGCCCCGCAGGAGCACCGGCACGGCCAGCTCCGAGCGGGCACCGGGGAAGAGGGGGCGGGGCGTACCGCGCCCTTCCCGGCGCAGGTCCGGTACCGGTTGGGGCTTGCCGGTGCGCACGGCCCGCTGGTTGGGGCCGTGCTGGCGCGGACGCAGACGAAGCTCGGGCATGGCTGCGGCGGCGACGCCGCCGGCGGCCGCGGCCAACTGCAGTTGGTCGGCGGCGCCATCCCAAGTGAAGATAGCCACCCCGGTCAGATCGAGTTCTTTTTGGATAACGGCGGCGATGTGGGGCAGGGACTCCTCCTGGGTCAGGGCCGTGGTGAGGCGGTGCTGCACGGCGGTGACCGCCTCCAAGGCCGCGGAGCGGCGCCGCTCCCGAGCCAGCAGGCGGGCGTTTTCGATGGCCACGCCGGCCTCCCGGGCCAGGTTGAACAGCCGCTCCAGATCCTCGGCCCGCAGCGGGGGCGGCGACTCTCGTCGCAGCGGCTCCGCGCCCGGGGCACCCAGACCCAAAAGCGAGGCGATCACCGACAGGTGCAGACCCTCTTCCCGGTGCAGGTGCTGGATCCGCCGGACCACGTCCAGGTCCTGGGGGGAATACAGGCGGGTACCCCGCGGGCTGCGCAAGGGCGACAGCAGGCCGTACAGTTCCTCCCAGGCCCGCAGGGTGGAGGGGGCCAGCCCCGTGAGCTTGGCCACCCGTCCTATGGAATACAGGGGCTGATCGCCTACCGGACTCGCAAGCTCCAAGGAACCGCTCCCCCCTTCGCTTCAGACCTGGACGGTGAGCTGGTTCTCCACCTCGACCTTGCGGCGCAGGGTCCCGCCCACGGGAGTCACCCGGAACACCGTCTCCACGATCTCCCGCACCGCCGGCTCGGGGGCGTCGGCCTGGACCGTCACGTGGGCCTGCACCCTCTTGTAGCCGGGCTCCTGGTCCAGGCCGGGGGCGCTGTCCAGGGCCAGGAAGCCGGGGATGTCCAGGAAGCCCTTCAATTCGACCTCCAAATTCCGCAGGGTGATGCCCCGCCGGGCGCAGTTGACGGCGATGCCCACGGTGAGGCAGGCGCCGTAGGCGGCCAGCACGGTCTCGTGGGGACTGACCTGGGTGTCGTCACCGCCCACCGCCGTGGGCTCGTCGAAGTGCAGGGTGTGCTGCCGGCAGGAGGCCTCGGACTTGGTACCCCCCAGCCAGCGGGTGTGGGACGTCCAGCTGGTGGCCGCCACTTGGGGATCCTTTTTGGCGGCTGCGATGGTGGACTCCAGATCGTCCACCCGGACGTCGTTGAGCCGGTTCCCGGTGCTCACGCTCATGCTCGCTCCTCCTTCAGAAAGATTGATCGCCCCGCACTCATCAGGATAGGGGAGCGGCGTGGAGGGTCAATGTAGATCGCGTGCAAGTGCCAATTGTGCAAAAAAGGTTGCCGCGGGAGATCGGCAACCTCGTGGTCGGCTGCTTTGCCCAGGGGCTAGGCGGAGTCGGTGCGACGCCGGGCCGAGGGGAGGATCCCCAGGCTCTCCCGGTACTTGGTGACCGTGCGGCGGCGGATGCAGTAGCCGGCGCGGTTCAACTCCTCGGCCAGGGCCTGATCCGACAGGGGACGGCGCGCATCCTCCGCATCCACCAGGCGTTGCAGGTCGCGTTTGATCTGTTCCGGGGTGACCGGTTCGCCGGAGGCGGAGGGCAGGCCGTGGGTGAAGAAGGAGCGCAACGGCAGGAGGCCCCGCGGGGTCTGGACATACTTGTTGGCCACCACGCGACAGACGGTGGATTCATGCACCGCCACGCGGGTGGCCACTTGACGCAGGGTCAGGGGGCGGAGGTGCTGGACTCCCCGCTCGAAAAAGGGCAGCTGCAGCTCCACGATGGCTTCCATGATCTGCTGCAGGGTCTGCCGCCGCCGTTCCAGACTCTGCATGACCCACAAGGCGGCGTGGAACTTTCGGCGCAGGTAGGAGCGCGTCTCCTGATCCGGCGGTTGGGCCAACAGGCGGCGGTAGAAAGAGTTGAAGCGCAAGAGCGGCAGCGGGTAGTCGTTTACCACCACCCGGAACCCGGAGGGCGCGCGTTCCACCGTCAGATCAGGCACCACGTACAGCACCTCGCCGGGAGGGGCGAAGGAGCGGGCCGGACGCGGCTCCAGGGAGCGCAGACCAGCCACGGCCGCTTGCACCTCGGGTACGGACACGTTCAGCAGGCGGGCCAAATCGGCCATGCGCCCCTGGGCCACGGCCTCCAGGTGGTTCTCCAACAACGCCTCCAGGAGCGGATAGGGATCGTTGCGGGCGCGCCACTGCAAAAGCAGAGCCTCGGACAGGGAGCGGGCGGCGACGCCGAGCGGGTCCAGGGATTGCACCGCGCGCAGCGCCGTATCGACGGTGGCGGCGTCCACCTCGAGCTGCAGGCTGATCTCCCCCAGCGGGGTGCGCAGGTAGCCGTCCTCGTCCAGGCTGCCGACGATGAATACCGCCGCGCGGTGCACGGCCTTCGGCAAGGTCAAGGCCGCCAACTGCAGCAGCAGGTGCTCCTGCAGGCTCACCGAGGCTACCCATTGCGGTTCCTCCTGCTCCTCCTCGGGGCGGGGGCCCGAGCGCGGCGGAGGGGAACCTTGCAGATATTCCGCCCAGGCGGCCTCCGGGTCCACCGTGCCGTCGGCCAGCTCCAGCAGCGGATTCTCCGCCAGTTCCGCCTCCACCCATTGAGTGAGCTCCAGGGTCGGCAGTTCCAACAGGGCGATGGCCTGCCGCAGCTCCGGAGTGATCAGGAGCCGCTGATGCTGCTCGAGGGAAAGCATCACGCTGTTTGGCATCCCGTCGTCCGCCTCCCATAGGGGGAATATTACGATAGCACCCATATGTTAATGCAAGATCCGTGCCAAAGCCCCAAGAGATATGTTCGGCGCGCTGGGTCGCCATCCCTGCGGGATCGGTACGCATCTTGCAAAAGCCTGCGGCGGCAGGGGAATCAGGATCCGCGTCGAACGCAAGGGGGTCATATCATTTGGGAGGAACGGCGGGGCGCCGAGACCGGCTGCGGGTGGTGCGGCCGGGTTGGGAGGCGGAGCCGCTTTGCCGCATCGCCGCGCGCCACGCGGGCCGCCCGGACGAGGCCTTGGAGGCGCTGCGGGACGCCAGACGGGCGGGGTTGCCGCTTGACCGCGCGGTGGTGGATGTCCTGGCCCGGGCGCTGGGCCGCCCGGCGGCGTCTTTGTGGGGAGTGCTCACGTTCTATGACGAGTTTCGGGATCCGGTGGCACCGGCGCACCGCCCGGAAGAGATCCGGCTCGCGCGGCGGGTGCGGGTGCCGTCCTGAGGCGGGAGGGGGAGTAGGCGCATGACCCAGACCCTGGTGGTGCTCTGGTGCATCGGCCTGGTGGGGGGAGTGTTCTCCGGGCTCTTGGGTATCGGCGGCGCCATCATTTTGGTGCCCATGCTGCTGTACCTGCCGCCCCTGTTGGGGCTGGCTCCCTTCGAGATGAAGGAAGTGGCGGCCATGAGCATCACCCTGGTGTTCTTCGCCAGCCTTTCGGGGGTGCTGGCCCACGGGCGGGACCGCCACGTGAATTTTCGGCTGGTGCTGGTGATGGGGGTGGCGGTCCTGGTGGGAGCCCTCGCCGGGGCGGTGGGGTCGAAGTTCGTGTCCTCCGGGCTGCTGATGGGCATCTTCGCCGGCCTCACCCTGCTGGCGGCGGCCTTGATGTTGCGGCCGCCCGCCCGCCGTGAGGAGGAGGGTGGGCTGGTGCGCTTCAATGCCCCGTTGGCCGGAAGCGTGGCCGCCGGAATCGGCGTGCTCTCGGGGATGGTCGGGGTGGGGGGCGGCTTCCTGTTGGTGCCGGTGATGCTGCTCCTGGGGGTGCCCACCCGGACGGCCATCGGCTCCAGCCTGGCCATGGTGCTGCTCTCCGGAGCCGCGGGCATGGCGGGGAAAGCCCTCACCCACCAGGTGCCCTGGCTCTTGGCGGGGGCACTGGTGGTGGGGGCGATGCCCGGGGCGCAGCTGGGCGCCATGGGCAGCAAGCGACTAAGCCCACGGCGGCTGCGCACCATCTTGGCGGTGGTGATCGCCCTCATCGGGGCGAAGATGCTCTTGAGTCTGGTGGCGTGAGCAGGGAGGGGGTGAGCCCCCTCCCTGCTTGCTACCCTTCCGACGCCCGCTCGGTGTGCAGGTTGTGGCGCATGGCTCGTCGGGCGGCCGTCTGGTCGCCGCGCCGGATGGCGTCGGCGATGGAGAGGTGCTCCGCGTGGCAGCGGGCGACCAGCGCGGGGCTGGAGGGCGGGCAGTGGCGTAGCGCGATGGGCAGGTAGGACTTGACCGTGGAGGTCAGGACGGCGTTGCCGCTGGCCTCCACCACCGCGCTGTGAAAGCGCAGGTTGTGGGCGATCAGGGAGGGCATATCCGAGAGGTGGAGGCCACTTTGGGCCAGCTCCACCAGGGCCTTTTTCTGAGCGGCGTCGGCCCGCTGGGCGGCGGTGGCGGCCAAGGCCGGCTCCAAGAGTTCCCGGGCCTCCCGGATCTCCTCTCGCACCGTGTCGCGACCGGCCAGGGAGCGCTCCAGGTGGAAGGCCGCCGGGTTGCCGGCGGTCTCGGCCACGAAGATGCCCTGACCGTGGCGGATGGACACCACCCCGGTGGAGGCCAGGATCTTCATGGCCTCCCGCAGGGAGGTGCGGCTGACCTGCAGCAGGGCGGCCAGTTCGCGCTCCGAGGGAAGGCGGTCACCCGGCCGCAGCTTGCCCTCGTTCACGGCCTGGCGAAAATGGGAGACGATCTTCTCGTAGAGGCTGGTGCGTTCGATGATGGGGCCCAGGAGCACCCTTTGCTCATCCACCGGGCGAGTCCTCCTTAAGGCGGGGAGACTGGGGGGCACGGAGGCGGTAGGATGACCGGATCTCTTACCCATAAGTATAACTACCAAGGGGTAGTCGTGTCAATAAGCATTCTGAAAAGTCCGTGGCGGCGGATAACTGGGCAATTACCAGGCTGAGAGACGAAAAAAGTTGATGTCTACACTGGAGGGAGGAAATGCTCGTTCCCATGGGACGGGAGGGCCATGGGTGGTCGTTGCCATCCGCCTCCGACGGGACTATACTTGCCTGTGATCCAGAGGTAAGAGGTATGACCACCCGATAACCAGCTCACCTTGTCAGCGGGACGATTGTGATCGACGTATCAAATCGGAGTGGGGTCAGCAGGAGGTCCTGACGATGCGGCGGCCATTGGAGTCCCTGGCGCGTAAACCTTTCTATCCGTGGTTCGTGGTGGCGAATGTCTGTATCGGCGCCTTCATGGCGACGGTGGACGCGGGGATCGTGAATGTGGCTTTTCCACGGCTGGTCCAGGTCTTTCACCAGCCCGATCTGTCGGGAGTGGAATGGGTGTCCATAGCCTACCTGATCACCCTCTCAACCCTGCTGGTGGTGTTCGGCCGGTTGGCGGACCTGATGGGACGCAGCCGACTCTACACGGCGGGGTTCGTGATTTTCGGGGCCGGTTCTGCCCTGTGCGGACTGGCGCCCACCCTGGGTCAGCTGATCTTCTTCCGGGTGCTGCAGGCGGTGGGAGCCGCGCTCTTGCAGGCCAACAGCATCGCCATCATCACGGCGGCGGTGCCGGCCAGCCGGCGGGGGCGCGCCTTGGGGGTGCAGGGGATGGCGCAGGCGGCGGGTCTGTCCGTGGGCCCGGCCCTGGGGGGGGTGCTCCTGGCCACCTTGGGCTGGCGGTACATCTTCTACGTCAACGTGCCGGTGGCCGTCGTGGGTACGGTGGCTGGGCTGTTGATCCTGCCCCAGGATGCGCCGTCCAAGCGCTTCTCCTTCGATTTCCCCGGAGCGGTCCTCTATGGCGGCATGCTGGTGCTGTTCCTGGCGGCCGTCAGCCTGATGGGGACGTGGAGCGAGGGGGCGCTGCTGGGTGCCCTGGCGGGGGTGCTGCTGTTGGGATGGTTCTTCCTGCGCCGGGAGCGCCGGGCCCGCGACCCGATGGTGAACCTGAAGCTGTTCCGCAACCCCGTGTTCCGCTCGGGAAATCTGTCCGGCCTGCTCTCCTACGTGGTGCTCTTCGCGGTACTCTTCGTGACCCCATTCTATTTGGAACAGAGCATGCATCTTCCACCGATCCAGACCGGGTTGTTCCTGATGGCGGTTCCGCTGGCCATCTCCCTGGCCTCGCCGCTGGCCGGCGTCCTGTCCGACCGCTGGGGTTCGCGGGTGCTGGCGGTGCTGGGGATGGCCGTGAGCGAGTTGGGCGCGCTGGGTTTGGCCTTCGTCTCACCGGCGGCGGCGCCGGTGGTGATCCTCTTCGCCCTGTTCCTGGTCGGCGGCGGGATGGGCATCTTCACCCCGCCCAACAACAGCTCGGTGATGGGAGCTCTGCGCGCCAGCCACCTGGGGGTCGGCGGCGGCCTCCTGAACATGATGCGCGGCGTCGGGATGAGCCTGGGTATCGCCGCGGGGGGCACCTTCTACACCACTTTCCAGCATTTATACGGGGCGCTTGAGCCCACGGCCGGTTTTCGCTACACCCTGCTGACGGTGGCGGTGGTGGCCGTGTTGGCGGCGGCGGTGGCCGCCCGCCGCAACGGCCCCGCCGGGCCCGAGGAGCGGGGCGCGGGGATCGGCGAGGGCGTGGCGCTGTAAAGGTTTCCGCAAGGGGGGCGAAATACGATGATCCTGTTCTTCCTGTTGCTGTGCGGTGCCTTGATTTGGGTCTTGGCGGGCATCCGCCGGGAGGGCCACAGCGGCCTGCCGGACGATCTGGCGGTAGGTTCCGTCAGCTCCGCGGCGGCGGCCGTGCTGCTGGCGGCCCTGCGCCCGGTGTCCCTGACCGACCTGGGGCAATTGCTGGCCTTCCTGGTGGCGGTGGTGCTTTGCGGGGTCCTGGCCGCCACGGCGGTGCACCGCTGGTTCGTCCATCCCGGGCGCAGCCGGGTGGGCGAGTGGGTGCATCACGGGCGCAGCTAGTTTTGATGAGGAGGGGATCGAGATGTTGGGAGGAGTCGCCTTCGGACTGATGGTGTGGGCGGCCGGCGGGTACAGCATCGCGGTGGTGCTGGGATCGGCCACCTACACCACGGCGGACAAGCTGCTGGTGGCCTGCTGCTCGGCGGTGATGCTGGGAGTGGCCCTGGGAGTGCTGGGCGTCTTCCCGGCGGGATTGAGTCTGTTGACCTTCCTGGAGCTGGCGGGGATCGGTCTGGTCAGCTGGGGGATGGTGAACCTGGCGGCTTGGCGCTGCCGCGCGCTGGCCAGCAGCCCGCGACAATTCTAACATGCCAATGACAACTTGGGAATACCCCAAGGAGTGATTAGCGCGGAAGGGGTGATGGGCATGGAGCAGTGCGGAGGCGATGACGTGGTGGTCATCTTCGAGGCTGTGGCGCAGTTGTACACGGCCCTGGAACGGGAGATGCGCAAGGCGGTGCAGAGCGGCTGCACCGAGACGCAGCTGCGCCGCGAGATCCTGCCCCGCTACGCCGTGAACCGGCGGGATTTCAGCCTGCTGTATCGTTGGATGCGTCGTCGGGAGCGGCCTTTCCGCGAAGGGCTGCGCCTACCCCGGCGGGGAGCGGCGGGATCGAGGGCCGCTGGGCGGGTGGTCGGCAGTTGGGAGGGGCGTCCCTAGATCGGGGGCACCCCTCCCGCCGCGGTTCGAGGGGGAATTGCCGGGGCCCCGAGGCAGGGATTCCGCCATCGGGTGGAGAAACCAGAAGTAAACAGAGGAATGCTCGGCAGGGAAGGGGGAGTCCAGGCTCCTCCTATCCTTTTTGCCCGGCAAGAAAGGCTGGTGGGACGATGCCGCGAGACATACCGGTGGGCAACGGGCGGATCCTGATCAACTTTGACCAGCAGTACCGCCTGCGGGACTTCTACTATCCGCACGTGGGCAACGAGAACCACAGCGCGGGCCACCCCTTCCGCTTCGGGGTGTGGTGCGACGGGGCCTTCTCCTGGGTGCATGACGATCCCTGGCGGCGAACCTTGGATTATCGGGACGACACGCTGGTCAGCGAGGTGCACCTGGATTGGTCGGACGAGGGCCTGGAGCTGGTCTGCAACGATGCGGTGGACTTCCACGAGGACGTCTACCTGCGCCGCATCCACCTGACCAACGGACGCGACGCGCCGCGGCAGGTGCGGCTGTTCTTTTGCCACGACTACCACATCTATGGCACGGAGATCGGCGACACGGCCCTGTATGATCCCAAAATGCAAGGCATCCTCCACTACAAGGGCAACCGCTATTTCCTGGCCGATGTGCGCACCCCGGCGGGGGACGGCTTCACCGCCTTCTCCGTGGGGGTCAAGGAGGCGCCGGGGAGGGAGGGCACCTGGAAGGATGCCGAGGACGGGGAACTGGCAGGAAATCCCATCGCCCAAGGGGCGGTGGACTCGGCGGCGGGGGTGTCCGTGAATCTGGAGCCGGGCGGCGAGGCGGAGCTGTTCTATTGGATCTGCATCGGTCGCGACCTGGCGGCGGTGCACCAGTTGGACGAGCTGGTGCGGGACAAGGGGCCCGGGCGCCTGCTGGAGCGCACCGCCGCCTACTGGCGCCTGTGGGCCAACAAGGAGGGCTTCAGCTTCGCGGACCTGCCGGGGGCGCTGGTGGACCAGTTCAAGCGCAGCCTGGTGATCCTGCGCACCCAGATCGACGAGGCCGGGGGGATCCTGGCGGCCAACGACACGGATATCACCAGCTTCGCCCGCGACACCTACAGCTACGTTTGGCCGCGGGACGGCGCCCTGGTGGCCGCGGCCCTGGACCGGGCCGGCTATCGGGATCTGTCCCGGCGCTTCTTCGACTTCTGCCTGCGGGTGGTGCATCCTAAGGGCTACTTCTGGCAGAAGTACAACCCCGACGGCAGCGTGGCCTCCTCCTGGCATCCCTGGTATGAGCACGGGCGGGAGGAGCTGCCCATCCAAGAGGATGAGACGGGGCTGGTGCTGTGGGCCCTGTGGCAGCATTTCCAGCACTTCCGGGACATCGAGGTGATCAAACCGTACTACCGTCCCCTGGTGGTGCACTGCGGCCGGTTTCTGGCCTCCTGGCGCGATCCCAAGACCGGGCTGCCCAACCCCAGCTGGGATCTTTGGGAGGAGCGCCGGGCGGTGCACACCTTCACCGTTGCGGCGGTGGTGGCGGGATTGCGCGCGGCGGCCGCCTTCGCCGAGGCCTTCGGGGAGAGCGAGGACGCCGCGGACTTTCGGCGCGCGGCGGCGGAGGTGGCCGAGGCGGCGGGCCGCTACCTTTTCGATCCCCAGGCGGGGCGCTTCCTGCGGGGCGTGTATGTGGAGGAGGACGGACAATTGCGCCCCGATCCGGTGGTGGACGTCAGCATCCTGGGGCTTTGCCGCCTGGCCACCCTGCATCCCGACGACCCGCGCCTGGAGTCGACGGTGCGCGCGGTGCGGGAGAAGCTGTGGCTGTCCACCGACGAGGGGGGACTGGCCCGCTACGAGGGGGACACCTACCAGCTGGCGGGAGATAACCTGGGCAAGGTGCCGGGGAATCCCTGGTTCATCGGCACCCTGTGGCTGGCCGAGTACCACATCGACCGCGCCCGCAACGCCGACGAGCTGACCGAGGCCCGGACCCTTCTGGAGTGGGCGCAGCGCCACGCCCTGCCCAGCGGCGTGATGGCCGAGCAGGTGGACCCCTTCACCGGCGTCCCCCTGTCCGTGTCGCCGCTGACCTGGAGCCAGGCGGAGTACGTCTGGGCGGTCCTGTCCTACCTGGACAAGCTCTCGGAGTTCTCGGTATGCCCCTCCTGCGGCACGGCGGCCTACCTGCGGGAGGTGCCGCGGATCCTGGAGGCCCATCGCGCTCCCTGCTACTCGGATCGGGGTGAGGCGTCTTGAAGGCGGTGGTGGTGCGCCCCGGGGTGCCGGGCTCGGTGCGGGTGGCCGACCTCCCCGCTCCCGTCAGCGGGCCGCGGGAGGTGCTGGTGCGCACCCTGGAGGTGGGCATCTGCGGCACCGACGCGGACATCGTGGCCGGCCAGCACGGCGCGCCGCCCCCGGGACGGCCGGAGCTGGTGCTGGGGCACGAGTCCCTGGGGGAGGTGGTCCAGGTGGGCGAGGCCGTGTCCTCCTGCGCGCCCGGGGACCTGGTGGTGGCCACGGTGCGTCGGCCCGACGGCTGCCCCAACTGCCGCCACGGGGAGAGCGACATGTGCAGCTGGGGCAAGTACCGGGAGCGGGGCATCAAGGAGCTGGACGGGTTCCTTGCGGAATGCTACGCGGAGGTGCCCGAGTACCTGGTGGTGATCCCGCCCGCCCTGCGCTCCTTCGCGGTGCTGCTGGAGCCCCTGACGGTGGTGGAGAAGGCGGTCTTCCAGGCCTACAAGCTGCAGGAGCGCCTGTACTGGCGTCCCAGCCGCGCCCTGGTGCTGGGGGCGGGGCCGGTGGGCCTCCTGGGGGCGCTGCTGTTGCGTTCCCGCGGGCTGGAGGTGGCGGTCTACGACCGGGAGGATCCGGGTCAGGCCGGACCCACCCTGGCCGTGCAGGCCGGGGCGACCTACCTGCAGGCGGCGGGGGACGAGTTGGCCAAGGTGGCTGCCGGCCCCTACGATCTGATCCTGGAGGCCACCGGCTACAGCCCCCTGGCCTTCCAGGCGGTGGAGGTGCTGGCGCCCAACGGGGCGCTGGCCCTGCTCAGCGTCACCGGCGGGGACCGGCAGCTGTCCCTGAGCGTGGACCGGCTCAATCTCGAGTTGGTCCTGGGCAACCGGGTGGTCTTCGGGTCCGTGAACGCCAATCGCCGCTACTTCGAGCACGGGGTGGCCGACCTGGAGCGCTTCGAGGAGCTGTGGTCCGGCCTTGCGGCGCGGCTCATCACCCGGCGCCTGTCCATGGAGGACTATGCGGCGGGGCTGGCCCACCGGGAGGGGCAAATCAAAGAAGTGGTGGTGGTGGCATCTTGAAGCTGATCGACCTTTCCCTTGGGGTGGCGCCCGGCATGGTGGTCTGGCCGGGCAACCCCGCGGTGTCCCTGGAGCCGGTGCTGTCCCTGGCGCGAGGCGATGCGGCCAACGTGTCCCGGCTCACCCTGGGCACCCACACCGGCACCCACGTGGATGCGCCCCGGCATTTCCTGCCGGGGGGCACCGACGCCGCGTCCTTGTCCCTGGAGGCCATGGTGGGCGAGTGCGAGGTGTGGGACCTCACCGGGGTGGACTCCCTCATCGAGCCGCGCCACCTGGCTGGCAGGAGCCTGCCGCGCCGGCTTCTGTTCAAGACCCGCAACTCGGAGCTGTGGCGGCGGGGGGAGCCATTCCGGCGGGATTTCGTCTCCGTGGGGGAGGCGGCGGCCCGCAGGCTGGCGGAGGGAGGCGTGGCCCTGGTGGGGGTGGACTACCTGTCGGTGGAGGCCTTCGGCAGCCGGGAGCATGCCACCCATCGCCAGCTGTTGGCGGCGGGGGTGGTAATCCTGGAGGGGTTGAACCTGGCGGAGGTGGCGCCGGGCCGCTACCGGCTGGTGTGCCTGCCGCTGCCCCTGGTGGGGGCGGACGGGGCGCCGGCCCGGGCGGTGCTCTGGGAGGAGGGGTAGCGATGCTGCACAGCCAGCGCATGCGTCGGATGGCCCCGGAGATCGATCCGCTGCGCCTGGGTACCGGCTGGACCCGGGCCGATCTGGAGCGGCCTTGGCTCCTGGCGGCGAGCGTGGCCGGGGATTCCCACCCGGGCAGCGTCCACCTGGAGGAGTTGGAGCGGGAGGCCTCCCTGGGAGCTGCGGCGGCGGGATGCGTCCTGGCCCGCTACCGTTGCACCGACATCTGCGACGGCATCGCCCAGGGCACGGCGGGCATGAGCTACTCCCTGCCTTCCCGGGAGGTGATCGCCTACGCGGCGGAGATGCACGCCCGGGCCGGGCATTTCGACGGGGTGCTGTTCATCTCCGGCTGCGACAAGGCGGTGCCCGGGCACCTGTTGGCGGCGGCCCGGCTGGACCTGCCGGCGGTGTTCGTCCCCGGGGGGCTGATGGGCACCGGGCCTGGGGAGCTGACCCTGGAGCGGGTGGCCACCCTGCACGCTCGCTGGCGGCAGGGAGCGCTGGCCCAGGCCGAGTACGAGGCCAAGCGGGAGCTGGCCTGCCCCGGCTGCGGTTCCTGTGCCTTCTTGGGCACGGCGGCCACTGGACAGCTGCTGCTGGAGGCCCTGGGTCTGGCCCTGCCCGGCAGTGCGCTGGTGCCGGCGGCCTCGGCCGCCGCCCGACAGATGACTCGCGCGGCTGCCGGAGCCTTGGCCCGCCTGGTGCGCACCGGGGTGGGGGTGCGGCGCATCCTGACCCAGCGCGCCCTAGAGAACGCCCTGGTGCTGCATGCGGCCATCGGCGGCTCCACCAACTACCTGCTGCATCTGCCGGCCCTGGCGGAGGAGTTGGAGCTGCCCTTCGACTGGGAGCGGGTGCAGGCGATCAACGACGCGACGCCCCTTTTGGCGCTGGTGCGGCCCAACGGCGAGGTGCCGGCCAACCTGCTGTGGCACGCCGGCGGCGCTCCCGCCCTGCTGTGGGAGCTGCGGGAGCGGCTGCACCTGGATTGCCTCACGGTCACCGGCCGTTCCTTGGGAGAGAATCTGGAGGAACTAGCCAAGAGCGGTTGGCTGGAGCGACAGGCCGGCTACCTGCAGGGGACCGGGCATCGGCGGGAGGAATTCCTGCGCTCCCTGGCCGATCCCTTCCGCCCCCAGGGGGGGCTGGCCGTGCTGCACGGCAACCTGGCCCCGGGCGGGGCGGTGATCAAACGGTCCTCGGTAGCCCAGGGACGGGAGGTGTTCCGGGGGCCGGCCCGGGTCTTCGACGGACAGGATCCGGCGCGGGAGGCGGTTTTCGCGGGCCGCATCCATCCGGGGGACGTGCTGGTGATCCGCTACGAGGGCCCGCGGGCCGACGGCATGCCCGAGCAGTTCTACGTCACGGAGGCCATCAGCGCCCACCCGGAGCTGAACGACAGCGTGGCCCTGGTGACCGACGGGCGCTTCTCGGGGGCTTCCCGGGGGCCCAACGTGGGGCATGTCTCTCCGGAGGCGGCCCTGGGCGGTCCCCTGGCGGTGCTGGAGGAGGGGGACGAGGTGCTGGTGGACCTGGTGCAGCGGCGGCTGGACCTGGTGGGAAGCTCCGGCAAGCCGCTGTCGGCCCAGGAGGCCCAGAGCCTGCTGGAGGGGCGGCTGGCGGCGTGGCACCCTCCCAAGCCGCGCTACCACCGCGGCCTGTTGGCGATCTACACGGCGCTGGCTCTGCCGGCCCACCGGGGCGGCGGCATGGCGGTGCCAGAGAGGGGCGATGGATGATGACGCGGGAGCGGGAGATGCGCCTGGAGCGGGTGCGCCGAGTGCTGGAGGAGCCGGTGGTGGCGGTGCTGCGCACCCGCACCAGCGAGGAGGCGGCGCGTTCCGGGATGGCCCTGGCCGCCGGCGGCATCCGCCGCTTGGAGGTCACCTTCAGCGTGCCGGATGCTCCGGCGGTGATGCGGGAGCTGGCCCGGGACACCGAGGCCATGGTGGGGGCGGGGTCCATCCTCTCGGTGGAGGACGGGATCGCCGCCCTGGAGGGCGGCGCGGATTTCCTGGTGGCCCCGTTGCTGCTGCCCGAGCTGGTCCCCCTGGCCCGCGAGGCCGGCGCGGCGGTGATCCTGGGGGGCATCACCCCCACGGAGATCCTCGCTGCTCGGCGAGCCGGGGCCGACCTGGTGAAGGTCTTTCCGGTGGACTGCGTGGGCGGGCCCCTCTTCCTGGAGGAGGTGCTGCCCGTCTTGCGGGACGTGCCGGTGATGGTGTCCGGCGGGGTGGACGAGACCAACCTGCGGGAGTACCTGGCTCGGGGCGCCTCCATGGCCGCCCTGGGGGACGTGTTGACTCCCGAGGAGGAGGTGGCCCGGGGCGATAGCCGGGCCATAGCCGAGCGGGCGCGGCGCTTCGTGGCCCTGGCCCGCGGCGGGGCTTGACGGGCCGGCGCGGGCGGCGGATCCCGACCGGCCCCGCGGCGGCTGCCCGTTCTTAGGAGCCGGAAAACATTAACCTGACTTTTGCTTGTGGGGTAGAAGCGAATAATTCCAGTCGCCGTGGAAGGCATCCCGCCGGAGGTTGACGGTAGCCAACTCGTCGTCCAAAACGCGAGTGCCGGTGGGATAGGTGCCTTTGTCGAGGGCGGCGTTCACGGTGAGACCAGCG
>JAJZIM010000047.1 GCA_021810565.1 Bacillota bacterium
GAGAAGGTAAGCCCTCCCGCTTAGCCTGCCGAAGCACCTGCTGAATAGCGGAACGGATCAAGGTCAACGTACCTTGTCTGGCTGCGGCACCAGCCACCATGAAGGAGTCCACAATATCGGACTCGTTACTCAATAGGCCGTGAGTGGCTGCCCCCTCCAGACTGTGGCGCAATAAACTGCGATCCAAATCTATCTCCAAAAAACGCCCACGATACTTGCATAAAGTTGACCGGTCGCAATGGATTTCTGGGGACCGGCTGAGTCCCAAAGCGTATTTAACACGGTCGTCAAATTACGCGGCATCTACAGCCTCTTGATCGGACCAACCTTGGCTAAGCTGGATTGCCATCAACGTTATGATGAAAGATGGAGGAACAGAATGACGTCCTAAATTACTATACCAATGAGTAAAACAGTCATCATTGAGGGCTGCCTCGCTCCAAGTGCGAATGCTCTGCCAGATAGAGTTTTTGGCTATGGACTTCCACCACTGGTCAACGTCGGCAAAGGACATCTGAGGACTTCTACGGCCGAGCATACGTCACATTCTCTCGGAAGTTTGCCCATTATAGCATGTAATGCCCGTCCTGTCAAGGTATTCTTCAAACAGATAGGTAAAGGCTTGCCCAAACCCAAAAAAGTATAACATCTTGCGGGGTACTAAACATAACTTAATGGGATAGATTGGTCTAAAACTCCAAATATAGCCTGAGCCGCCCGAGAAAATCACAGGATCCCTAGGACGGCGCGACAAACCCCGACGCCCGAATTGCTCGGAACCCCACCGTTGGATGGGAGCCGGGCAGCCCTTTGCTTCCTGATATTTGGCGATGGTTATATCTCTTGACAGGTAGCCCATGGCGGTATATCATACCATAGTGGGCATCATCTGTAGTTTGGGAGGTGAGCGGCATGCCGGCCATGTCCTGCGTCACGGTGACCCGCACCGTGAAGTTCCAAGTTCGATCCGAGGCCAACGCCGGAAAGATCAGCGCCCTCCTCGCCACCGCCCAGGAGTGGGACCGGGCCGTGGCCTTCTACACGGATTTCTTCCTGGACCACCCCGGTATTTTCTCTGAGCAGAAGACCTACGTGGTAAAACGGGGCAAGCACGCCGGAGAGGAGCGGCGCCGAGTGCTCACCGCCCAGGAGATTCTATCCTGGGCGGAGCGCCACACCGTGGCCACCAAGGTGCATCCGGACCCGCTGCGCGACTTCGGGAAGGTCTGCCCCGAAGCGCCGACCGTGCTGCGCCGCTCGGCCATCAACCACGCCGCCGGGGCGGTGCGCTCGTACCGGTCGAACCTGGCCAACTGGGAGGCGGCGGATCCCAAGCGGCGGTGCAAGGTCCACCCTACGCCCCGGAACTGTTCGCCCAGTCGCAGGCGGAGAAGGAGCGCATCGCCGGGGAGCGGATGGCTCAGAACCGGCGCATGGCGGAGGAGGGCCGCGCCGAGCGCACCCGGGAGGAGCGGGCGGCGCTGCGCCCGACCGTCGGCGCGTGGGTGGCCCAGTCCCCGGTGCTTATCCCGAAGGAGGAGGGCTGGTGGATCCACGTGCCCTTCGAGTGCCGGGTGGTCATTCGGGGCAAGGCCGAGGACCGACGGCTCGCGGAACCCGACCTGCGGGTGGGCACCTTCGACCTGAACGCAGCCTCCACCGTGGGGGCGGCCTGGCAGGGCAAACGCTGCATCGGGATCAAGACCATCCGGGATGCCCGGGAGAACGAAAAGCGGGAGAAGGCCCTGCGGACGGTGGCCAAAAAGCAGCGCAAATCCGGTAGGGCGGTCAAGGGTGAGCGCTCCAACCGCTCCCTTTGGAACTACATCCGCAACCTGGACGACTCCTTGGCTTGGCAAATAGCCAGCGCCATCGTCACCTGGGCGGTGGCCCTTGGCCTTGAGGTGCTGGTCTTCGAGCACCTGCGGCCCTACCGGCCCCGGCGGGGCCTTTCCTGGAGCCGGCGCACCAACCGGAAACGCTCCTATTGGCTGCGCGGAAAGGTGGTGAAACGTGTAAGATATCTGGCGCTGATTCACGGCATCCTGGTGGTGGAACGAAACCCGGCATGGACCAGTCGAGCTTGTCCAAAGTGTCACCGTTTGGCGGAGAGGTTCTCCCCCGGCGGTACCGGCTACCCCAGCCGGCTAGCTTGCGGGCACTACGGCTGGACGGGAGATGCGAACGTGGCGGCGGCCTTGAACCTGAAGCCCAAGTGGGATCGGACCTTCCGGTATCCCACGAAGGAGGAGGTCCAGGTGGCGGCTGAACCAAGACGCGCCGGAAACGGCGGTGCAGCTTCGGGGGCCAACGACAGAACGGCGGATGCCCCCGGAGCCCAAAGCCCTTGTGGTGGGGCTGGTAAAACCGATACGGCCGCTTAACCGGCGGCCAAGGCGCTGGCGCCGTGTGAACGGTGCGGAGGCTTGCCTCCAGAGGCACGGCGCGACTCCCTGCGGGTTGCCGATCCGAACTGGCGCACCGGAGGATCGGCCCGGAAACGGTCCCCGCGCAGGGGCGGCACGAACAACCGTTGTCGCGGTTTGTCACGCGAATCGGGCAACAGTTGACACCACGTGCTGCTGTACATGAAATACCGCTCCCCGGTGGAGACAGTGGTGATCTACACCGGGGGCACCCGGCGGGCGGAAGAGGAGATAGAGGCGGGGAGCCTGCGCTATCGGGTGAAGGCGGTGTTCATGAGCCGCTTCGACGGGGAGGCGGTGCTGGCGCGGGTGGAGGGAAAGGTGGCGGCGGGGGAGCGGCTGGACCGGCGGGACTTCTCGGAGCTGGTGTTCGTGCCGTGCATGCGGCTGGAACGTTCGGCGGGAGAGGCGCTCCTGCGGGCGGTGGAACTGGCCCGGTGGTTTTCGGACGAGGAAGAGCGCATGATGTGTGTGGGAGCGGCGGTTACCTTGGGCGAAAAGTTCCTGGATGCACAACAGACGGCGCGTTTGGAGGAGGTGTTGTCGGTGTCCAAGGTGCTGGACCGGATGGGGGAGCGGTACCGGGAGCAGGGCTATGCGGAGGGTGAGGCTAAAGGCGAGGCCAAGGCCAGGGCCGATGCCGTGCTGGAGTTGCTGCGGCGGCTGGGGCCGGTGCCGGCAGATCTGGAGCGGCGCGTGCGGGCGCAGGAGACGGAGGTGCTGCGGAAGCTGTTGCTGGCGGCGGTCGAGGCGCGGGAAGTGGCCGAGTTCACGGCGCGCCTGGACCAGCTGGCGGGGCGGTAGCGCATCGGAAGGCGACGGGCACGGGGCCGTCCCCGCGGCTTTTGCCCGCGTCGTGCAGGTGCAGCCTCCGGCGGGCAAGGGGTTGGGGATCCGAAAAGGATGGGGGCGTGAGCATGCGGCGTTGCTGCAGGCGATGGACGGCGCGGGGGGCGGCCTGAGCCTTGTTGCGCCGAGGCTTGGCGCTTTTGCTGATGCCCTGGGTGCTGTGGTCCCTGACGGGTGACGTGACGGACCTGGTGCACCGGGCGGCCGGCGCCGCGGTGGATCTGCCGCTGGCGGCGCTTACGGCGGCGGCGGTGGGCGTCCTGTCCTGGGGCATGGCTCCCTCCCCTTGGCGGACTGCGTCTCGGGGAGCGGCGGGGATGCTCTTGCTGTTGCCCTTGAGCGCCGCCGCGGGTCTTTGGTCGCTGCCCGCTTGGGCGCTGGCCGCCGGCGGGGTGCTGTGGGTGCGGCGCCGCTCCCGGGCGGCGGCGGATCCTCTGGCCCTGGTGGTGTGCCGGGCCGCGGGGAGCCCTCGTCCCGTTCGGTTGGCGGGGGAGGATCGGTTCCTTCACCTGCATATCGTGGGGCCTACCGGTTCAGGTAAGACCTCTGCCGCCCTTTTGCCCATGATCCTGCAGGATCTGGCCCGTCCAGGGGTGGGGCTCACGGTGCTGGAGCCCAAGGGCGATCTGGTGGAGGCCGTGGCGGCGGCGTGCACCCGCGCCGGACGGCCCTTCCGGCTCCTGGACCCCCGCCGGGAGGACTGCCCTCGGGTGAACCCCCTGGAAGGGGAGGACACCCAGGCGGCGGAGTCCCTGGCCTATGTCTACGAGCGCCTCTTCGCCGGCGACAACCCTTTCTACCGCAGCATGGGCACCAACCTTTTGCGTCATGCCGTCCTGGCCCTGAAGGCCGCCCGGGCTCGGACGGCCGATCTGCCGGAGCTCTTGCGTTTGTTCCGGGACGCCGACTTCCTCAAGGAGGTTCTAAACGGCGTGGCCGACCCGGCGGTGCGGGAATTCTTCCGCCAAGGCTGGCTGCGGTGGCCGGAGCGCACCCGCCAGGAATATGCCGCCGGCGTGTTGGACGCCCTGGCCGGACTCTTGGCCAACCCCCGCCTGGCCCGGGTGCTGTCCGGCCCCGGAGAGCTTCACCCCCGCGAGGTTCTGGCCGAGGCGCAGGTGCTGCTGGCGGTGCTGCCGCCTGGGGAGTTCGGCCGCGGCGCCCGCATGCTCGGTACCTTCCTCCTCTACCAGCTGCAGTTCGCCACCTTCGGTCGTGGTCCGGTTCGTCCTCCCCATTTTCTGTACGTGGACGAGTTTCAGGACTACGCCACCGGGGGTTTCGGGGAGTTCCTGGCGGCGGCCCGCTCCTTCGGGGTGGGCGCCGTGCTGGCGCATCAAAACCTGGGCCAGCTGGATTCCGGGCTGCGAGACGTGGTCCTGGCCAACGCGCGCAATCGGGTGGTCTTCGGCGGGACCAGCGCCCGGGATGCCGCCGAGCTGGCGGAGCTCTTCGGACGCCGACGGCGCCGGGAGCACCTGTTCGACGCGTGGGGCCTGCCCCGGGGCAGCCGCTTCGGCGAGGCTTGGCGATTCACCCCCACCATGGTGCGGGAGTTGCCCCGCGGGCGGGTGCTGGTGCAGCTGGTGCATCGGGGCAGCCTGCAGCCGCCGCTCTTGGGCGAGGTGGCTCCCGCGCCGCTGCCTTGAGCTCAGGCGGTGGTTTGGGAGGGCTGCCCCCGCAGGGCGGAGAAGACCGCCGCGATCAGCATCAGCAGGATGGAGAGGTAGAAGGCGGCGTGGATGCCCCGGGTGAAGCCCTGCATGTACGAGCCGCGCAGGGTGGTGGTGCCCACGAAGATGGCGAAGGCCACCTGCCGCGGGATGCTGGTGGCGCTGACCAGCATGGCGGCGGCGAAGGACAGCACCATGCCGATGTTGGCGAAGGTGCGCAGCATGCCCGAGACGATGCCGAAGGATCCCGGCGGCGCGCCCTTCATCACCGCCGCGTTGTTGGCGGGGAAGAAGCCGGCGCTGCCGATGCCGTTCACCACGCTGGCCGCCACCACCCAGCCCAGGGGCGTGGCGTCGCCCAGGTGGGCGTAGGCGAACATGGCCACGGCCTGGACGCCCAGCCCCACGGTGGCGGGGAGGGCGGGACCGACCCGGTCGGCCAGACGCCCCGCCACGGGCCCCAGGGCGCCTCCCAGCAGGTAGCCGGGCACCAGGAGCAGGGAGGCGTCCAGGGGGCTCAGCTGGCGCACTCCCTGCAGGTACATGATGATCAGAAAGAGCACCGCGAAATTGCCCAGGCTCTGAAAAAAGGAGGCCAGCAGCGAAGCCCTCACGATGCGGATCCGAAACAGCCGCAGGTCCAAAAGGGGCTGGGGCAGGCGCAGCTCCAGGAGCAGGAAGGCCGCCAGCAGGGCGATCCCCGCCGCGAGCAGGGCCAGCAGCGCCGGGGTGGGCGGTTGGGAGGCCAGTCCCACCATGGCCACCAGGACCGCCAGCAACCCCGCCCCCAGGAAGGACATGCCCCACCAATCCAGGGCGCGGGCCGTCCGCGGGCTGCGCTCCCGGAGCACCAGCCAGGCCGTGATCAGGGCGAAGCCGCCGATGGGCACGTTGATCAGGAAGATGTAGCGCCAGGAGGCGTAGGTGGTGATGAATCCTCCCAGGAGGATCCCCAGGATGGCCCCCACGTTCCAGCCCACGCTGGTGAAGCCGTAGGCCTGACCGCGCCGGGAGGCGGCGAAGGTGTCGGCGATGACCGCGCCGCTGTTGGCGGTGATCAGGGCGCCGCCCACCCCCTGGAAGATCCGAAAGGCGATCAGGGTGCGCGGGTCGGGGGCCAGGCCGCACAGGGCGGAGCCTACGATGAAGACCAGAAAGCCCAGCTCGTACATGCGCACCCGGCCGAACATGTCCCCCAGGCGGCCCACCTGGGTGGCCAGCAGGGTGATCACCAAGAGGTAGGCCATGATCACCCACACCACGCCGGTCAGGTCGGCGTGCAAGGAGCGCATCATGGTGGGCAGCGCCAGCACCACGATGGTGGTGTCCACCGCCGTGATCAGGATGCCGATGACGATCACCGTCAGGGCGAGGCTCCGGCGGATCGACGGCTCGGGGTGTGCCAAGACCGCTTCCCCTACAGCCCGGGAGGATGATTCACGGCGAGGCCCAGCCCCGCCAGGCCGATGAGGGCGAAGTAGGCCAGGGCCACCGTGGCCCGCCGACCCCACGGCAGCTGGTAGTAGGGGGAGAGGCGCTGCTTCCAGGCATGGCCGGCCTGGAACAGGGAGAAGACCAGCACCAGGAGCAGGATGGGGTTACCCGAGCGCCAGAAGAGGTAGCCGGCCAGGACCAGGCCCAGCGGCCAGAACCAGGGCGAGATGGCCCCGGCGATGCGCCCCCCGTCCAGGGGATAGGTGGGCAGCAGGTTGAACAGGTTCAGGAAGAAGCCGGTGAAGGCCAGGGAGGCGAACAGCCCCGAGGCGCCGGCCAGGGGCAGCAGGGCGAAGGAGGCGGCGATGCCCGTCAGGGGTCCCCCCGCGGCCAGCTGGGCCTCCCGGTAGGCGTCCTGGGGGGAGCCTCGCAGGTTGATCACCGCGCCCAGGAAGGGGATGAACACCGGTGCGGTCACCGGCACCCCCAGGCGGCGGGCGGTCAGGTAGTGGCCCATCTCGTGAACGAAGAGCAGGGCCACGAAACCGGCGGCAAAGGCCCAGCCGAACACCTGGGCGTAAAGGGCCAGACTCACCAGCATACTGATGAGGGTGCCGAACTTCAGCACCACCAGCAGGAACTTGAGTTTGGCCAGGGCGGCGGCAGCGGTGGCGGTCCATGGGCCCCAGCGGCCAAGCCGCCGCCGGCGCGGTGGGGTCGGGGGCGGCAGCTCGGATGGCTGGGGCTCGGGGTATTGCGGCTGGTACAAGCGGCACGCCTCCTTTGTTCCCGTGCCCCCATTGTATTATGTTGCGGACCGATTGCGCAACCTCGCCTGGCTCTAGGCTCCGCCGGTTCGTACCGCTCACGAGCCTCCCGCGAAGAGGCCAGTCCCGCCGCCCGGGCGGTCAAGGGGCAACTGCCGCCCACGGCCCCGGTTGGCCCAGGGCCGAAAATAGTGGTGATTAAGGATCGACGCCGGGCCGGCGTGTCCATGCCATGGCCTCGGGACGCGCCAGGGGGCCGGTAGCATGGCAAACAAGACCTATTTCGGGGAAGCTTCCTTCGGCTTTTCTTCCGTAGTTTGGATTTTTCAGAGCCTATTCATACGCATGTTGAGAACGGGGACGGAGAGAAAGGTTTGGTTGAGCACCTTGGAGGTACGGCATAAAAAGGGGAATATGAGGGAAACAGACATCAACAAGGTTGTGAGTATAATCGAAAGACGGTATCACGAGATGGTATCCATTTGGGAGGCACAGTGTTCCGGTGAAGGAGGCATGTAACCCATGCAAACGGATATCAGCCCCATCAAAATTAGTAGAGATCCCGAGCTGCCCAATCTTCCTAAGGCGGTCGATATTCGCTTTTCGGACGATAAAATAACCTTCATACTCTCCAATAAAGGAGAATTATCCTTCGAATTGGAACAATTCCCGAATTTGAGTAGGGCGACCTCAAAACAAAGAGCCGAGTGGAAACTACGTTGGGGGGGGGAAGCGGTGAGGTGGGAAGAAATAGACGAGGATATTTCCGTGAAACATCTCTTAACCGGAGAGGATTAAGCATATCAGTGAGTATTCGTGAGGCCCAGCCGGATAGTTGCTTACCGAGCACCGCCGCGCAAAGTGCAGCAGGCTGCGGGCGGCGGGGGAGGGGCCTGCCGGTCGTGCGGCAGGCCCCTCCCCGTTCGGCCGGTGGCTTCTCCCAGTCCAGCCGCGCGCCCTCCGGCCTACGACGCGCCGGGCTTCTGGGGATCGGGCTGTCCGCTCTGCGCGTCCTTTTGCACCAGCTCCCCGTATAGACGCTGGCATTCCTCCAGGATGCCCCGCGCCATCTCCACGGCGCCCGCCGCGAGCTGCGGCGAATAGCGGGAACTGGGAGGCGTGGTGGCGAGCAGACCGGCCAGGGGGTAACGGGTGCCGACGTAGTAGTCGTCCAAGGTCGCCGCTTGGTCCTTGAAACGCTCCAGGGTCGGGAAAACGTCTTGAGCCGTGGCCACCAAGTCGAAGACGGAATGCGTGAACCGAAAGTCCACTCCTTGGGCCACGTAGAGGGCTTGTGTCGCCTTTTCCGCCGCCTGCTGGGCCTGGAAGCAGGCCACATGGGGCGCGAGCTCGGTGATGACGGCTGCGGCATCGAAGTCCGCGCAGGCCTGCGCCAGCCATACGGCGGCCGCTTCCAAAGGTTCTTGACGGCTCAAAGGTCCACCCCCTCCCTGGCGACGGTGTCGCCGAATGGGCCGAGTTGCTCGAACTCGGTCGGGGTGACGATGACCAGATCCATCCCCACTGCCGCTTGGATCGCCTGGTGAGCCGCGCGCAGCCGCTCCCAGTACCCGAGGGGGGTATCCCACACGGCCAGCAGGTCCAGGGCGCTCTCCGGGGCCGCCTCGCCGCGCGCTAGGGAGCCGAACACGATGATCCTGCTGGCGCCGAGTTTTCGCAGGGCGGCGGCCGCCGAACGCGCCTGCTCCCACAAATTCGCTTGGCGGGTCTGGGCCGTCGCCTGGCGCTGCTCGATCATTTCCTTCAGCCCGATTGGTGCCGCCCTCCTCATCCGCCTGCCGGGGGACGCCGCGGGCCGGCTCTCAAAGCCTCCCGGACCTTGCCGGCTTCCCCGGCGCAGGCTACCCCCCTGCTCAGCGTTCCCGTCGGGGTCACGCTTTTGCGGCGCTTTTCCCCAGCACGGTTGCCCGGGTTAGCTTCGCCCGCCGGGCGGTAAACTCCTGCCGCGGAACCGGCCCCTTGGGCGCCGCGTTGCCCGGCTCCGCCGGGCCGGGTCGGGTGGTGGTTCCGAAGCGATACCCGGTGCCCCAAGGCTTCCGGAAGGATGGACGCGGCTGCCCGGCTCGGTCCGAGGCCACCGGGAAAGGGCGAGGTCGGGCCGCGGCTAGACCTTCAACTTCCGGCGCAGGTCGCGGAAGAAGTCGTACTCCTTGTCGTCGGCCGGGGCGAAGCCGCTGAAGCCGCCGGAGACCGGCTGCATGGCCGCCACCACGTCGGGGTCGCGCAGGGCCAGGAAGGACTCCCGGAGGGCCTGGGCCACCGCCTGGTCCATGCCGGGGCGCACGGCCCAGGGGAACTGCAGGATGGGATCGGAGGTGGCCAGGATCTTGAAGCCCGCTCCCTTGCCCTTGTACCGCTCCAGCACCACATCCTCGATGCCCCCCGCGTCCACGGTGCCGTTGAGCACCGCCTCGGCCACGTTGTCGTGGCTGCCCAGGTAGCGCACCTCGGCGCAGTCCCGCTCGGGGTCGATCCCGGCCTGCTGCAAGAGCAGCCGGGGCACGAAGTGGCCCGAGGTGGAGTTGCGGTCCCCGAAGGCGAAACGCTTGCCGCGGATGTCCCCCGGGGCGGCCAGGGCGGAGTCGCCGCGGGCCACCAGGTTGGCGTAGTAGTAGGGCTGGCCCCGGTTCAGGGGCTTCACCAGGGCGCGGATCCCCCGCTGGTCCGCCGCCTGGACGTACATGAAGGGGGAGAGTTGGGCGATGTCCACCTCCGCCTTGGCCAGGGACTCCACCACGTGGTCGTAGGAGCTGGAGGGGACGAACTCCACCCGGAAGCCGGTCTGCTCCGACAGGTAGTCCATCAGCGGCTGGAAGGACTTGGCCATGATGTCGGCCCGCTGCAGGCCGATGGTGGAGAAGCGGACGGTCTGGGCGTTCTTGCGCCCGTTGCCCTCCAGGTCGTCCAGGACCTTTTGCACCTCGTGCACCATGCCGGCTAGGGACTCGGCCATGGAGCGGGTGGACAGGGTCAGCTCCTCGGTGGTGGTGGTCATCTTGGCGGTGGAGGAGAGGACCTCGGACAAGAGGGTGGCGTTGTGGCGGCTGACCTCCGCGATGGAGTGCACCGCCCGGATGGCCTCGCTGGAGCCGGCGGACATCTCCTCGGTGGCCGCGGTGTACTCCTCGCTGGCGCTGGCCAGGGACTCGATGGCCTGCACCACCTCGGTGGAGGAGGCGGCCAACTCCTCCGCCGCCGCGGAGATGCTGCGCACCTGGTCGTCGGTGGCCCGGGTGGTGGTGATGATCTCCTGCAGGGTGGCACCGGCGGAATGCACCAGATCGGATCCCTGGCGCACCTCCCGGGTGCCCTGCTCCATGGATTCCACCGCCGCCCGGGTGCCTCCCTGGATGGACTCGATGAGGTCGCGGATCTCCTTGGTGGCCTTGCTGGAGCGCTCGGCCAGCTTGCGCACCTCGCTGGCCACCACCGCGAAGCCCTTGCCGTGCTCCCCGGCGCGGGCCGCCTCGATGGCGGCGTTGAGGGCCAAGAGGTTGGTCTGGTCGGCGATGTCGCTGATCACCTGGATGATGTCGCCGATCTGCTGCGAGCGCTGCCCCAGCTCCCGGATCCGCTCCGCCGAGGCGTAGACGGTGCGCTGGATCTGGTCCATGCCCTCCACCGTGCGCTCCACCGCCTGGCCGCCCTTGCCGGCCTGCTCGGCCATCTCGGTGGAGGCCGCGGCCACCCGCTGGGCGTTGGCGGCGATGTCCTCGATGGCCTGGGCCATCTGGTTGATGATCTCCGCGGTGTGGGATACGTTCTGGGCCTGCTCCTGGGCGCCGGCGGCGATCTGGTGGATGGCCTGCTCCAGTTCCCGCAGGGAGGAGGTGGCCTCCTCGATGCTGCGGTCCCTGGCCTCGCCGCCCGCCATCACCTCTTTCAGGTTGTCGTGGACGTGGCGGCCGGCCTGCTCCGTGCTCTGGGCGGCCTCCTCGGCGCTGGACACCAGGACGCGGCTGGTGGTGGAGACTTGGCGCATGCCCGACGACATCCGGCGCACCGCCTGCTGCAGCCGATCCAAATCCCCCCCCGGCTTCTGGGCAGGGGGAGCGGCCGGTCTGGCCGCCAGGTACGCGGCGGCCAGCACCAGGACCAGGAGCGCCGCCGGCCACGGCCACCTGGACCAGCCGATCAAAAGCAGCGCCGAGGGCACCACGGCGAAGGCCACCGGCACCAGCATGGACTTCCAACGCGACAATGCCATCTCCCCCTCTATCTCCCGCCTTTCGCTCTATATATCGGCCAGGGGCGCCGGGAACTTAAGCCTTCAGTCCGGCAGCACGGCGGCGATGAGCACCGATTGGTGGCCCAGCTCCGACAGGTCGATTTCCCGCCAGGGGTCCAGCTCCTGGCCGGCGGCGTCCCGGAGCAGGCGCACCCGCGGTCGGGAGAGGTACTGATCCACGGCGGCCACCACCCCCTCCTCACCGCCGGAGAGCCGCACGAAGGTGCCCACGGGGTAGGGCGGGACCACCTGGGTGAAGGCCTGCACCAGTTCGTGCCCGAACTCGAAGCCCGACGTGCTCAGCACCCACTCCAGGGCCTCGTGGGGCATGACCCGGGACCGGTAGGGGCGGTCGGCGATCAGGGCTGCATAGGCGTCGCACAGTCCCACCAACTGGGCGTAGGGGTGGATGTCCTTACCGCTGGCGCCCCGCGGGTAGCCCGAGCCGTCCAGGCGCTCGTGGTGCTGGAAGACGATGGCCTTGGCGAAGGCGCTCAGGGGGTGGTCCTTCAGCAACCGGAAGGACTCCGCGGGATGGCGGCGCACCGCCTCGCGCTGCTCGGGGGAGAGGGTAGCCGTCTGCGCCAACATTTCCGGCGGTAAGAGCCAAAGGCCCAGATCGGAGAGCAGCGCTCCCAGACCGATGTCGGGCAGCCGGGCGGCCAGCTCCAGGCGGTAGCCCACGGCCATGGACAACACCGCCGTGAACACGGCGTGAGGGATCAGATAGTCCTCGCCGGGGTAGCGGATGCGGCAATGCACCACCCGGGGCGGCCGGTGCATCAGGTCGCGCTCCAGTTCCCGGGCCGCGTGCTGCGCCCCGGCCAAGGCGGCGGCGGGCAGGGCGCGGGACGGGCCGCGCAAGGCGTCGCGCAAGGCGCCCAAGGCCTGGTAGGCTTCGGCCATGACCTGGGCGGATACGGGATCGGGCTCGGGCAGGTCGGCCAGGCGCGGATCGGCCAAAGGCACCTCCTGCACCCCCAGGGCGGCCAGGCGCTTCGCGGTGTCCGCGTCCAGGACCTGGCCGGCGCGCACCAGGCGGTTGCCCTGGGGTCCCAGGACGTCCTCGGCCAGGGGCAGCGCCGGCGGGGTGTGGCGCAGGGTCACCCGGCGGATCACGCCGCGGCCTCCTTCCGGTAGAAGAAGGGGGCCAGCATCTTCAGCCCCATCTCCCGGGCGCGAAAGATGCTCTCGGTGCCGCCGACGAAAAGCAGACCGCCGGGGCGCAGGCTCTGGGCGAAGCGGCGGAAGAGGGTGTCCTTGGCCTCCTCGGTGAAGTAGATGACCACGTTGCGGCACAGGATCAGGTCCAGATCCCGCTCGAAGGAGTCTTGCAGCAGGTTGTGGCGGCGAAACTCCACTATGGCCTTTAGGGCGGGGGAGACCCGGTATCCTTGCTCCTCGGGGACGAAGTAGCGGGCCAGGCGCTCGGTCGACACGTTCTTCAGGTCATCCTTCGGATATATCCCCGCGTTGGCCCGCTCCAGCACGCCCCGGTCCAGGTCCGTGGCCAGGATGCGGCTGCGCCGGGCGGCCCCCAGCTCGTCCAGGATCAGGGCCAGGGAGTACGGCTCGGCCCCGATGGAGCACCCGGCGCTCCAGGCGCGGAAGGGTCCGCGGCCCTCCAGCAGGGGGGGCAGGTAGCGCTCCTTCAGGTCCTGGAATTTCTCCGGGTTGCGGAGGAACTCGGAGACGTTGATGGTCAGGTAGTCGAGAAACTCGCGCAAGAGCCGGGGATCCTGCTCCAGGCTTGCCAGGTAGGTGCGGTAGTCGGGAGCACGGTGGCGCAGCATGGCGCCGTTGAGGCGCCGGGTAAGCTGAGTCGGCTTGTATTGCCCGAGGTCCAGGCCGGTCAAGGCCATGATCCGCTGTCGAAACTCGGTCAGCATTTCCTCCGCCAAGGGAAACCTCCTCCACGCGGGGCGATCAATTGGCGAGGCAGCGCACCAGGGAGGCGGCCAGCTGATCCAGGGGGGCCACCACATCGGCGTTGCCCATCTCTGCCACCACCTTGGGCATGCCGTAGACCACGCAGCTGGCCTCGTCCTGGGCGATGGTCCGCCCACCCGCGGCCTTGATCCGGGCCATCCCCCGGGCACCGTCGAAGCCCATGCCGGTGAGGATCATCCCCACGGTGCGGGACCCGAAATGCCGGGCGGCCGTCTCCATGGCCGGGTCCACCGCGGGGCGCACGCCGTGCACCGGGGGATCCTGGGTGAGGCGGATGGCGCCCTCGGGGGACAAAAGGGTGTGGAACCCCCCGGGGGCCACCAGCACCGTGTCCGGGGCGGGCACCTCCCCATCCGCGGCCTCCCGCACCGTGAGCGCGCTCAGGTGGTCCAGGCGCAGGGCCAGGCTGCGGGTGAAACCGGGGGGCATGTGCTGCACCACCAGCACCGGGGCGCCCAAGTCGTCCGGCAGGCGGGGGATGATCTGCTGCAGGGCGTTGGGCCCCCCGGTGGAGGAGCCGATGACCACGAAGCGGTCCGCGCCGCGCCCGGGACCGGCGTGCAGCACGGGAAGGGGGGCGGGGGGACGCGGGCCGGGGAGGCGGGCCTGCCGGCAGGCCCGCACCTTGCGCACCAACTCGTCCTTGATCGCGCCGATGCTGCGGATGGAGCCGCCGTCGGGCTTGGCGATGAAGTCCACGGCCCCCAGGCTCAGGGCCTGGAGGGTGACCTCGGCCCCCGCCTCGGTGAGGCTGGAGACCATCACGATGGGAGTGGGGCGCTCCCGCATGATGCGCTCCACCGCCTCCAGTCCCGACATCACGGGCATCTCCACGTCCATGGTGACCACGTCCGGGTGCAGGGCATGCACCAACTCCACGGCCTCGCGGCCGTTGCGGGCGGTGCCCACCACCTCGATCTCTCCAGGGCGGGTCAGGAACTCCTGGATCAGGTGGCGCATGAAGACGGAGTCGTCGGCGATCAGGACGGTGGTGCTCATCCGGCGTACTTCTTCACCACGTCCAAGACCCGATCCGGCTGGTACGGCTTGACCACGAAATCCCGGGCGCCGGACTTGAGGGCCTCCAGCACCATGGACTGGTGGCCCAGGGCGCTGCACATGACCACCTTGGCCGCGGCGTCGTGCCGCTTCATGTGCTGCAGGGCGGCGATGCCGTCCATCACCGGCATGGTGATGTCCATGAGCACCAGGTGGGGGCTCTCCTCCCGGAACTTGAGCACCGCCTCCTCCCCGTTGGCGGCCTGGACCACCTCGTAGCCGTGCTCGGTCAGGAGCTTTTGCAGGCGCAGACGCATGAATTCCGCGTCGTCCACCACCAGGATCTTGATTGCCATGCTCCCAAAACCTCCTAGATAATCTTCTCCGTCTGTCCCAGACTGCGGATCCACACCTGACCGTCGGTCAGGAAAAGCCGCATGGTGCGGCCCGAGCGTCCCCCCACCTCGCTGGCCGCCGGCCGCAGCCGCTCCCGGAGCAGAGCCTGCTCCACCGCAGCCAGGTTGCGATCCCCGATCTGCAATAGCTCGCGCGCCGGCCCGCCCAATTGCAGGATGTTGGCCCCTCCCGCCAGCTTCACCTGCAGCCGGTAGCGCTGCGCCCCCAGCCGGAGCAACGCTTCCAAAAGGGCCGGCACCGCGGTGTCGGCGAACTTGGCCGCCGCGGTGCAGTCGGGGGGAGCTTGGGGCAGCACCACGTGGGCCAGCCCTCCCAGGCGCAGCGCCGGATCATACATCGATATGCCCACGCAGGAGCCCAGGCCGAAGATGGCCAGGATCTGGGTGGCCGGGTTCTGCGCCACCCGCAACTCCCCCAGGCCCACGGCGAGCGTCTTGTTTTCACCGGTCACGGCCACGATGGAGGGCGGTGAGGAGGGTGTCCAGGGATGAGGCCTCCGGCAGGAGCAGGAAGAAACCCTGTAGGGCCTCCTGCTGCTGCCGGAACCCGGCTTCCACCACCAGGACTTCCTCCGACGAGGCCGCCACCAGAGCCAGGATGCCGGAGAGAACCGCGCCGGCCATGTCGAAGACCACCTGGGGAGGGGAGGGTACGATCTTCAGGCCGGTGTAGTCGGCCAGGGAGTTGAGGAAGGAGCTGACTGCCACGTTGCCCACCTCTCCCACCAGCGATTGGGGCAGGGGAGCGAGGATGTCCGGTACTTCCTCCTCCAGGATCAGCCGCACCAAGTGGCGGGCGCACTCCGACTCGAACAGCAAAACGGCATGCCCGACCAGGGAACCGGACACGCCCACGTAGATGGCCACCACCGGGGCCTCCGGCCCGCCCACCAACTCCGGGACCCGGTTGATGGGGGTGAAGCCCAGGTAGGGGCTGTGCAAGGTGATGTCGCGACCGATCATGGTGGACAGCACCGTGCCCGCGCTGGCCAGGCCCCTCCGGAAGGCGTCCTCCAGCGCGGCCGAGGGCACATTGGTCGTGTCGGCCACCTCCCCTCAGCTGGCCAGCCGGGCGAGACTGCCCATGTCCAGGATCAGGGCCACGCTGCCGTCGCCCAGGATGGTGGCGCCGGAGATCCCCGGCAGGTCGCCCACATATTTGCCCAGGCCCTTGATCACCACCTCCTGCTCGCCGATGAGGGAGTCCACGGCGATGCCGAACTGGTCCTTGCCCACCCGGATCAGGATGGCGAAGGGGCGCATGGGCCGTTCGAGGGTGCGCAGGTTGAAGGAGGTGCCCAGATCCAAGAGCGGCAGCACCCGCTCCCGCACCCGGATCACCGGGCGTTGGTTGACCGTGTGCAAGGAGGCGTCGCTGAGGCGGATGGCCTCGGTGATCACCGACAGGGGGATAGCGTAGATGACGTCCCCCAGGGTCACCAGCAAGGCGCGCACGATGGCCAGGGTCAAAGGCAGGCGGATGCGAAAGGCCGAGCCCTGCCCCGGCTGGGTGGTCACGTCGATGCGGCCGCCCAGCTTCCCGATGTTGTTCTTAACCACGTCCATGCCCACGCCGCGACCCGACACCTCGCTCACCGCGGCGGCGGTGGACAGCCCCGGCAGAAAGATCAAATGCACGGCCTCCTCGTCGGAGAGGTGCTCCGCGGCGTCCGGCGCCACCAGGCCCTTCTCCACGGCGGCGGACCGCACCTTCTGGGGATCGATTCCCTGCCCGTCATCCTCCACCACGATGAGGATGTGGTTCTCCTCATGCCGGGCGGTGAGGCGCACCACGCCGGTGGACGGCTTGCCGGCGGCTTGGCGCTCCGCGGGGCTCTCCAGGCCGTGGTCCACGGCGTTGCGCAACAGGTGGATCAGCGGGTCGCCGATCTCGTCGATGACTGCCCGGTCCAATTCCGTCTCCTGGCCCTCGATCTGGAAGTCCAGGTCCTTGCCGGACTTGATGGCCAACTCCCGCACCATCCGGGGGAATTTCTTGAACAGGGTGTCCACCGGGATCATGCGGGCCTTCATGATCTCCTCCTGCAGCAGGTTGGTGATGCGGGCGATGTGGCCGGAGGTGGAGGACAGGTCGTCGGAGGCTTCCTCGGAGCCGGGGATCTCCGTCACCCGGTTCAGCACCTGGGCCAGGCGGGTGCGGTCGATGACCAGTTCGCCCACCAGGTTCAGGAGGTTGTCCAACAGATCCGTCTCCACGCGGATGGTCCGCCGGGCCACCCGCAGGCCGCCCTCGGCGGCCGGGGCCGGCGGGGGGGCGGGGCGAGGGGCGGGGACGGACACTTCGGCCGGGGCGACGGGGGTGACTGCCGCCGGGGCCGGGGCACCGGCGATGGTCGGGATCTCCACCGTCACCGCCAGGATGTCGGATACCTGGGCCACCGCCGTGCGTAATTCCTCCGGTTCGATGTCGGTCAACAGCGCCGCCGTGATCTGGTTCCCTTCCATATGGTCCTGCTCGATGTCCTCCCGGCTGGGTGCGGCGCCCACGATCTCGCCCCGCTCCTCCAGGAGCATGATCACCTGGAAGGCGCGCACCGAGACCATGGGGCAGGAGGGATCGATCAATACCCGCACGATGACGGGGGTGAGTTCTCCGGAGCGCAGTTGCAGTTCCCGCAGCACCTTGGGGTCCAGTTGCGGCGCGGCGGGCAGCACGCTGGCGCCCTCCTCCCGCCAGGATTTGAGGCGCACCAAGAGGTCGGCGCTGGAGGGGGCGTCGGTGCGGCCGGCGGCGATGTCTTCCTTGTACCGGGTCAACAGGTCCAGCGCCTCGAAAAGCAGGTCCAGGAGGGAGGAACCGATGGCCAGCTCCCCCTTGCGCACCCGGTCGAAGATGTCCTCCATGGCGTGGGTGAGGCCGGCCATCTCCTGGTGGCCCACCGCTCCGGAGGAGCCCTTCAGGGTATGGGCGGCTCGGAAGATCTCCTGCAGCAGGTTGCCGTCGCCCGCCGTGCCGTCCTTCTCCAGCTGCAAAAGGTCGTTCTCCAGAAGCTGCAGTAGCTCCTCCGTCTCTTCCAGAAAGACCTTGATCTCCTCGGGACTGAGTTCAAATTCCTCCGCCAAGGCGTTCCGTCTCCTCTGCCGATTTTACCAGGGCCCGGTCCAGGCTCAGGAGGATCACCAGGTTGTCGCCCACCTTGGCCACCCCGCGCAGGTAGTCCGTGGACACATCGCTGACCATGCGGGAGGGGGGCTCCACGGCGCCGGTGGGGACGCGCAGCACCTCCGAGACACCGTCCACCACCAGGCCGATGGTATCGCCCGCGTGCTCCACGATGACGATCTTGGAATTGGTGAGATCGGGGACGGGAGGCAGCCCCAAACGGCGGCGCAGGTCCACCACCGGGATCACGCGCCCCCGCAGGTTGATGATTCCCTCGATGTGTCCCTGCGCTCCGGGCACCGGGGTGACGCGTTGCCAGGTGATGATCTCCCGAATGCTGCCGATGTCCACCCCGTAGGTCTCGTCCGCCAATTGGAATGCCACCACCTGCTCCTCCGGCCCCGCGTCCACGACCTCCACGGCGGCCTGCGCCTGAGGCACCAAGGCCTCGTTCATGTCGACCACCTCCTCCGGCTAGGACTAAGTTCGCTATTCCGTTTATCGGCGGAAAGGGCGCGGCAGTTTAGGGTTGTCCGGAGGCGGGCCGCGGGGAGGGCACGCCCCATGGCGGACCCGGCCCCGTCGGCGGGCATGCGGGCGGCTGAGGGAACGGGACGGCCAGGACGGATCCGAGGGTGCGGCAAGTCGGGACGGCTTTGCTGCAACCCAGGGCCGGGTTGCGACATTTGGACAGTGTTACCTTGCTAAATATCCTTTAGTGCCATATGGTATTACTCGAAAGGAGTACTCCTTAGGCTGATCCTCCCTTCCGAGCGCGCGGGGCCGGGCTAACGGAGAACGGCTGCGGCCCCCGCCGCGGAGGGGAACCCCGAGGGGAACTTTTGACCCATCTAAGACAGAATATTCTGGAGAGGTGGGCTGCGGATGCAGGCGACGCTGACGGGACGGGTGAGTCCCCAGGGCTGGCCGGCGTTGCGCCGGGCGCTGGAGGCCGTCGAGGCCGCGGCGCGGGAGCGGGGTTGCACCGCCTGGCGGGTGCTGCGGGATCGGGAGGATCCCGACCGGCTGGTGGTGCAGACGGAGTGGGGGGATCCCACCGCCGCCCGACCGTTCCTGGAGGGGCCGGGTTTGGCGCTCCCGGACCAAGTGCTGACGGAACGGGCCGTGGTGCTGTGGGAGGAGGCCCGGGGGGAAAAGCGGCGGGTGCGGGACGCCATGCGGACGGAGTTGGCCTGCTGCCCGGAGGCCACCCCTCTGGGGGAGGTGGCCCGGCGGATGCGCCGGGCGGGGGCCTCGGCGGTGGCCGTGGGCAGCCACGAGACCTGCTGCCGGGGGATCATCACCGAAATGGATCTGGTGTGGGCCTACCACCACGACCGGCGAACCCTCACGGCCGGGATGCTGATGTCGCCGGCTCCTGCAGGGGTGCCGGACGAGGAGTCCCTGGCGACGGCGGCCCGGCTGATGGTGGAGAAGGGAGTGCACCGGCTCCTGGTTTTCGATCCTCGGCGGGAGAACCGGCCGGTGGGGATCATCGCGGCGGAGGACATCGTGGCCGATCTGGCGAGAGGAGGCGAGACGGGATGAGCGCGCAGCAGACCGGCGGGCGGGAGTGCGTGACCTGTCGGCAGGAGGAGACGCTACGCGAGGTGGCGCAGCGCCTGGCGGCGAGCGGGCAGACGGCGGCGGTGGTGGTGGCCCGGGACGGCCGCGCCCAGGGCATCGTGAGCGTGATGGACCTTCTGAAGGCGGCCGAGGCCGATCTGGAACGGGTGCGGGTGGCCCAGGTCTACACCCCGCAGTTGGTGGCGGTGGGATCCGGGGACGATCTGGGCACCGCGGCGGGACGGATGCTCCAGGCCGGGGTGCACCAGGTGCCGATCCTGGCTGAGGGGCGGCCCGTGGGTATGGTGACGGGACGGGATGTGGTGGAGGCGGTGGCCGCTTGGCCCGACGGGGCGGCCGTGCGTCGCTTCCGGTTGCGGGGAGCCGATGTGGCAGGAGTCGGCCGGCTCCTGGCGGGGGCGGGAGCGCTGTTGTCCCTGACCTTGGTGGGGGCGGCCTGGGGTTTGCCGGTCCTGGCCTTGGGAGCGGTCCTCTGGGCGGCGGGCGCACAAGCGGCGCGGGGGGAGCGGCGGCAGGTGGCCTGTCCCTACTGCCGGCAGACCGCCGCGGTGCGCCACGGCCAGGCGGACTTCACCTGCCCTTCCTGTGCCGAGCGGGTCCGCGTCCTGTACGGCTGATGCCGGAGAGTGCCCATGCGAGGATGGACGCCCGCCGAGCGGGCCTTGATGGAGCGCATCGCCGCGGTGCTGCGGGGGGTGCGCTACGGACAGGTGAACATCGTGATCCAGGACTCCCGGGTGGTGCAGATCGAGGTGCTGGAGAAGACGCGCTTGGTGGAATGCTACCCCTTGGAGCATAGGCCCAAAGGCTGACCAGACAACTGGAGGCCGGGGAGAGGATCCCCGGCCTTCGACGTTCCGGCGGACGAGTGGCGCTTTCGAAAAGGAGGTACGATTTCCGATGTTGGCAGAGCCGCAAAGACAGCCCCGACTCGAGCGGGAAACCTCACCGCCGGCGGCGACCGCCCCCTATTTCGCGGGGGACGTGCGCAGCTTCGAGTTGACCCGCATCGGCTGGGTGGCCCGACTATTCCGCCGGCGCTGGTTCCAATTCGCCGTGATCCTGCCCAATCAGATCATCTTCTGGGTGGCCCTGATCGGCGGCTTCATCGGCACGGTGGATCCCACCCGCAGCTTCGGCACCGCCATCACCTGGTATTTTTGGTTCTTCGCCGTCTTGGCCGGCGCCCTGATGGTCGGTCGGGTGTGGTGTCAGATCTGCCCCTTCGGCGGGTTTGCCGAGTGGATCCAGCGGCTTACCCCTTGGGGGCGGCGGGAGCGCGGCTTGACCCTGAACCGGCGCTGGCCGGAGCGCTGGGCGGTGTGGGGCATCATCCCCGGCGCGCTGGTCTTCTACCTTTTGACCTGGGTGGAGGAGTACTACAACGTGGTGGGGCCGGGCAAGCCCATCTACACCTCGTACCTGATCATCTTCGTCTTCGCCCTGGCCATCGGGACCTTCTCGGTCTTCGGGCGGCGCACCTTCTGCCGCTACCTGTGCCCGCTCTCGGCGCCGGTGGGGATCTTCTCCACCGTGGGGGTGCTGTCGGGGTTTCGCACCCGGGACCGGGAGCGCTGCATGTCCTGCGACACCAAGGAGTGCATGCGGGGCAGCAAGGTATCCTACGGCTGTCCCTGGTTCGAGTTCCCCGGCTCCAACGCCACCAATCAGGGCTGCGGCCTTTGCACCGAGTGCTTCAAGGGCTGTCCCAACGACAACGTGGGGCTGTATCTTCAGCCGCCCCTCACCAACGTGCACTCTCCCGGCAAGCGGCGCTGGGACGTGGCTTGGGCCCTGGTGCTCCTGTGGGGCATCGGCTGGTACCAGCAATGGAACGCCCTGAGTTGGTTCAGCAACGCCCGGGGGACGGGTATCGACGACTGGTTGAACCGGCTCACGGGTTGGCCCCACTATCCCAACCCCCTGGGCTACCTGCTGCTGACGGCAGGGGTGGCGGCGGGCTACTACCTGTACAGCCGAGCGGCGGCCCGCTGGGCCGGCGCGGACTGGCGCCGCCTGTTCACCGCCGGCGCCTACGCCCTGATCCCCGTGGTCGGCGCGGACTACCTGGCCCGCCAGCTGCCCAAACTGTGGGACCACGTTACCCGCGTGATCACCACCGCCTCGGATCCCTTCGGCTGGGGCTGGAACCTCTTCGGGACCGCCCGCCTGCCGATCTATCACACCCGCCTTTTGCCCCCCGGCGGGGTGGTCGCCACCCAGGTGGCGGTGATGGCGATCGCCACCGCGGCCGCCGGCTGGGCCGCCTGGCGCATCTGGCGCCGGGACTGGGGCGGGGAGAGGCCGCGGGTGCTTGGCGCCCTCGCCCTGGCGGTGTTGGCCGCCGGGGTCTACACCGCCGTGATGTACGTGGCCATGCAGGCCGCCGAGTGAAGGAGGGTAGCAGGATGATTCTGGATATTCGTGAGGGGCCGAAGCCCCAGGTGCACATCGACCAGGAGCGCTGCGCCGGCTGCACCGAGTGTCTGAAGGAGTGCCCCCGGGGCTGCCTGTCCCTGGATCCTAAGGGCTGGGTGGTGAGCTGGAGCGGGAAGGATTGCGCCGGCTGCCGATCCTGCCAGCGGGTGTGTCCCTACGGCAACATCCGGGTGGAGGGTCCCTTCAGGTGGCTGCACGGGCGGCTGCATCCCCTGGCCCGGGACGTGGAGGAGCGTTTGGCGGATTTCCACGAGGTGAGCCTGGGCTACACCCGGGAGGAGGCCTTCCGGGAGGCCCACCGCTGCCTGGGCTGTCCCCGTCCCCGCTGCCGGGAGGCCTGCCCGGCCGGCAACGACATCCCGGGCTTCATCGACGCCGTGCGCCGCCACGACCTGCCGGGGGCCATGGCCATCCTGCGGCGCACCACCAACCTGCCGGCGGTGTGCAGCCGGGTGTGCCACCAGGCGCAGCAATGCGAGGGAGCCTGCGTCTATGCCCGGGAGGGCGGCGAGGCGGTGGCCATCGGCCAGTTGGAGCGCTTCGTGGCGGATTGGTGCCGGGAGCACACCTGCGGCTATGTGGGTCGGGACGGCCGCTGGCCCACCGGGCGGCGGGCGGCGGTGGTGGGTTCCGGCCCGGCAGGGTTGTCGGCCGCCGAGGACCTGGCCCGCCAAGGCCACGCCGTCACCGTCTACGAGGCATTGCCCGTCCTGGGCGGGGTCATGGCCTGGGGCATACCCACCTTCATTCTGCCCTGGGAGCTGCTCGACCACAAGCTGGGGGAGCTGGAATGCCTGGGGGTGGAGTTCCAAAGCGGGATGCGGGTGGGCGCCGACCGGAATCTGGAGCAGCTCTTGGCCGAGCACGACGCGGTGCTCCTGACCACGGGGGCGGGGCAGGACAACCTGCTGGGCCTGCCGGGGGCGGAGTTGGCCGGCGTGTGCACCGCCACGGCTTTCCTGTCCCGCAGCAAGGATTGCCTGCGCGGGCAGGGGGAGCACTCCTCGCCCGGACGCACTTTGGTCATCGGGGCCGGGAACACGGCCATGGACGTGGCCAGGACCGCCCGGCGCCTGGGTTCCAAGGAGATCTATGCCGTGGACATCCTGCCCGAGGAGGTGGCCCCGGTGCGCCGGGACGAGCTGGCCAAGGCGCGGGACGAGGGGGTGTGCGTCTGGTTCTCCACCAGCGTGGCCCGCTTTCTGCCCGACGCAGGGGGGCAGTTGGGCGCGGCGGAACTGGTGGGGACAAAGCTGCAGGAAGATCCCTCGGGCCGGCGCCGCGCGGTGCCGGTGCCGGGGACCGATCAGATCCTCCCGGTGGACACGGTGGTCTTCGCCATGGGCTACCGGGCCCGGGGGGACGCCTTGGCCGGCTTTGCGCGGATCGTGCCCGACGCGCGGGGACTGATCCCCGTGGCTTCCGGCACGGGGCGTACCGCCGCGGCTGGGGTCTGGGCGGCCGGCGACGCCGCCACGGGGCCGGGGGCTCTCGTGCGGGCCATGGTGGCGGGCAAGCGGGCCGCCCGGGACATGGACGCCTACCTGCGGGGCGCGCAAAGCACGGTGGCGTGAGGGAACGCGAAGCAGGCGGGGTGCCCCGGGGCACCCTGCCTGCCTTGGTCCGCTTCCTGCGCGGTGAGTCCGATCCCGGCTGCCTTCAGCCCACGATGTCCTCCCCGCCGTCCACCCCGATGACGTTGCCGGTGACCCAGGAGCCCAGATCCGCCAGCACCGCCACCGCCCGGGCTACATCCTCGGGGGTGGTGAGGCGACCGCCGGGGTTTCTGGCCTGGGCTTGGGCGATGAGCCGGTCGTGTCCGGGGATCTTGCGCAGGGCGGGGGTGTCCGTGACCCCGGCCCGCAGGGCGTTGACCGCCACGTCCCGGGGGGCGAGCTCCAGGGCCAACTGGCGCACGTGGGACTCCAGGGCGGCCTTGGCGGCGGACACGGGGCCGTAGCTGGGCAGCACCCGGGTGCCCCCGGAGCTGGTCATGGCGAAGATGCGCGAGCCGGGGCCCAAAAGGTCCAGGTGCGCCAGGTCCTGCGTCCAATATATCAGGCTGTGGGCCATCACCGTCAGGGTCATGTCCAGTTGGGCCGGGGTGACCTCCTCCCCCGGGGAGGCCACCAGGGGGCGCAGGGAACCGAAGGCCAGGGAGTGGACCAGCACCCGCAGGTGTCGGCCCCGGGGCAACTCCCGGCGCAGGGTGTCGGTCACCTGGGAGCGCAGTTGAGGGTCGGCGGCGTTGCCGTTCACGAACAGGGCCCGGCGGCCGGTGGCCTCCACGTCCTGAAGCACCGCTTGGGCCTGGGGCAGGGTGGCCTTGCGGTCCAGATGCACGCCCAGGATGTGCATGCCCCGGCGGGCCAGCTCTCGGGCGCAGGCCGCTCCGAAGCCGCTGGAGGCGCCGAGAACCAGGGCCCACTCCTCGGTGTGTTTGCTCAATTGCCATCGCCTCGTTTCTGCAAGGTGGCGGACGCCGGCGCCGGGGCAACCGCCACGGCGCGCCGGTCGGATATTCGACGTGCGCGCAGCTTTCCCCTGCCGCCCATAGCCTGCCGCGTTTGCGGGCAAGCTATGGGGAAAGGCCGGGAGGTGAGGGCCCTTTGCCGCGAGCACGCCGGATGCCCCCCTGCGAGCGGGCGGGAGCCGCCGGATGCCCCGGCGACGCCCAGGTTTCCGACCTGCCGCTTTGCCGCCGCTGCGGTGCCGCCCCGGGGGAACTGCCGCCCCGCCGGCTGGCGCGCCGCCTGGGCAGGCCCCGGCCGTGGTTGCGGCTGTCGGCCGCTGCGCTGGCC
>JAJZIM010000048.1 GCA_021810565.1 Bacillota bacterium
GGACTGGAATATCCTACGGCGGGGAAGGGGGACGAAAGTTGTGTAGTAGGAGATTGAGTGCCACGGGCCCTTGTGATTACAGGCCTCGTTGGCTCTCAGACATCACTAAGTCGGAAACTTCCGCTAGGCCGCGAAGTACCTCGGTTTGTCCGCCGTCCTTTGGCCGCTCGGGCAGGGAATGGCGTGCAACCGGCCATTATGGCGGGATATTTCTGGCAGAGATCGCGGGGCTGATCCGGCATGATGACGAACGCGGATGGTTGTCAGTTCATCCAGACGCGGGAGTCATCCCCTCGCTCTTCCCCCGGGCCCGCCGGTGACTTCCGAGCGGGAGTCCGCCGGCATGGATGAGCCGTCCCGCTGCCGCTCGGAGGTCGCCTGGTGCCCAGGGTGGCGGCAGATCTCGGGGGCAGGGCGCCCCTTCCCCGGGGGCGCTGCCCAGGAGGCCGCCAGACGTCTGTCCGGGCCCGAAAATGTATTGCAAAGCCGCCACGGTGGTAATAAAATGACGTTGGTCAGGGAATGCGAAAGGGATGAGGATGCTTGGACAGCGATCCTAGCGGCAAACGGAGGCTCGCGGAGATGGATTCCTAGGCTGCGGCGGGGAGGCCTGGGCCGCTCGCGGTCTTAAACCATCTCCTGCTTCGGACGGAGGAGGTGGTATTTTTATGTTCTTCTTGAGCCAAGTGCTGGGACGGCGCGTGCGGGACCGCGGCGGACGGCCGTCGGGAAGGGTGGCGGACTTGGTGGTGCCGGGTCATCGGGAGTTTCCCCTGGTGCGGGCCGTGGCATTGCGGCGCGGACGGGAGGAGGTCCTGGTGCCCTGGCGGCTGCTGGATGGTCTGGAGGGGCAGATAACCCTGAAGGTCCCCTGGGAGCAGGTGATCCCCTACCGGGTGCGTGCGGGGGATCTGCGGGTGGCCCACGACCTGTTGGACCGCCAGATCGTGGACGTGGAGGGGCGCAAGGTGGTGCGGGTGAACGACCTGCACCTGGCCCGCACCAACGGCCACTACCGCCTGCTGGGGGTGGACATCAGCACCGCGGCGCTCCTGCGGCGCCTGGGCCTGGGGGCGGTGGTGGACGTCCTGCCCTTCAGGGAGCGGGTCATCTCCTGGGAGGACGTGGACCCCATCCACTCCGAGGCCGACCGGCTGCAATTGAAAGTGGCCCACCGCAATCTCTCCCGGATGCACCCGGCGGACATCGCCGAGGTGGTGGACCGCCTGTCCCTGCGGGAGGGGCTGGCCCTGCTGGAGAGCCTGGAGGCGCCCCTGGCCGCCGACGCCCTGGAGGAGGTCTCTCCGGAGCGCCAGGCGGATCTGTTGGAGGGCATGGACAGCGAGCGGGCGGCCGACCTGCTGGAGGAGATGGATCCCGACGACGCCGCGGACGTCTTGCAGGATCTGCCCCACGAGAAGGCCGCGGAGCTGTTGGGGAAGATGGAGCGGGAGGACTCGGCGGAGGTGCGCGGCCTCTTGGACTACCCGGAGGACAGCGCCGGCGGCGTGATGAGCGTCGACTTCCTGGCCATGCGGCCGGACCTGTTGGTCCCCGAAGCTATGGAGGAGCTGCGGCGGGTGGCGCCCGAGGTGGAGATGATCTACTACCTGTATCTGACCGACGCCCAAGGCCGGCTGGTGGGCGTGCTCTCCCTGCGGGAGCTGTTGACGGCGGATCCCTCGCGGCGTCTGGAGCAGCTGGCCCGCAAGGACGTGGTGCGGGTGGGCGTGCGGGATGACGAGCGCACCGTGGCCAAGGTGGTGGCCAAGTACAACCTGCTGGCCGTGCCGGTGGTGGACGACGAGAACCGGCTGCGGGGGATCATCACCGTGGATGACGCCATGGACATCCTGCTGCCCGTGGCCTGGCGCAAGCGCCTGCCCAAACTCTTCGTATGACCTGGGGCAGAAGGCTGCTGTTGTTCCTGGCGGTCTTGGGGCCGGGGATCATCACCGCCAGCGCCGACAACGATGCCGGGGGGATCACCACCTACTCCCTGGCCGGCGCCCACTACGGCTACGCCCTCCTGTGGACCATGCTGCCCATCACCGTGCTCTTGGGAATGACCCAGGAGCTCGGGGTGCGCATGGGGGTGGCCACCGGCAAGGGGTTGGCCGACCTGCTGCGGGAGCGCTTCCGCGTGCGCATCACCATCCTGCTGATGCTGCTCTTGGTGGTGGCGGACCTGGGCAATACCATGACCGAGTTCGCCGGGGTGGCGGCGGCGGGACAGGTCCTGGGGTTGACCAAGTACCTGCTGGTGCCGCTGGTGGCGGGCGTGGTCTGGATCATGGTGATCAAGGGCAGCTACCGCTCCGTGGAGCGGATCTTTTTGGGGTTCTCCGCCGTCTACCTGAGCTACATCGTCTCCGGAGTGCTGTCCCACCCGGCATGGTCCCAGGTGGTGCACGCCACCTTGGTGCCCGACATGCGGTGGACCGGCGCCTTCGTGGTGATGTTCGTGGGGGTGGTGGGGACCACCATCTCGCCCTGGATGCAGTTCTATATCCAGGCGGCGGTGGTGCAGAAGGGGATCACGGCCAAGGAGTACCCCTATTCCCGCTTGGACGCCCTGGCGGGGGCGGTGGTGACCAACGTGGTGGCCTTCTTCATCATCGTGACCACGGCGGTGGCCCTCTTTGCCCACCACGTACCGGTGACCAACATCGCCGCCGTGGGGCAGGCCCTACGCCCCCTGGCCGGCCCCCTGGCGGCGGGCCTGTTCGCCCTGGGGCTGCTCAACGCTTCCGTCTTCACCGCCTCGGTGCTGCCCCTGTCCACCGCCTTCTACGTCTGCGAGGGTCTGGGCTGGGAGTCCGGGGTGGATCGGCGCTTCCGGGAGGCGCCCAACTTTTACGTCTTCTACACCGGTCTGTTGGTCCTGGGCGCCCTGATCGTCTTGTGGCCCGGGGCGCCGCTCATCGACATCATGTTTTTCTCCCAGGTGGCCAACGGCCTGCTCCTGCCCATCCTGCTGGTCTTCGTGCTGCTCTTGGCGGGGGACCGGAAGATTATGCGGCGCTTCGCCTACCGGAACTGGTACCTGGGCCTGCTCTGGCTGGCCGTGGCGATCACCGTGGTCATGGACTTGGTGTTCAGCGTGAAGACGCTTTGAAGACAGATCTGCCCGCTTATTTATAATTTTGTGGTAAAGGGAAAGCCCAGGCAGCCGTCGAAGAAAGCGGCACCCAAAATAAGCGGCGGCGCGTTCGCAGATGAGGTGGGACGGATGGGCTACATCCTGGTGGTGGAGGACGAGCCGGGGGTGCGGCGCCTGGTGCGGGAGGTGCTGACCCTGGCGGGGTACCCGGTGCAGGTGGTCGCCGGCGAGGCGGAGGCCTTGGAGCGGGCGAGACGGGAGCGCCCGGCAGCGGCGCTCTTAGACCTGCGCCTGCCCGGGATGGGCGGCGAGGAGTTGGCGGCTCGGCTGCTGGAGCACCACCCGGGCCTGCCCCTGGCAATGATGACCGGCGCCGCGGAGCACCGGCTGGAGGAGCGGCTGCGGGGGGTGGGAGTGCGCGCCCTGTTGCGCAAGCCCTTCGACATCGACGAGATGGTGCGGCTGGTACGCCAGCTTACCGGGGAAGCGGCCGTCGCCGCGGAGGGTCCCGGAGGCGACTACTCGGTGACTCCCTGAGGGGCGCCGCTTGGCCCGCCCGCCGCGCCTTGCGGCGTTTCGGCGCCCTGTGCTATAATCACCGTGCGCACCAGTTGCACTCAGGGGGTGATGGACTGATGAAGTCGGGGATCCATCCCAAATATGCAGACACGACGATCACCTGCTCCTGCGGAGCGGTGTATGAAGTGGGCTCCACCAAGGCCAACCTGCGCGTGGAGATCTGCTCCCGTTGTCATCCCTTCTACACCGGGGAGCGGCAGCGCATCGTGGACACGGGTGGCCGGGTGGAGCGGTTCAAGCGGCGCTACGGTTTGTAGGCGGGAAGGTGGCTGCGCTGGAGACGCGCTTCGGGGGCCAGGCGGTCATCGAGGGAGTCATGATGCGGGGACCCCGGGTGGTTGCCGTGGCCGTGCGTCGGCCCGATAACGAGATCGCCCTGCGGCGGGAGGTATTTCGCTCCTGGGGACAGGCGCATCGGTGGCTGCGCTGGCCGCTCCTGCGGGGCGTGGCGGCGCTGGGGGAGGCGCTCATCTTGGGGGTGCGCGCACTCTTTTTTTCGGCCAACGAGGCGGTGGGACAGGAGGAGGAGTTGGGCCGAGGAGCGGTGGCGCTCACCTTGGTCGTCTCGCTGGCGGCGGGGGTGGGTATCTTCGTGCTCCTGCCCACTTGGGCCTCCGGCCTCTTGCGGCCGATGCTGCCTTCCGGCGTGGCCTTGAACCTGGTGGAGGGGACCTTGCGCCTGGGTATCCTCCTCGGGTACTTGGCGGGGGTCTCCCGGCTGCCGGACATTCGCCGGGTGTTCGAGTACCATGGGGCGGAGCACAAGGTGATCCACGCCGTGGAGGCGGGGGAGCCGCTCACGGTGGAGCGTGTGCGGCGCTTCTCGATCCACCACCCCCGCTGCGGCACCAGCTTCCTCCTGCTGGTGGCCGTGGTGACGGTGTTTCTCTTCGCCTTTTTCGGCTGGCCCCCGCTGTGGGAGCGTCTTGCCATCCGAGTGCTGCTCTTGCCGGTGGTGGCGGGAGTGGCTTTCGAGCTGCTGAAGCTGTCGGCGGCAAGCTCCCTGCCGGTGCTGCGGCAGCTGGCGGCCCCGGGGATGTGGCTGCAGCGCTGGACCACGCGGGAGCCCGACGACGCTCAGTTGGAGGTGGCCATCCGCGCCCTGGAGGGGGCGCGGGACCCACTCTAGAGGTTTTCTGATTTTTCTCCGGAAACAGCCAGAGAATCGCCAAAGGACAGGTAAAATCACGGTTAGCCAACCGGATTTTCGAGAATGCCACACCATCTCTAGGAGGAGCTGGCGTATGATAGACCAATTGGCGGAGCTGGAGCGCCGCTACGCCGAGCTGTCGGAGCGGCTGGCGGATCCGGCGCTCCTCGGCGATCAGCAGGCGTGGCGCTCGCTGCGCAAGGAGCACTCCAGGTTGGAGCCGGTGGTGGAGTGCTACCGGGAGCTGGAGGCGGTGCGCCGTGCCCGCCGGGAGAACGCCCGGCTTTCGGAGGAGGAAGCGGAGCCGGAGTTTCACCGTTTGGTGGAGGAGGAGGAGCAGGAGCTGGCGCGGCGGGAGGAGGACCTGGCCGCGCGACTGCGGAAATTGCTCTTGCCCCGCGATCCCCGGGACGATAAGGACGTGATCCTGGAGATCCGGGCCGGCGTGGGGGGCGAGGAGGCGGCGCTCTTCGCGGCGGATCTCTTGCGCATGTACACCCGGTACGCCGAGCGACACGGCTGGCGGACGGAGATTTTGGCCTCCAGCCCCACGGACATCGGTGGCTTCAAGGAGGTGATCCTGGGGATCGCCGGCGAGGGCGTCTATTCTCGCCTCAAGTTCGAGAGCGGCACCCACCGGGTGCAGCGGGTGCCCAGCACCGAGTCCTCGGGGCGGATCCACACCTCGGCGGCCACGGTGGCCGTGATGGCCGAGGCCGAGGAGGTGGAGGTGGACATCCGGCCGGAGGATCTGCGCGTCGACACCTTCCGCTCCGGCGGGGCGGGCGGACAGCACGTCAACAAGACGGAATCCGCCGTGCGCATCACCCACCTGCCTACCGGCCTGGTGGTCAGTTGCCAGGACGAGAAGTCCCAGCACAAGAACCGGGAGCGGGCCATGCGGGTGCTCCGAGCCCGCCTGTGGGACCGCTACGAAGAGGCCCGGCGCTCGGAGCAGGCCAGGGCTAGGCGGGATCAGGTGGGGACGGGGGACCGATCCGAGCGCATCCGCACCTACAACTTCCCCCAGGGCCGGGTCACGGATCACCGCATCGGGATGACCCTGCACCGCATCGAGGCGGTGCTGGACGGCGATCTGGACGAGTTGGTGGACGCCCTGGCCATGAGCGCCGATCAGGCGCGTCTGGCCGCCCAGGGCGGATCGTGACCGTGGGGGAGGCCCTGGCGGCGGGCACGCGCCGGGTGGGGCGGCGGGAAGCGGCGCTGTTGCTGCAGCATGCCGCGCGGCGCTCGGCCTTGGAACTGGTCACCCGGCTGGACGCGGCGGTGCCTCCCCGCTCGGTCGGGCGCTTCCTGCGCGGCCTGGACCGTCGGGCGGCGGGGGAGCCTCTCCAGTACGTGCTGGGGGAATGGGAGTTCTGGTCGCTGCCCTTGCGGGTCGACCGGCGGGCCCTCGTCCCGCGGCCCGAGACGGAACTCTTGGTGGAGGAGGCCTTGCGCCTGGCGCCCGGTCTGCCCAAGCGGCCGGTACTGGTGGATATGGGCACGGGCTCGGGCTGCCTGGCCGTGGTCTTGGCGCGGGAGCTGCCCGCCGCCCGGATCCTGGCCGTAGACCTGTCGGCCCCGGCCCTGGACCTGGCCCGGGCCAACGCCCGGCGCCACGGCACGGGGCGGCGGATCACCTTCCTCCGGGGCGACCTCTTCGCGGCTTTGCCGGCGGGAGTGGCGGCGGACCTCATCCTCTCCAATCCTCCCTACGTGCCCTCGGGGGAGCTGGCGGCCGCTCGGGAACTCGCGGCGGAACCCGCCCTGGCCCTGGACGGCGGACCCGACGGCCTTGCCCTTCTGCGGCGCCTGGCGCGGGAGGCGGTCGACCGTCTGGTCCCGGGCGGCTATCTGCTGCTGGAGGTGGGCGACGGCCAGGCCGAGCGGGTCTGCCGCCTGTTGGCCCAGGGGGGCTGGGAGGAGGTGGGCACCGTGGGCGACCTGGCCGGGACGCCCAGGGTGGTGCGGGGGCGCCGACCGGGGAGCGGCGCGGGATGGCCTGGCTAGCCGGCGGAATTTTCCTGGCGGTGCTGGCGGCGGTGGCGACGGACCGGGTGAGCCGGGCCGGCGCCGCGTTGGGTGGAGCGGGTCTGTTGATCCTGTTGCGGATCCTGGATCAGCGGCAGGCCCTGGCGGCGGTGGACTGGAACACTCTGGGCCTGCTCTTCGGGATGATGGTCATAGTGGCGGTGGCGGCCCGCTCCGGGGTGTTCCGCTACCTGGCCATCCTGGCCGGCCGCGGGGCGGCGGGCGATCCCCGGCGCATCCTGATCTACCTGGCCCTGACCACCGCTGTCGCCTCCGCCCTCCTGGACAACGTCAGCGCCGTGCTGTTCCTGACCCCTATCACCTTGGCTCTGTCCCGGGAGCTGTCCTTGGATCCCTTTCCGCTGCTCACCGCCCAGGTAGCGGCGGCGAACCTGGGCGGCACGGCCACGCTCATCGGCGACCCACCCAACATCATGGTGGGCTCGGCGGCGGGCTTGAATTTCGGCGATTTCCTGCTGCGGGCGGCTCCGGCGGCGGCCTTGGGGCTGGCGGTGGTGGTGGGCTTCCTGCTCTTGACCCATCGACACCTGCTGACACCTCCCCGGCGGCGGGAGCGGCTGGCGCACCTGGATGCGGGCGGCGCCTTGCGGGACCGGCGGTTGGTGTGGGTAAGCTTTACGGTGCTGTCCCTGACGGTGGTGGGCTTCCTGGTGGCGCCGCTGTTCCATTATCAATTGGCTACTGTGGCCCTGGGGGGGGCGGTGTTGGTCCTCTTCGCGGGCCGGGTAAACCCGCGGGAGGTGCTGGCGGAGGTGGATTGGGACACCTTGCTCTTCTTCATGGGGCTGTTCGTGCTGGTGGAGGGCCTGGTCAGGACCGGGGTGGTGGAGCAGGCCGCGCAGGTCTTGCGGGCAAGCTCCGGCGGCAGCCCCGGCGCGGCCATGCTCCTTTTGCTGTGGGGCGGCGGGGTGGTCTCGGGGGTGGTCAACAACGTACCTTTCACCGCCGGGATGATCCCCTTGGTGCGGACCTTGGTGCAGGGGGGCATGCCCTCGGGGCCGCTTTGGTGGAGCCTGGTGCTGGGGATGGGGCTGGGCGGCAACGCCACCCTGGTGGGGGCTTCAGCCAACCTGGCCGTGGCCTCCGAGGCCGCCGCGGCCGGCTACGCCTTCTCCTTCCGGCGCTACCTGCCTTGGGGCTTGGCCTGCGCCGGCCTCTCCTTGGCGGTGGCCACCGGGTACCTTCTGACCGTGTATCCGGGGGTGTCACCATGACGCGGGTGCTGCGGGTGGATGCCGCTCACCCCGACCAGGATGCCCTGACCGAGGCGGCCAGGGTGCTGCAAGCGGGGGGGCTGGTGGTTTTCCCCACGGAGACGGTGTACGGCCTGGGGGCGGACGCCGCCAACGCCCGGGCGGTGGCGCGGATCTATCGCGTGAAGGGTCGTCCCGCGGACAATCCCCTCATCCTGCACGTGGCCACGCCGGCGGCCGCCCGGCGGCTGGCCGAGCGGGCCTCCCCGGCGGCCGCCCTGGCCATGGCGGCCTTCTGGCCCGGCCCCTTCACGGCGGTGCTGCCCGTGGCCGAGGCGGCCCGACCCCTGGCCCGGGGCATGGCCACGGTGGCCGTGCGGATCCCGAACCACCCGGTGGCGCTGGGCCTCCTGGCCGCGGTCCGGATACCCGTGGCCGCGCCCAGCGCCAACCGTTCGGGTCGTCCCAGCCCCACCCGGGCCCAGGACGCCGTGGCGGACTTGGTCGGACAGCCGGTGGATCTGGTGTTGGATGCAGGTTCCACGGGGGTCGGCGTGGAATCCACGGTGGTGGACTTCACGGGGCCGGTGCCCCGGCTCCTGCGCCCCGGCGGCATTTCCCGGGAGGAACTGGGCCGGGTGCTAGGAGAGGTGCTGCCGGCGGGATCCGCCGGCGAGGAGGCACCGCGTTCGCCGGGGATGAAGTACCGCCACTACGCGCCCTCTTGCGAGGTCTGGCTGGTGGAGGGCAACCCGGCGCGGGTGCCCGGGAGGGTGCGGGAGCTGGCGTTGGGGGAACAGGCCCGAGGCCGGCGGGTGGGTGTGTTGTGCATGGCCGAGACGGCCCGGGGGATGCCGGGGGAGGTGTTCGTGCTGGGAGGGCGGGATGATCCGGGCGCCCAGGCCCGCCGGCTTTTCCGGGGCCTGCGCTCCCTGGAGGGCCGGCGAGTGGAGCTGATCGTGGCCGAGGGGCCTTCGGGCGCCGGACTGGGGGCGACCGTCTTGGACCGGCTGCGCCGGGCGGCGGCTAGGGTGGAGGTGGTGCCTTGACGCGGGTGCTCTTCGTGTGCACCGGCAACACCTGCCGCAGCCCCATGGCGGCGGGGCTCCTCCGGCAGCTGTCCGCCGGCCGGATCGACGCCGTCTCGGCGGGGTTGGCGGCCGTGTCGGGAGCGCGGGCCAGCCCGGAGGCGGCGCAGGTGATGGCCGAGCGGGGCATGGACCTCACCGCCCACCGGGCCCGTCCCTTCAGCCGCGAACTGGCCGAAGCGGCGGACCTGGTGATCACCATGACCGCGGCCCAGAAGGACCTGGTGCTGGCCTGGGAGCCCGGGCTCAGGGGCAAGGTGCGCACCCTGGCGGAGGCTGCGGGCCGGGGTGGAGAGGTTTCGGACCCCTACGGCGGCGATCTGGAGGCTTACCGGCGGTGCGCCGCGGAGCTGGCCCGGGCCGTGGGGGGCTTGGTGCGACGGCTGGGAGAGGAGGAGGAACGGCCGTGAAGCTGGCGGTGGGCTGTGACCACGGGGGATACGCCCTGAAGCAGGAGGTGCTGGCGCACCTGAGCGAGCGGGGGTTGGAGTGGGACGACTTCGGTACCTACTCCACGGCGGCCTGCGACTACCCGCTGATCGCCGCCGAGGTGGCGCGGGCGGTGGTCCAGGGGAAGTATCCGCGGGGGATCCTGATCTGCGGGACCGGTCTGGGGATGAGCATCGCGGCCAACAAGGTGCCGGGCATCCGGGCGGCGGTGTGCCAGGACGGCTACACGGCCCGCATGAGTCGGGAGCACAACGACGCCAACATCCTGTGCCTGGGCGGCAGGGTGTTGGGGGGAGGCCTGGCTCGGGAGATTCTGGACGCCTGGTTGGCGGCGGAGTTTGCCGGGGGGCGGCACCAGCGGCGTCTGGACCAGGTGGCCGGCCTGGAGGTCGGTTAGTGGCCGAGCGGCCTTCCTGGGAGGAGTACTTCCTGCAGCTGGCCCGGGTGGTGGCCACCCGCTCCACCTGCACCCGACGGCAGGTGGGGGCGGTGCTGGTGCGGGACAAGCGGATCCTGGCCACCGGCTACAACGGGGTGCCCGCGGGGCTGGCGCATTGTACCGAGGTGGGTTGCCTGCGGGAGGAGCTGGGGATACCCTCCGGCCAGCGGCAGGAGATCTGCCGCGGTCTGCACGGGGAACAAAACGCCTTGCTGCAATGCGCGCTGCACGGCATCCCCACGGCCGGCTCCATCCTGTACTGCACCCACGAGCCCTGCGTCACCTGCGCCAAGATGCTGGTGGGGTGCGGCGTGCAACGGGTGGTGTTCCTGGAGTCCTACCCCGACCCCCTGGGCCGGGAGATCCTGCAGGAGGCCGGCGTGGTCTCCATCCGCCACCAGCCGGACGAGGCAGGGGAATCGCGTCGGCAAAGCGAAGAACCGTAGCGAAGCCGTTCGATACTAAGCCGCGCAAAGGAGGTACGCCGCGCATCCGGCGCGGCGGTGCAACGTGCCGGAAGACGCCAAGGGCATCTCATTGCCCCGGCTGGCCCGCCTGGCTCCCACCCTGGAGTCCACCGCCTTGAAGCTGATGGAGGAGGCGGGGGAGCTGGGGGCGGCCATCGGCAAGTACCGGGGCCTGTCGGGGGAGCAGGTGGCGGAGGACCAGGCGGACATCCTGCGCCGCATCGGTCAGGAGCTCTTGGATGTGGCCCAGACGGCGGTGACCATGATGTTCGTATTGGAGGAGCATTACCAGGTGGACATCGCGCGCTTGCTCTCAGAACATGTGGCCAAACTGTATCGCAAAGGTTATATGTGAGGGAGAAATTGCGGCAAACGTATTGACTTCGGCCAGACCCGGGGCTAGAATAGGGGGCGAGTCGAGGCTTGGCAATTTTTGTTCCTTTCCCGGGATGCGCCGCGGTGTTATCTTGAGCAGGGGGCCTGCGGATGTCTCTCAACATGGCCTGGTTGGCTTTCGGCGTCGCCCTGGCGGGGTCTTTGGTCCTGACGCCCCTGGTGCGGCGGTTCGCCCTGCGGGCGGGAGCCCTGGACCAGCCAGGGGTGCGCAGCGTGCACACCCGGCCCGTTCCCAGCCTGGGGGGCATCGCCATCTTTCTGGCCGTCCTGGTGGCCTTGGCGGCGGTGGGCCTGCGCAGCGGCGGCTGGTACAATCCCCACCTGCTGGGGATCCTGGCGGGAGGGGCGCTGATCACGGCCGTGGGGATCTGGGACGACGTGGCGGGGCTTCCCGCCTGGGGCAAGTTCCTGGGCCAGTTGGTCGCGGCGGGGGTGCTTTTGGCCTTCGGGGTGCAGATCCATTTCCTGACCGACCCCTGGAGTCCCCAGGGAATGATCGCTCTGGGGTCCTGGGGCGCTCCCCTGACCATTTTCTGGGTGGTGGCGGTGGTCAACACCGTGAACCTGGCGGACGGGCTGGACGGCTTGGCGGCGGGCATCGGGGTCATCGCGGCCCTGACGCAGGTGGTGGCCGCCTTCTACATCGGCGAGTCCGAGCCGATCCCCCTGATGGCGGCTATGGGGGGCGCCGCCCTGGGTTTTCTGCGCTACAACTTCCATCCGGCGCGCATCTTCATGGGTGACACCGGCTCCCTCTTCCTGGGCTTCACCCTGGCGGCCGCGGCGGTGGACGGCACCGTGAAGAGCCCCACCACCATCGCCCTGGTGGTGCCCATCCTGGTCCTGGGCCTGCCCATCTTCGACACCACCTTCGCCCTGTTCCGCCGGCTGCGGCGGGGGCAGCCTTTCTACCGGCCGGATCGGGAGCACCTGCACCACCGCCTCCTGGCGGCGGGACTCTCCCAACGGCAGGCGGTGCTGCTCATGTACCTGGTCACGGCGGGCCTGGGGGTGGCGGCGATCCTCCTGGCGCGCAACGAGGTTTGGGCCGCCACGGTGCTCTTGGTGGTGATCCTGGGCGGCGGCCTGCTGGCGGCGGGCCGCCGGGGCCTGCTGGCGGCCGGCGGGCGTCACCGTCTGGGCGGCTGAGGGGCGGCGCAGCCCAGGGCGCGCGGTCGCCCTTTTTTCATGGGCGGGAGGGAATGCCGGTGGCCGGGCGGATCAAGGTGCTCACGATCTTCGGAGTGCGCCCCGAGGCCATCAAGATGGCGCCCGTGGTGCGGCAGTTGGCCGGACGATCGGCCTTCGCCTCCCGGGTGGTGGTCACCGCCCAGCATCGGGAGATGCTGGACCAGGTGTTGGCCCACTTCGGAATCGTTCCCGACTGGGATCTGGACATCATGCTGCCGCGCCAAAGTCTGACCCAGATCACGGTGCGGGTCCTGGAAGGCCTGGAGGAGGTGCTGGCCCGGGAGCGGCCGGACCTCGTGCTGGTGCATGGCGACACCACCACCACCTTCGCCGCCTCCCTGGCCGCCTTCTATCGCAAGATCCCAGTGGGTCATGTGGAGGCGGGCCTGCGCACGGGGCGGCGGTACCTGCCCTTCCCGGAGGAGATGAACCGCTGTCTCACGGACCGGATCGCCGAGCTGCATTTCGCGCCCACCCCTTGGGCCCGGGACAACCTGCTGCGGGAGGGGACCGATCCCGCGGGGGTCCATGTGACCGGCAACACCGCCATCGACGCCCTTTTGTGGACGGTGGGGCAAAAGCGACCCGCGGGCGAGGCCCTTCCCCTGGTAGGGGAGGGCAGCCGACTGCTCTTGGTGGATGCCCACCGGCGGGAGAACCACGGGGAACCCATGCGGCGCATCTGCCAGGCCATCCGGGAACTGTTGGAAGCCTTTCCGGATGTGGAGGTGGTGTTTTCGGTGCACCGAAACCCCGAGGTGGCGGAGCCGGCCCGACAGATCCTGGGGAAGGTGCCCCGGGCGCACCTGGTGGACCCCATGGACTATCCCGCCTGGGCGCACCTGATGCAGCGGGCCTTCCTCATCCTGTCGGATTCCGGCGGGGTGCAGGAGGAGGCGCCCTCCTTGGGGGTGCCGGTGCTCTTGCTGCGGGAGGTGACCGAGCGGCCGGAGGCCCTGGCGGCCGGCACGGTGCGCCTGGTGGGCTCGCGTAGGGAGGACATCGCGGCGGCGGCGAGCCGGCTGTTGTCCGACCTCGCCGCGCGCGCGCGCATGAGCCGGGTGGCCAACCCCTACGGCGACGGTCGTGCGGCGGTGCGCATCGCCGACTGGCTGGAGCATCGCTTCGGGGTGCGCCGGGCGGCGCCGGAGGAGTTTGATCCCGGCCAGAAAGAAGATCATCATTAAGTAGCATCCTTTGAAGGAACCCCTCCCCTTGCCAAGCGGGGTACAGAGAAGTAAAATAGTCGACGGACAACGACTGCCCAGGCATGTTACCGGGATAACATGGGAGCGGGCGGCATTTCGGCGGGAGGCTATGCATGGCGGAAGGCGGCAACCGTGGAATGGGGATCGCGCGGGGCGTGGGCGTGGCCTTCACCCTGTCCTTCCAGTTGGCGGCTTCGGTGCTTTTGGGTTATCTCTTGGGGCAGTGGCTGGACAGTCTCTTGCATACCGCGCCTTGGCTGACCGTAGCAGGGGTGCTGACCGGGGTGGTGGCGGGGTTCGTGGGGCTCTATCACCTGTCCCGGGTGCTCTTGCGCTGATGTCGGGTTTCACCGCCTTGTGGCGGCGTTCGGTGGCGCTCTCCGTGGTTTTCGGGGTGGTCTTGACCGTGGCGGCACTGCTTACCGGTTCTGTCGCCCTGTGGGGCCTGGTCGCCGGGGTGGTGCCGGGGACGGTGGACCTGGCGGGGCTGGGGATGCGCCTGCCCCTGTGGGCTCGCTTGCGCCCCGCGGCCGCCATGGTGGGCATAAATCTGCGGTTTTTTTCCCGGCTGGCCGTTCTGGGACTCCTCTTCTTCCTGCTGGCCAGGTACACGTCGGTGGATCTGCACTGGACGGCAGGGGGGATTTTCGTGCCCTACGGACTCTATCTGCTGCTCTTGGCTTTCCAGACCAGAGGCAAGGGGGTGAACGGATGAGCTTTTCCTGGACCGGCTTCTACTGGCCTCCTTTCTTCGCCGGCCTGGCCGCCATGGTGGTGGTGCTGGCCTTCGGACTGTGGTCGGTGCGGCGGGTCACCCACCGGGTTCCCGGCCCGGCCCAGAACCTGATGGAGACCGCCATGGAGGCTTTCGAGAACCTGGTGGGGCAGACGGCCCGGCCGGAATTGGCGCCCAACCTCACACTGATGGCCTTGACCATGTTCTTGCTCCTGGTGGTCTCCAACATCATGGGGCTCTTGCCCCTGCCGGGCTTCGACACCCGCTGGATCCACTCGCCCACGGCGGACCTCAACATGCCGGCGGGGCTGGCCGTGGCGGTTTTCCTGCTGGTGCAATGGTCGGGGATCAAGTACCGGGGGCTCAAGGACTACATCGTCGGCTGGTTCTGGCGTCCCATACCCATTTTCGGTTTCTTCGTCAACGCCTTGGAGCAGTTGGTGATGCCGGTGAGCCTGTCCTTCCGAATTTTCGGCAACATCCTGGCGGGGGAGATCGTGCTGCGCCTCACCACCCTGAAGGCGGGGATCACCGGGATCAAATCGCTGATCCTGGTGGCGGGAGTGGGGACGGCCTGGCTGATCTTCAGCAACCTGATCTCCCTGATCCAGGCCCTGATCTTCACCATCCTGACCGTGGCCTACATGAGCATCCAGTCCAGCACGGAGCATTGAGGCAAGTTCAGCAAGGGAGGAAGCGGATAGATGAATCTCACGGACGTCCATATTCTCGCGGGGGCCCTGGCGGCGGGCGGCGCCGCGGCGGGAGCGGCCATCGGTAACGGCTTGGTGATGGGGCGCCTGGTGGAGGGCGTGGCCCGGCAGCCGGAGGCTCTGGGACGCCTCTTGACCTGGGCCCTGGTGGGGGTCGGTCTGGTGGAGGCCTGGCCGGTCATCGCCTTCGTGTTCTTCGTCTTCGCCAACCTGAAGGGCTAGCCCGGGTTGACCGGCAAAAGGGGGAATCGCCGTTGTACCTGACCTTCGGCAACATGCTGGCCGCGGTGCTGATGTGGATCATCCTGCTGGCGTTGCTGCGGGCCTACGTCTACAAGCCCCTGTCCCAGGCCATGAACAAGCGGCGCGAGTACGTGACGCAGCAACTCGCCGAAGCCGAGGCCCTGCGGCAGGAGGCGGAGGCTATCCGGGCCGAGAGTGCCGCCGCGGTGCACCAGGCCAAGGAGGATGCCCAGGAGATCCTGAGTACGGCGGAACGCACCGGGGAGGAGCGAGCGCGGGAGATCGTGGACGCGGCGCACAAGGAGGCCAGCCGGCGGCACAAGGCGGCCCTGGAGGAGATCCAGCGGGAGCGCGAGGCGGCGCTGGCGGCGATCCGCGAGCAGGTCGCGGACCTGGTGGTGGCCGCGGCCGGCAAACTGGTGCAGCGCAATCTGGACGAGCCTGCGCAACGTCGCCTGGCCCAGGAGTTCATCCAAGAAGCGGGCCAATTGCAATGAGAGACCTGCGCGCGGCGCGGCCCTATGCGCGCGCCGTTTTCGAGCTGGCGCGGCAGGAGGGCCGGGAGGAGGTCCTGGAGCGGCAGCTGCGGCTGGTCGCCGACTTGTGGGACCGGTCCGCCCCGTTGCGGCGTTTCCTGACCCATCCGCAGTTGGACCGGGCGGCTAAGCACGCAGCATTGCTCCGCCTGCTGGGGGATCGTCTGGACGAGTTGGGCCGGCGCGTTTTGGATTTGGTGTTGGCCCACGACCGAGCTGCGCTGTTGCCGGCCATCCATGCCGTCTACCGGCGGCTGTGGGACGAGGAGCGGGGCGTGGTGCAGGCGGTCGCGGACAGCGCGGTAGCGCTTACGGATGCCCAGCGGGACGAATTGGCGGGGGCCTTGACCCGGTCCACGGGCAAGACGGTGCAGTTGACGGTGCGGACGGATCCGGCCCTGGTGGGCGGGGTGGTGGTCCGCGTGGGGGATCGAATCCTGGACGGCAGCATGGTTCGGCGGCTGGCCCGGCTTAGGGAGCGGCTACGCGGCGGGAGCGGAGGAGGTTATGCCTTTGAGCATTAAGGCGGAGGAAATCAGCTCGATCCTGAAGCAGGAGCTTGAGCGGTACCAAGCGGTCACGGAGCTGGCCGATGTGGGCGTGGTGCTCAGCGTGGGCGACGGCATCGCCCGGATCTACGGCCTGGAGGGGGCCATGGCGGGGGAGCTGTTGGAATTCGCCGACGGCACCCACGGCCTGACCCTGAACCTGGAGGAGGAGAGCGTCGGCTGCGTCATCATGGGCAGCGACGAGGGGATCAAGGAGGGGCAGACGGTGCGGCGCACCGGCCGCATCGTGGAGGTGCCGGTGGGAGAGGCGCTGTTGGGTCGGGTGGTGAGCGCCCTGGGCGAGCCGCTGGATGGGCTGGGGCCCTTGAAGACCGACCGGCACCGGCCGGTGGAGGCCCGGGCGCCGGGGATCGTGGACCGCAAGCCGGTGCATGAGTCCATGCTCACGGGGATCAAGGCCATCGACTCCATGATCCCCATCGGGCGGGGCCAGCGCGAGCTGATCATCGGTGACCGTTCCACGGGGAAGACGGCCATCGCCCTGGACGCCATCATCAACCAGAAGGGCCAGAACATGTACTGCATCTACGTGGCCATCGGCCAGAAGGCTTCCACGGTGGCGCGCCTGGTGCACACCCTGGAGGAGCACGGCGCCATGGAGTACACCGTGGTGGTGGCGGCCACCGCCAGCGAGCCCTCCCCGCTGCAGTACCTGGCCCCCTACACCGGCTGCGCCATGGGCGAGGAGTTCATGTATGCCGGCAAGCATGTGCTGGTGGTGTACGACGACCTGTCCAAGCACGCCGTGGCCTACCGGGCCATGTCCCTCCTGTTGCGCCGACCGCCCGGCCGCGAGGCCTATCCCGGCGACGTGTTCTACCTGCATTCCCGCCTGTTGGAGCGCTCGGCCAAGCTGAACGACGACTTGGGGGCGGGCTCCCTGACCGCGCTGCCCATCGTCGAGACCCAGGCGGGAGACGTCTCGGCCTACATCCCCACCAACGTCATCTCCATCACCGACGGCCAGATCTATCTGGAGCCGGACCTGTTCTATGCCGGGGTGCGCCCCGCCATCAACGTGGGGCTGTCGGTCTCCCGGGTGGGTGGCGCCGCCCAGACCAAGGCCATGAAGCAGGTGGCCGGGCGGCTGCGTTTGGACCTGGCGCAATACCGTGAGCTGGCCGCCTTCGCCCAGTTCGGTTCCGACTTGGACAAGGCCACCCAGGCGCGGCTGGAGCGGGGCAAGCGGGTCACCGAGATCCTGAAGCAGCCCCAGTACCAGCCGGTGTCCCTGGAGGAGCAGGTGATGACCATCTACGCCGCCACCAACGGCTACATGGACCAGGTGCCAGTGGAGAAGGCGCACCTGTTCGAGCGCGATTTCCTGGCCTTCGCCCGCAGTGAGCGACCGGGGATCGCCCAGTCCATCCGGGAGACGGGCAGACTCACCCCGGAGACGGAGGCGGAGTTGAAGCAGGCCCTGGAGGAGTTTGGGACCACCTTCTAGGGAGGGGCAAAATGGCAGAGAATTTGAAGGACATCCGCCGGCGCATCAAGAGCGTCAAGAACACCCAGCAGATCACCAAGGCCATGAAGATGGTGGCGGCCAGCAAGCTGCGCCGTGCCCAGAGCCGGGCCGAGGCGGCGCGTCCCTACGCCGAGAACCTGCGGGAGGTGTTGCAGCGGGTGGCCGCGCGCACCAGTGTCGTATCCCACCCGCTCATGGCCGTGCGGACCGTCCGCAAGGTGGCCTTCCTGGTCCTGACCTCCGATCGGGGCCTGTGCGGCGCCTACAACGCCAACGTGCTGCGCCAAGCCACGCAGGCCGTCGCGACGGTTGGAGAACGCCGGTACGGCATCATCGCCATGGGGCGCAAAGGACGGGACTTCTTCCGACGGCGCGGCTACGAGCTGTTGGGAGAGTTCGCGCCGGTGGGCGACGAGGCCCGCTTCGAGCAGGCCAAGGCGGCGGCGGAACGGGCCATGGCCCTGTACACCGCCGAAGCGGTGGACGAGGTGGTCCTGGTCTACACCCGCTTCGTCTCCGCCATGCAACAGCATGCGGTCGCCATCCCCTTGCTGCCCATCTCCGGCGAGGCCCTGCGCGGGGAGCAGCACGCTGTGACCGGCGGGTACATCTTCGAGCCGGGAGCGCGGGAGATCCTGGCCGCCATGCTGCCAAAATACGTGGAGAGCCAAGTCTTCGAAGCCCTGCAGGAGGCCAAGGCCAGCGAGCACGGCGCCCGCATGCGGGCGATGGACGCGGCCACCCGCAACTGCGCCGACCTGATCGACCGCCTGACCCTGCGCCACAACCGGGCGCGCCAGGCGGCCATCACCAAGGAGATCATCGAGATCGTGACCGCCGTGGAGGCCATGTAGGCCCCGAGGGGCGAGGGAGGTAAAAAAGTGCAGAATGAGGGGCGCTTGGTCCGGGTGATCGGCCCGGTGGTGGACGTCGAGTTCCCGGCGGGCAAGCTGCCGGCCATCTACCACGCGGTGCGGATCACCGCCGAGGAGGCCGAGCGGAGCATCGACTTGACCTGCGAGGTGATGCAACACCTGGGAGACGACCGGGTGCGCTGCATGGCCATGGGCTCCACCGACGGCCTGGTGCGGGACATGCGGGTGGTGGACGAGGGAGCGCCCATCAGCGTGCCGGTGGGGGAGGCGACCCTGGGGCGCATCTTCGACATCCTGGGCAACCCCATCGACAAGGCGGGGCCGGTGGAGAGCGACCGGCGCTACCCCATCCACCGTCCGGCGCCCAGCCTCCAGGAGCAGTCGGTCAGCACCGAGATCCTGGAGACGGGGATCAAGGTGGTGGACCTCTTGTGCCCCTACCCCAAGGGCGGCAAGGTCGGCCTCTTCGGCGGCGCCGGGGTGGGCAAGACGGTGCTGGTGATGGAGCTGATCCACAACATCGCCACGGAGCACGGCGGCATCTCCGTCTTCTCCGGGGTGGGGGAGCGCACCCGGGAGGGCAACGAGCTTTGGACCGAGATGCGCGAGTCCGGGGTGATCAGCAAGACCGCCATGGTCTACGGCCAGATGCAGGAGCCGCCCGGGGTGCGCATGCGGGTGGGGCTTTCCGGCCTCACCATGGCGGAATATTTCCGGGACGAAGAGGGGCGGGACGTGCTGCTCTTCATCGACAACATCTTCCGCTTCGTCCAGGCCGGGTCGGAGGTGTCCGCCCTGCTGGGCCGGGTGCCCTCGGCGGTGGGCTACCAGCCGGTGCTGGCCACGGACATGGGTGAGCTGCAGGAGCGGATCACCTCCACCAAGAAGGGATCCATCACCTCCATCCAGGCCGTGTACGTTCCCGCCGACGACTACACCGATCCGGCTCCCGCCACCACCTTCGCGCATCTGGACGCCACCACCAACCTGGAGCGCTGGATCGCGGAGCTCGGGATCTACCCGGCGGTGGATCCCCTGGCCTCCACCTCCCGCATCCTGGATCCGCAGATCCTGGGCGAGGAGCACTACCAGGTGGCCCGCGGGGTGCAGCAGGTGCTGCAGCGGTACAAGGACCTGCAGGACATCATCGCCATCCTGGGCATGGACGAGCTGTCCGAGGAGGACAAGCTGACGGTGGCCAGGGCCCGCAAGATCCAGCGGTTTTTGTCCCAGCCCTTCTTCGTGGCGGAGACCTTCACCGGCAGTCCCGGGGTTTACGTGCCCTTGAAGGAGACCATCCGGGGCTTCCGGGAGATCCTGGAGGGCAAGCACGACGAGTTGCCGGAGCAGGCCTTCTACATGGTGGGCAGCATCGACAAGGTTCTGGAGAAGGCCAAGAGCCTATGAGCACCACGCATCTGCGGGTGATCACCCCCGAGCGGCAGGTGGTGGATGAGGACGTGGAGATGGTGATCCTGCGCGGCACCGAGGGAGAACTGGGCGTCCTGCCGCAGCACGCTCCCCTCATGACCGCCCTAGATCCCGCGCCCCTGCGCCTGAAGCGGGACGGGACCTGGGGAGTGCTCGCCGCCAGCGCCGGCTTCTTGGAGGTGGGACCGCGCCACGTCACGGTGCTGGTGGACTCCTGCGAGCGGCCGGAGGAGATCGACGTGCAGCGGGCGCGGGCCGCCAGGAAGCGCGCCGAGGAGCGGCTGAAGGCCAAGCGGGAGGATGTGGATTACGCCCGGGCCAAGGCGGCCCTGCTGCGGGCCGTCGCCCGGCTGAAGGCGGCCGGCTACGACGAGTAGCGCAGGCGCCCGGTGAGCTGGACCCCTGCGCGGAGCGGACGGCGCGCCGCCTGGGGATGCGGCTAATAAAAGGCATGAAGGGAATAATAAGGCCGGAGGTGAGGGCATGCGCGGTGCCCTGGTCTTGGCGGCCTTTTTGTTCTTGGTCACCCCGGGAGTCACGCCCCAGGTAGGCGCGACGGCGCCGCCGCCCCGGCTGCTCCAGCGGGCCTGGCGGGCCACCGGGGCGCGACCCGTGTCTTCCTCCTACAGCGCCTGGGCGGTGGTGGACCACCGCTATCACGGCCTGAGGGGACTGACCGCGTGGGGGGCCGCGCTGGCCGGCGGCTTGGAGCCGGGGTTGCGCCTGCGGCAGCGGGTGCGCGGCGAGGGCTATCGCCGGGTGGTGTACACCGGCGCCACGGCCCGGCTGGTGTTGGAGAGCTTCGATCTGGAGCCTGCCCTGGGTCTACCGCCCGAGACCTACCTGACGGTGGACTTTACACCCTCGGGAAGGCTTGGGGTGTCCATCGGCGAGCGGCGGGTGGCGGCGCCTTTCCGGGGATTGGCCAAGCCGCACGTCTTCGTCCGGCTGGAGGGATATCTCCCGGGGCGCCGGAGCGCCGCGGCCGACCGACGCCTGGTTCGGCGGGTGCTGCGTGCCGCCGGAGCCTGTCGGGTGGAGGGGGTGGCCGCGGGTACCCATGCCGCAGTCTACGGGTACGGCCCGGACCTGGGACCGCCGGTCACGGTGGCCGGCCGGCCCATCGACCTGCAGTTGGATTTGCGCTACGACCCTGGGCGCGGCGCGACCCGGGTGGTCTTGGGGACGCCCCTGGGCGCCCGGGTGCCGCGCGAGGCGTAGTATGCGCATGGCATTTTACGGGCAAAATGGTCCCGAGGTGATGCGGATGCTGCGGCAAAGGATGCGGGTCTTGTGGCGCCGGTGGCGATTCCGGCTGCGGTCGCTGCCCCCCGCCCTCCTGGCGGGGGTCGCCCTGCTGGCCCTGGGCAGCCTGCTGGCCGTCTGGCGGCTGCAGCACCTGCCCGCGCCGAGGGTTTCCCGGCCCTCGGTGCAGCGCAGGACGCCGCCGGCGGTTCACGCCGCGGTGAGGGTCCCCAGCCGCGCCCCAGCGGCGGCCCCCGCCGCCGTTTCCCCGCGGGCGACGCGGCCGGTGCCTCCCTTGGTCGGCAGGATGGTCCTGGGCTACGGCTGGGTCTTCTCCCCCACCTATCAGGACTGGCGCTTCCACGACGCCTGGGATCTGGCGGCTCCCTTCGGCACGCCGGTGCGGGCGGCCCTGGCAGGGCGGGTCTCCTTCGTGAACCGGGATCCCCTGCTGGGCACGCAGGTGGGGGTATCGGACGGCGGCGGGCTGGAGACGGTGTATGCCGGTCTGACGGCGGTGCGGGTGGCCGCGGGCGACCCGGTGGAGGCGGGACAGGTGCTGGCCCAGGTGGGGGTGCCGGGTCTGGCGGGCAGCGGGGAGGGCGACCATCTGCATTTCGAGGTGCTGCGCGACGGCGTGCCGGAGGATCCCGCCCGGGTGCTGGGGAGCGCCCCGGGGGGAGCGGCGTGAGACAAGTCGGGCCGAAAGATGGTTGCAAGATATGGGAGGGGGAGATACAATAGGGGCAGGAAAACTGGCGGGGAGGTTTGCATCATGGGTTTGCTTTCCCGGATGTCCACCATGTTCAAGGCCAAGGTGAGCCACGCGTTGGACCAGGCGGAGAACCCGGAGGAGACGCTGGACTACTCCTATCAGAAACAGTTGGAACTGTTGCAGAACGTGCGCCGGGGGCTGGCGGATGTCGTGTCGTCCAAGAAGCGCCTGGAGATGCAGGCGGCGCAGCTGGAGCAGAACGCCGGCAAGCTGGAGGAGGAGGCCAAGCAGGCGCTGACCATGCAGCGCGAGGACTTGGCCACCGCGGCCCTGCAGCGCAAGCAGGCGATCCAAAGCCAACTGGACGGGCTGCACTCCCAGTTGGCGTCTTTGGAGCAGCAGCAGGCCAAGCTCACGGACACGGAGCGGGCCTTGACCACCAAGGTGGAGAGCTTCCGCACCCAGAAGGAGGTCATCAAGGCCCAATACTCGGCGGCGCAGGCCCAGGTCAAGATCGGCGAGGCCACCAGCGGGCTGTCGGAGCAGTTCGCCGACGTGGGGCTGGCCGTCCAGCGGGCCAAGGACCGCACGGAGCAGATGCAGGCGCGGGCTTCGGCCATCAACGAGCTGGTGGACGCGGGCACTTTGCAGGACGCCCTGGACCCGGACGCCTCCCAGGACGACATCCAAAAGCAGCTGAACAAGCTCTCCGCCGACCAGAACGTCACGGCGGAGTTGGAGCGGCTCAAGGCGCAGACGGCGGGAGGCGGCGGGTCGTGATCGTGCGGATCCCGGGCGAGGGCCAGTACCGGGTGGACGGAGCGGTGCTGGAGGAGCTGAAGGCCCTGGACGAGCGGATCTCCGCCCAGGTCGCGGCGGCGGACGAGGCGGGCTTTCGGGGCAGCTTGTCCGAGATCCTGGAGTTGGTGCGGCGCCGGGGGAGCCGGTTGGACGACGCGTCCCTGCAGGAGTCGGACCTGATCCTGCCCCATGGCGACATGACCCTGGCCGAGGCGCGGCAGCTGTTCGAGACCTGAGGCGGAAAAAGCAACAGGCCCGCCTTCATCGGTGAGGGCGGGCCTGCGCCGTCTCAAACGGGCAGTTTCCAAAGGGCGTACCAGCGCTCAAGTTCCTTCTCCACGGGCAACTCCTTGGACAACAGGCCGGACAGACGCAGCTCGCCGGCGTTGTCGCGCTCCTGGTCCTGGCCCTCTCGGGGCACGAAGGGATAGAAGGAGCCCCGCTTGTAGTTGTAGACCACGTAGACCGCTTTCTGGCCGGCATCCTGGAACAGGAAGGCCGCCGCCAGGATCTGCTCGCCAAAGCCCTGCTCCTGCAGGTTGTCGGCCACCAGGTGGACGGCGGTTACCAGGCTCTCGAATTGGGGCGAGGTCAGCACCACCCATTGAAACCCCAACTCGTCCTGGACGGTCATGGGGGTCAGTTGCAGCTCCTCCTGGGACAGGCGCAGGATCTCCATCAGATCCTTCTCCGCGGCGGCGAAGGCGCCCGCCTCCACCGGGCGCAGGCAAACCCCCGCCCGCTCCCCCGCCTTGAACCCGGCGCCATCCAGGGTGAGCCGGGCGGTGGAGAGGGCGAAGAGGGCGTCCAACTTGGGCTTCTCCAAGCGAGTCCGGCCGAGCAGCGCGTCCAAAAAACCCATCTCAGACCCCCTCCATTTGGCGCTCGATCCGCTGCAGCTGGGCCAGCCGGTGCTCCAGGGAGGGGTGGGTGGAGAACAGCTCCATCAGGGACTGCCGGCTGACGGCGGGGATGATGTAGAAGGCGTTGAGGCGCTCCGCCTGACGCAGGTCCCGGTTGGGGATGCGCTCCATCTGCCCGCTGATCCTGGTCAGGGCCGATTCCAGTTGGGAGGGGGAGCCGGTGAGGATGGCCGAGCCGCGGTCGGCGGCGTACTCCCGGTAGCGGGAGAGGGCGTTGATCAGGAAGTAGCTGATGAGCCACACCAGGATGGAGGCCAGGTAGATCAGCCAGGTGTAGTTGCTTCGGCTGTCCTCCTCGTCGAAGATCCCCCAGAACATGAACTGCTGCACCAGGAAGGCGGCCACGGTGGCGAAGAAGCTGGCCACGGTGATCACCGCCATGTCGCGGTTCTTCACGTGAGTCAATTCATGGCCCAGCACCGCCTCCAGCTCCTGGGGCGGCAACCGCTGCAGCAGGGCGCTGGTCACGGCCACCACGGCGTGCCGCGGGTTGCGCCCGGTGGCGAAGGCGTTGGGGATGTTGCTGTCCACCACGGCCACCCGCGGCATGGGCAGGTCGGCGGTGGCCGCCAGCTTTCCCACGATGGCGTGCAACTGGGGCTGCTCCTGGGCGGTCACCACCCGGGCCCCCACCGAGGCCAGCACCAAGGTGTCCGACAGGTAGTACTGGACGACGAGCAGGCCGCCGGCGATGAGGGCGACGACGATTATGCCCACCCCGGCGCGCACCAGGACGAACACGAAGGCCAGGTAAAGCGCGGCCAGCAGGAACATGGTCAAGAACATCCGGACGGTCAGCCCGGTGTCCCGGCCGATGGCTTTCCGGTTCAAAGGGTTCACCTCCACAACCTAATTCTACGCCAGCCTCGGTCGAAACTCAAGGGTGGGCCGTGTCCGACAGCCCTGAAGCATGAAGCTGGCTCACAGAGGTCGGCACCCTCGCGGCGCCTCCATTTAATGTCACAGGCGGGAAGATGATTTAAGCGGCCGGGCGGAACACTGCCCTTGCTGTGGCAGCAGGCGAT
>JAJZIM010000049.1 GCA_021810565.1 Bacillota bacterium
CGCCCTATCCCTGATGAAGGAACTCCAGGTCAACTACAAGTCCGCCCTGTATGTACTGCGGCGTATCCGAAGCGCCATGGTCCAGCGAGACACCCATTACCGGTTGAAGGGGCTGTCCAACGAGTTAGACGATGCTTTCATCGGGGGACAAGATCGAGGCAAAGGCCACTTCGGCCGCGGCACCGCCCAGGTTCCCGTGTTGGTGGCTGCTTCCCTGGGTGCGGATGACGAGTATCCCAGTTCTTCCGCATGCGACCGGTGCCCGACTTGAGCGCCGACTCCATCAAGGCGACCGCTCCTCAACTCATCAGCGAGGGGAGCACCGTAAAGACCGACGGCTGGTCGGCCTACAACATTTCGGACGGGATCGGCTTCGAGCACGTGCCCGTGGTGATGAAAGGACCGCCGCAGGATACCCACTTCCGCTGGTTGCACACAGTCATCAGCAATGCGAAGGCCTTCATCGACGGAACCTTCCACGGGGTCAGCAAGCATCACCTGGGGGAATACCTCGATGAGTTCTGCTATCGCCTCAACCCGCGCCGCTGGGAGGGCGAACTATTCCACCGCCTAGTGACGGCCTGCCTTGGGGCAAGGCCCCTGGCGGGAGGGACCGGATGACGAAGAACTGGCTGTGGATCCTCGCCAGAAGATAGCCCCTGTCGGGCAGGCGCTTGGAGGCTATTTCCATTCCCTCTTCGTCCACTTGGACATCGGGCTCGAACCACGTTGGATTACCCCCACTTGGCCCGAGTATTAGGCCAAGAAATCACAGGCTTACACCACCGGTGGACTTATCTGGTCAGGCATATTTTAGGATATGCTAATATTCATTATATAAGCATTGTAATTATCCAATCTGTCCTGAAACCACTCCGTATTCTCCTGGACTAATGTGAACATAACAGAGTAATCCCCAGGTGACGATGGTGTAGCAAACTCAAAATATACTTTCTCCCTTCGACCGCTCGCTATATTATGAAGTAAAGCGCTGCGTATCCCACTTGATACAACCTCATTTTCCCCTTTAAATATCTTATAAGCAAAATGGACAACAACGCCCTTTTCCCCAGGAAACGCAATTAGCTTATCTCTTCCAATATTTTTAATCACTGCTACCCCGTGGTAGATGCTATTAGGCATCAATATAGCGTACCTTTTATTTGACACGACTTTCCCAGGCTTGAATATAAACGGTTTTTCCAATAGCACAAGACTCTTAAATACAATTTGAGGATTCTCAATTTTAGGTTCATAATTATGCAAATGCAATAATGTTTTCAAATAATATAATGGCATAGAGTCTTCCACTGAAAATAGCGGCCTAAGGAATGTATTTGGATGAGCAGCTGCATTCCATGCACCCCCACTTATCACATAAGCGCCGAGAAACTGAATCGCAAAAGACCAAGCGAATGCCAAAACCAACACTATTCGAATATATATGTTAATATTTTTTACTTTAGCTGAGCGCCGGCTCAGCCAGGGGTCGATTACTATTCCCGACAATATTATTATGCTGGGAGTAAAATCCGTCATATACCTTGGTCCATAAGAATAGCCGCCTGGCCACTGATAGAACTTGGCTATTAGTACTAACCCTAGGAATACTCCAGCGCATAACGCTAGTATAAAATAATATTTTATCGTTTTGGTGTATTTCTTGTGAAATAGCCCGATAATGCTCAGCGACCAGGGTGCAAATACCAACCATCCCTTACTAGGACTAAATAAATTGCCCGCAAGGCCTAATATCAACGGAAAGCTAAACATAGCATATACATGACTAATATTGCCGTATCCAGTACTAAAATATGAGCCGAAGAAATATGCATTATATTCCATATTTAATGCGACAATTGGTATGAAGGTCGCTGCTACCCCAACCAACCGCATACGCAATTGCTTGTTAAGTGTCATCCAAATAATAAATGGTACTATAATAAGAAAATCATCAGGTCGGGAGGCAACTACCATTCCTGCGAAAGCACCGCCCCAATATTCAGCATATTTTCTGTTATCTTTGATCACATCCCACGTTGCAATCAGAAATAGAATTAACCACAATGTTGCAGCTCCATGCTGCCAAAGTCCTTGGCTGCTTATAGCAAATGTTTCAGTTCCCAGCCCATATAGAATCGCAAAAAACACATATTTTGTAATGCCGATTTTGTTCAAGAATATACCTATCAAATATACCGATAAAGCCGCAATCGCGCTAGCACTGAGCTTTCCCAATATTGCAGCGCTTGCAAGATTTAGTGCGCCACCTAGGAATACATACAAAATATATACGGGCGTCGCCGTAATAGCAGCGCCTATTGGACTTGATGATAAATAATGTCCATGAAATAGCCTTACATAATATGGTATTGGTTGTCCAGGCTGCAATATATAATGTCCGATGTAAACATTGGCATGTCCCAAAATAGCAAAAGGTAATACTGATGTCGGCACGACATCTCCTGATGCAAAGGTGAATTGGGCATTAAGAATATACACTAGAAAACATATCAATGATGCTACTAATAGCCTTGTATCGAGCTGCTGAACTCCTCTATAGACCTTCATGTCCTTCAAGCTGACGAATCCCAACTTCCATTATTCTTGTCCGCCTCATGACTGTAATATAATTCCCCATATATTACTTTTCTTGTGTCTTGCTATATATTTTAGCACCCTAGACAACTCCTGTAGGTCCGTGCTCTCCCTTTCCTTCGTCAGATCCGCCTCCTTCCATGCATTTACCTCCGCAGCAGTTAGGGTATCCTCACTTTTCATTAGCAATTTAATGGATACAGTTCTGCTGTCGACTATATGGGGTCAGACAAGATCCTCTCCCGTTTAGTCAAGGATGGCCGATGTTTCCCGGACACAATTTCCCCGACCTGCCATAGGCTAAGGACCCGCCGCTTGCGGGTGCTGCAGGCCACCCACTTCCGTTGCATCCCTCGTTGCTCTCCCCCCAGACCGGCAGCGGACATCCAGGCATAGGCGAAGGCGATGATCAGGAACGGCCGGTCATCCCTATCCGGCGTGGAGATGTCCACTCCCTTGAGCCTCCAATCACTGCGCTGGTTCTTGATGTCCCTGAAGGACTCCTCAATCTCCATGCGGTGGGCATAGGGGCAACAATCTGGTCCGGGGAGCCTGAGAAGTTGTAAACCCACCGGCGAAAGGCGAGGGACCAAGCGAGCTCTTAGATATAACAATATTATTGTGGCACTATAAGTATTAATGATATTAGGGCCAGCAACAACAACCATAATGAAAAGAAACATAGCGGTCTTTCCTGCTTCAATAGGACAATAATCATCCATAAGAATCTTGAACCCGTCACGCAATGTATGTATTTTTCTACTTGATCCTTCTTATCGTCTGCGGGATCTGACGAATCCTCACTATAATATTCAGACTAATCTATATTTGAATCACGATTCTATCTCCCATGGTTTTAAAAGGAAATTGGGATCCTCCCGCGAAATTATACCTGACAAAAACCACGAAGGAGAATCCCAATGCTCAACAAACTTACCAATTGGTTTATAGCACATGTTACGAACGTGCGCAAGTCCCAACGCAAAACCGTGGCCGCTCTCGTCGTAGGCCTCATCCACTCACCCTCCGTCGGTATCGCCGCCATCGGTCGCCACACGCTGGGCAGGTCCCTTCCCAAAAGCAACATCAACCGGGTCAATCGCTTCCTGAGCAACGAGGGGATCAACGTCTCCGCCGCCTGTGCGGATCTGCTGGCTTGGCTGACGGCCAAGAAGCGCTGCGTCTTCCTCTCCTTAGGACTGGACCGATCTGAACAACAACCTGCACCAGACCCTGATGCTCTCCCTCAATGCCCGAGGCCGAGCCATCCCCATCCTGTGGCGCACCGTCTGGAAGCGCGAACTCAAGGGCAACCAGAACCGCTTCGAGCATGAACTGCTGGAGGAACTCAAGCGGATCGCCCCTCCCGGACTCAAGATAGTCATCCTAGCCGATCGCGGCTTCGCCCGGGTGGAGCTGTTGGACCTCGTCGAGAATCTCGGCTTCGTCTTCGTCATCCGCGCCAGGCGCTCCGTGGGGGTACGCGGTGCCAGTTGGAGCGGCGTGCTGTACAGCTTCAAGGCCCGCAAGGGTATGCGCCACGACTTCGGCCAGGTGGCCTATCGGGACCGGGGCCCTAAACAGGTGCGTTTGGTCCTGGCGTACGACCGGGGACAAAAGGAGCCGTGGTTCCTGCTGACCAACTTGTCGGGCTCCCTGGACCGGATCGTTGCCGCCTATGCCCACCGCATGCAGATCGAGGAGTCCTTCAAGGACATCAAGAACCAGCGCAACGGTTGGAAACTCAAGGGAGTGGACATCTCCACGCCGGAGAGGTATGACCGCCTGTTTCTGATCATTGCCTTTGCCTGGATGTCTGCGGCGGGTTTGTGGGGGGAACAACGGGAGATCCAACGCAAGTGGGTGGCCTGCAGCACGCGCAAGCGGCGGGTTCTGAGCCTATGGCGCGTCGGGGAAATCGTGTTCAGGAAGCATCGCCCCTCCCTGGCCAAACTCGAGGCCGTCTTGTCAAGCCTCATAATGTCGGCAGATGGATTGCTTCCAGCTAATTGCTAACTCAAAAGTGAGGATGCGTCAGCCCAGAACCCCGAGGATCACCCCATACTGCCCCTTTAGACTCTTATCCGCGGCATACGCCTTGGCCAGCACCGCCTGGGACTGCTTCGTCTTCCCCTGCTTGGCCAACGCCGCCCCCAGCCACAGATCCGCCTCCCCGGTCGTCGCCTTGTTCTTGGCTGCGGCGCTCAGGTAGCCACCCGCCGCCCGCCAGCTCCCCGACATCGCTGCCGCCTGCCCCGCTGCAAGTTCGACGTGGCTGGACGTTGCCGCCAACCGCTCCGACGGAAAAGCGAAGAACGGCGCCTGCCTGGCCCGGCTTGCCATCTTCGACGGCAACCCGGCTATCTCCTGCAAGATCGGCCTCGCTTCGGCACGCTTCTTGCCTTGCACCAGGCTCTGGGCATAAAGCTCCCCCACCTCCGCCAGGTCCTCGTAGTTGGTCTTCTGGTAGGGCTGCTCCCCGAGAGCCTTGCGGAAGTCAGCCACCGCCTGGGCCTGGTTCCCCGTCTGGTAATAAAGGTCCGCCGCCTGCGCGTTGTACTTCGGCGTCACCGACTCCAACGCCAAGGCCTTTTGGATGTAGGTCTGGGGCTTGCCCACCGCGAACGGGCTGCCGGGTCCCAAGGCCACATCCGCCTCCGCGATCCCCAAGTAGTTCCCGGCCTTCAACGGATCATAGCGCGCCGCCCGCTGGAAGTCCACCACGGCCTGGGAGGCATTCTTGCCCTGCAGGGCCAGCGTCCCCGCCTGGCTCCAATCGGCGGAAACCTTGAACAGGATGCCGATGATCAGGAAGATCGCCCCGGCCAGGGCCGCCCAGGCAAAGCGCGTCCCCAGCTTGTGCACCGTCGCCGGCTTTGCCTCGGCCGTCATGCCCCGGGCCGCCCCGAACAGGCTCCAAAGGTAGATCCCCAGGGCCGCCAGCGAGATGTCGAAGTCCAAGGCCGCGTGCAGACCGACGGCCAGGGCTCCCGTGGCCACCCCCACCGGGTACAGCTTCTTGATCCCCTCCGCCCTGGCCCGCCAACGCAGGGCCTGGCGCAAAAACAGCACCCACACGGCCAGCAAGGCCAAAAGCCCGATGGTTCCCGCCTCCACCCAGGTCTGCAGGTAGTCGTTGTGCACCTGCGTCGAGGAGAACGGGTAGTGCTGATACTTGAAGTACAGCACCGACCAGCCGCCCCCGCCGCTGCCCAAAATCGGGTGCTGTGCCACAATGGCCAGGGCCGTGCGCCAGTAGGCGAAGCGCTCCAGCACATTGTGGTCCTTCATCATGTGGGCGATGCTGGCCGTGCGGTGCACCAGGGCCTGGGGCGGGTGGTGGATCAGCACCGCCGCCCCGCCCAACACCAGCACCGCCAGGATCCCGCCCCCCAGGGCCGTGCGCCGCCCCGGCGCCAGGCCCATATACCGCTGGGCCACGAAGCCCAGTCCCGCCGCCAGCACCGGGAGCAGCACCACCGCCCCCCAGGCCTGGGCCGGGTGCGGCCCCAGCTGCAGATGGCGAAAGACCTCCGCCCCCACCGCCGCCGCCGCCAGCATGCCCAAGGCGTAGCTGGCGAAGCGCAACCGCTCCCCCCTGGGCGCGAACGCGAGGAAGATCAGGTAGACCACCGGAAAGACTAGGTCCACCCCGCGGGAGTAGGCCAGAATGAAGCCCGCAAAGCAAAGCGCCCCCGCCATGGGAAACCACAGCCGGGACAGCTCCCGCCGCCAGCCCTTTCCTTCCCGGTCCGCCGTCAGCCACAGGGTCAGGGCCAAAAGGCTCGCCCCCACCATGAAGGCGGCAAAGGAGTTCGGATACTGCAGGGTGGAGTAGATCCGTCCGTGCACCCCGGTGCCCAGATAGGCGCCGGGGTAGATCTTGGGGTTGATGGCCGCCCAAAGTCCCACGAAAGCCACGCCCGTCGCCGACACCAAGAGGGCGCTCAAAAGCCCCCGCAGAAACCGCTCCCCCCGCACCATCTGGGAGGACAGCCAGTAGATCACGAAAAACATGCCGTAGACCAGGTCCAGCTGCACCGCCGTGTGCGGGCGCACCGCCACGAAGGTGGACAGCACGTAGGCCACGGGCAGGCCCAGCACCGCCCAGTCCTGGGGGGTGCGCAGGAAGTCCCCCTCTCCCGCCGTGTACTTGTGGAACCACCAGATCAAAAACAGGCCCGCGACCACCGCGATCTCCACGTCCTGGTCCGGGCGGAAGAACAACCCCCGGAAAAAGGGCGGCAGCATCACCGCCAACAAGAACAGGCCGAAGATGATCGAACGCTGGTCGAAAGCGAAACCGGAAAGCGCCTCCACCGTGCGCTCGGTGCGCGTTTGCGGCCGGCGCCGGCTATTGAGCAGCGGCTTCTTCTTCTGCCGCTTGGCCTTCTTGCGGTTGGACATCGGCTGGCTGATCACCCCTCGACACGGTTTCGCTCCACCATCTACTCCGATTCTACATTCGCCAACGGATTCCTTTTGTGTGATATTTCCGCCTTATCCACCCCGCCAGCCGTCCAGGGCCGAGCGCAGGCTCTCCTCGAGGCGATACCGCGGCTGCCACCCGGTGGCCGCCCGGAACTTCCCCGCGTCCCCCACCACCACCGGCGTGTCGGAGGGCCGGAAAAGCCGCGGGTCCTCCGTCACCTCCACCCGCAGGGACGTCAGGGCCAGCAGTCCCCGCAGGATCTCCCGGCCCGTGCGGGCCCTCCCCGAGGCAATGTTGTACACCTGGCCCGGCTCGGCTGCGGAAAGGGCCAGGGCGTAGGCCGCCGCCACGTCCCGCACGTCCAGGTAATCCCGGGCGGTGTCCAGGTTGCCCACCCGCAGCTTGGGCTCCTGCCTGCCCGCCTCCATCAGCGCGATCTGCCGCGCCAGGTCGCTGACCAGAAAGCCCGGGGCCTGGCCGGCCCCGATGTGGTTGAAGGGCCGCAGGTGCACCACCCGCATCCCGTGGCGGCGGTGGTACTCCAAGGCCAAAAGGCCCTGGGCCAGCTTGCTCACCGCATAGGGATTGCCCGGGCGCGCCGGCGTGTCCTCCCGCACCGGCAGCTCCTCCACCGCCCCGTACTCGTCCCCCGAGCCGATGGACAGGATCACCGGGTCGATGCCGGTCGTGCGCACCGCCTCCAACAGGTTCAAGGTGCCCAGGACATTGGTGCGCACCGCCTCCCGCGGCTCCTCCCAAGAGCGGCCCACCGCGGCGTAGCCCGCCAGGTGCACCACCGCCTCCGGGCGGGACTGGGCCAGGGCGGCCGCCCAAGAGGATGGATCGGCCACTTCCAGCGGCAACAGCCGCACCTGCGGCAGGACCGCCGCCAGCGCCACCTCGGGCCGATGGGTGCCCCAAACCTCGTGTCCCAGGCGGCCAAGCTGCCGCACCAGATGGGTCCCCACGAAGCCGGTGGCCCCCGTGACCAGCACCCGCATCGCTCAGGGCCGCGCCGACGGGCGGCTCAGGCGCTCCCGCCAGCGTTCCAGATCCGCCTCCACCATCTCCTGGATCATCGCCTCAAAGGAGATGCGCGGCTGCCACCCGAGCTGGCGCAATGCCTTGGAGGAGTCCCCCACCAGCTCGTCCACCTCCGCCGGTCGCATGAAGCGCGGGTCGGACACCACGAACTCGTGCCAGTCCAGGCCCGCATGGCCGAAGGCCAGCGCCACCAGCTCCTCCACCGAGCGGGTGTGCCCCGTGGCGATCACGTAGTCCTCCGGAGCATCCTGCTGCAGCATCCGCCACATGGCGTCCACGTAGTCTCTGGCGTGTCCCCAGTCCCGGCGCGAGCGCAGGTTGCCCAGGGCAAGCTTTCGGCTGTGTCCCAGCTTGATCCGCGCCACCGCGTCCGTCACCTTGCGCGTCACGAACTCCAATCCCCGCCGGGGAGACTCGTGGTTGAACAGGATCCCCGAGCAGGCGAAGAGGTCGTAGCTCTCCCGGTAGTTCACGGTGATCCAGTGGCCGTACACCTTGGCCACCCCGTAGGGGCTGCGCGGGTAGAAGGGGGTGGTCTCCCGCTGGGGCACCTCCTGGACCTTGCCGAACATCTCGCTGGTGGAGGCCTGGTAGAAGCGGATGGAGGGATCCACGTGGCGGATCGCCTCCAAAAGCCTCGTCACCCCCAGGGCCGTGGCCTCTCCCGTGAGGATCGGCTGGTTCCAGGAGGTGGGGACGAAGGACTGGGCCGCCAGGTTGTACACCTCCTGGGGCCGAGTCTCCCGCAGGGCGGCGATGAGGGAGTTCTCGTCCAAGAGATCCCCCTGCACGATCTCGATGCGCTCCTGCAGATGGGCGATCCGCTCGAAGTTAACCGTGCTGGAGCGGCGCACCAGGCCGTGAACCCGATAGCCCTTCTCCAGGAGCAGCTCCGCCAGGTACGAGCCGTCCTGCCCGGTGATCCCAGTGATGAGCGCGACTTTCGACAAAGGCGCATCCCTCCTAATTGACCAAGATTCTTCGACACCGCCCCGCACAAAACCTCCCCGTCGGCCGGTTTGGCCCACCTCCGGCAGGAAGCCGTCGCCTGGCGTAGAAATATTGAGGGACGCGAGTCCGCCGACGCCGCCGGAGGTGATGTCCCTGCAGGATAGGTCTGACGCGCGATGGGTGCTGCTCCTGACCGGCGGCTACGCGCTGGTGCTCTTCGGGGTCACCTGGTGGCACTACCTGGCCTGGCGCAGCGGCGCCCTGGACCTGGGGCTGTTCGCCTAGGCCCTGTGGCTCATCGCCCAAGGCCACCTCCTGGCCTACTCCACCCTGGTCGGACGGCCCATTCTGGCGGATGCCGCCAGTTGGCTTTTGTATCCCCTGGCCCCCCTCTACCGGGTGGGCGGGATCGGGCTTTTGCTTTTCCTCCAGGCCGTCCTGTACGGATCCGGGGGGTACTTCCTGTGGCTTTTGGGCCGGCGGCTGCGGCTGGCGCGGCCGGTGCTGGTCGGCCTGGTCCTCACCTACGCCGCCTACCCCGCCCTCCTGGGCGCCAACCTCTTCGACTTCCACCCCGACGCTCTGGCCATCCCCCTGCTCTTCGGCGCCGTCCTGGCCTTGGAGCAGCGCCGCTGGCATTGGTACTGGCCCGCCGTCGTCGGCGCGCTTCTGGTCAAGGACACCGCCCCCCTGGTGGTAGGGGCCTTGGCCATATCCCTCCTGCAGCGGCGCCACCTGGCCGCCGCGCTGCTCACCGCAGGGTTGTCCGGCCTGGTCCTGTTCGGGGACCTGGGGGTGGTGATCCCGGCCCTGACCCACCACCAGATGGCCCAGTGGTCCTACTACCGCCGCTGGGGCGCCACCCCGACGGCCGGGGTGGAGAACCTCCTGGCGCACCCCTGGCTCTGGTTCGCCTGGGCGGCCCAGACCCGCGCCTGGCTTTACCTGGGGATCATCTTCGGGCCGCTCCTGGTCCTGCCGCCCCTGGCCGGCGGCATCTCCTCCGGCTACCTGTGGCCGGCCCTGGCCCTGCTGGAGGTCAACCTCCTGTCCGCCTTCCCCGCCCAGACCTCCCCCTTCGACGAGTTCACCGTCCTGGCGATCCCCTTCCTTTTCGCCAGCTACGCCCACGGCCTGTCCCGCCCCCTGCCCCTGGCGCGGGAAATACCCTCCCTGCAGCGCCTGGCGGCGGTGGTGAGCCTGCTGGTGGTCCTCGGCTGGGAGGCCCACACCCGATATTTCGCCCTTCCCCCCAACGGCAGCGCCCTGACCGCCGCTGCCCGGCTGGTGCCCCCCCGGGCGCCCCTGACCGCCCAGAACTTCGTCCTGCCCCACTTCGCCGACCGTCGCGAGCTGTTCCTGCCCCCCCTCACGGGCCGTACCGCACCTCCCCAGGGCTACGTGCTCCTGGACCGCGCCTTCAGCACCGGCCTTCTGCCCCCTCCCGCCCTGGCCCGCTATGCCGCCGCGGTGAGCTTGGCGCCTTCCTGCACCCTGCTTTTCCGCCGCGACGGCGTGCGCCTGTTCCGCTGCCGCCCACAAGGTAGGTGAACCCATGGCCCGCATCGGCATCGACGCCCGCTACGGCTTCCGGGAGCAACGCCGGGGCATCGGCAACTACGTCTGGCACTTGGTGCAGGAGCTGGGCGGGCTTGCGCCCCAGCATCGCTTCTACCTCTACCTGGACCCGCGCTGTCCCCCGCCGCAGACGGTGCCCCCAGGCCATTTCCGGCTGCGCTACCTGGCCGCCCCCGTGCCCACCTGGTTCGAACAGGTGGCCCTGCCCCGCGCGGCCCGCCGCGACCGGCTGGATCTCTTGCACGGCACCGCCAACGCCGCGCCCCTTTGCTGCCCTTGCCCCACCGTCCTAACCCTGCTCGACGTGATCGACTTTCACCGCAGCCGCCGGGAATTGGCCCAATTCACGCCACGCCACCGGGTCAGCCGCCGGGTCCGCACCCTGTTCCTGCCCGCGGCGGCCCGACGCGCCCGCGCCGTCCTCACCGTCTCCGAGCACTCCCGGGGAGAGATCTGCGCCCTGTTCCGCGGCCTGCCCCCCTCCCGGGTGCGGGTGGTCCCCCTGGGCATCACCGCTCTGCCCCCGGCCGGTCCCCTGCCCGCGGGAGTCGCCCCGCCCTACCTCCTCTTCCTCGGGGCGGTGGACCCGCGCAAGAACGTCGTCTGGGCCTTGGGCAGCCTGGCCCGGGCCCTGGACCGGCTGCCCCCCGACCTTTCCTTCGTGGTGGTGGGCAGCGAGGACCCGGAGCTCTTCATCCGCGCCGCCGCCGAGGCCGGGCTGGCCGAGCGCACCCTGTGCCTGGGCTTCGTCCCCCCCGAGCAGCTCTCCGCCCTGTACCGCCACGCCCTCGCCTTCGTCTATCCCTCCCTGGCCGAGGGCTTCGGCCTGCCTCCCCTGGAGGCCATGGCCGAGGGCACGCCCGTGCTCTCCTCCAACGCCACCTCCCTGCCGGAAGTGGTGGGCAGCGCCGCCCTGCTCTTCTCCCCCCGGGACCCCAACTCCCTGGTGGAGCAGCTGGTGCGCCTGCTGCACGAACCGGGTCTGCGGGAGGAGCTCGGCCGTCGGGGAGCCGCGCGCGCCCAGGCCTTCACCTGGGAGCGCACCGCCCGGGAGACCCTGTCCGTGTACGAGGAGGTGCTGGCCAAGGCGCGACGCGTGTGAAGCCCGCCGTTCCTCTCTACCGGTCAGGAAGGGAGGGCGCGCACCACATCGCGAACCGGTGCCCCTCAACCGCCGGAACGGCTCCTCCCGCGGCGGCTAGCCCCCGGCGGAGCCGATGGTCACCTGCCGGGTGGCGCCGTCCCAGCGCACCGGCATTCCGAAAGCCTGGGCGACGAAGGACACGGGCACCATGGTGTAGCCGGGAGGCTGGATGTAGGGGGCGGTGTCCATGGGCAAGGCCACCCCGTCCCACAGGAAGCTGGCGCTGCCCAGGGTCATCACCAGCTCCTGGCCGCCCCGCACCAGGATCACCTGCCGGGTGGCGCCGTTCCAGGTCACCTGGGCGCCCAGGAGGCGGGCCACCGAGGCCAGCGGCAGCATGGTCCGTCCGTCGCGGATCACCGGCGCGGTGGGCAAGGAAACGCTGGACCCCGCCTGGCTGGCCTCCGGGCTGCCGATGCGCAGCACCACCGGGGAGGACGGCCGGACCGGTGCGCCCGCCGGGGAAACGGCGCTCACCTCCAGCTGCACGAAGGTCACCGCGAAGGCCCCCGTGGCCCCCAGGCCCGCGTTGGCGGCCATGAGCTGGGGTGAGAAGCCCAGCATCTGGGGGTGCCCCACCCCCATGGAGAAGTCCTGCTCCCAGGTGGTGGAGTAGAAGGAGGGGCCGACCCCGCCGCTTTGCACCGCCTGGTCCAGGTTGGCCACCGCCTGGGACCAGTCGGGGCTGCCTACGCTGGACAACGCCGCCTGGGTATCCGCCTGCAGGGCGTTTTGGACCACCGCGGCGGCCGCCTGGAAACCGTCGTCACTTTCCTGGTCCAGATCACCCAGCACCGCCTCTCCCTCCCCGTCCAGGGCGCTGGCGTCGATGGTGACGTAGGTGGACAGGCCCAGGTCCGCGTGCTGCTGCCCGACGTACGGCCAGTCGGCGTCAGCCCACAGCAGACTCGTGCCCACGTTGGCCAGGGCTCCGATGTCGTTGGACAAAAGGACGGTGACCAAGTGAGCGCGCACCCGCACCTGATCCCGGGCACCGTCGGCGCAGGTGCCGGTGAGGCAGGGCGGCACGTAGGTAGCCCAGATCCAATTCTGCACCCCCTGGTCGGCCACCCCCGCCGTGAGCGCCGTGGCCCCGGTGATTCCCGCCGGCAGGTTCTGGAAGGTGCTGCCGTAGCAGATGCCCAGACAGGGGGTGGTGTTCCAAGTGATGGGGAGCGGATTCGAGAAGGGCGCCACCGACCGGTCGCCCCAGCCCAGCCCCCAGTAGCAGGTGGGGTTCCCGCAGGAACTGAAGCTGGTCAGCACCGCCGGCGGCGAGTCGGCCGGCCGGTATTCCAAGTCGCCCGACCAGCTGGCCCGGATGGTCCAGCGGCCGGCATCGGGCACCAAAACGACCCCCGAGCAGGTGCCGTTCACGGGACGGCAGGGAGGAGACCCATTGGGGAAGGACGTCAGGTTGGATGGATCGCTGGAAAAGCTGATCTTGCCGCCGCTCACCGGCTGGCTCAGGGTGGCGGTCAGGGTGACGTCGCCGCCGGCCGCGGCCGGGTTGGGCGTCACGCGCAGGGAAAGGGAAAGCTGGCCCGGCGTCGGCGGCGGCCCGTCGGAGGTGGGGAAGGTCAAAGCGTAAGGAGGCCCCTGGCAAAGCAGGTTTACGCTCACTGTATCCCCGTTGATGAACACCACGTAATCGCCGGGAAGCAGCGGGGTGGTCCAAACCGGCAGCGTGGCGCCGTCCATGCAGGAGCGGTTCAGATCCGTAGTCTGCAGGTCGCTGATCCAACCCACGACATGGGCTCCGGGTACGCATCCGGTGGGCCCGCAGGTACCGTAGTTGGCCACGAGCTGGTGGCCCAGCTGGTTGTGGTAGTCCAACGCCACCCGGCGCCCGTTCCACACGGCGGTCCAGGGGATACCCGCACTCCCGACGGTGAAGGTGGCGGACGCCAAGCCGCCGCCGCAGGTGAAGAACAAAACTTGGTACTGCCCGGAAGGGAGGGACGGCACGGTGAAGGAGGCCCCTCCATCAGGCAGGTTCCGGGTGGAGGCGGAAGCGGCGGACCGGCCTTGAAACAGCACGTCTCCGGTGGCCGGCTGTCCGGCGCAGGGGCCCAACCCCCCCATCTGCTGCACTTGGGCGGCCGACAAGACCACCGTGGTGCCCACGGGTCCCGAGGACGGCGACAGGCTTATCGAACCCTGCGCCGCGGCCGGGAAGCCGCCTAAGAGAACCAGGAGCGGCACCAACGGAAAAACAACCACGCCTCGGAACATCCATCGCCCCATGGCGGCCCATCCACCTTTCGTCCCACGTCTCGCGGCTCAGCCTGAACCGGTCATCCGCCGCATCTGTTCCCCTTGACCGCCCCGACCCGGGCCCTCCCCCTAGCCGGAAGCCTGGCCCCCGGGCGGGGAATAGGGTTGGCCGGTTGAGATGTGGCCAGCCAGCACCACCTGTCCCGCCGCCGTCGTCAGGTGGACCTCGGCGCCGCCGTTCTGCATCCCGGGCACCCGGGCCTGGACCTGGGTGGGGGTCCAGGAGACGATGGTGGCGGTCCCCACGATTTGCGACGGCGTCCCGCAGAACTGGCACAGCGTCACCCGACCGGGAGCCGACCCGAAATACTCACCGCTGATCGTGAGCAGGCTTCCCGCCGGGGCATTGGCGGGGCTAAGCCCGGTCACCACCGGCTTCGGCCCGGTCACCGTGAATATCGGCCACGCGGCCTCGCCGGTCGGCCCCACGCGCGTGCCCGCCGCCGTCCACAGTTGCGGCGTGTAGTTCCCGGCCGCCAAGGTCCCCGGCACGACCGCCTCGATCCGGGTCGGCGTCCACGCCCGGATCGCCAGATCCGTGCCCTCCCCGGTGGCGGTGGTGGCCACGAACGCCACCCGCCCCGGGCTGGTTCCCAGTCCCACCCCGGTGAACGTCACCACGGTGCCGGGCGGACCCGCCCCGGGACGCATGGAAACCAGGCCGGCAGCCTCGGTCGGGGAGGGGGTCGACCGGCCCGGCGCAGGAGCCGCGCTGCCCGTGGAACCGGGGCTCGGCGAGCTCCCGGCCTTGGCGGGAGGCGAGGCGGACGTCTTCACGGCGGGCCGAAAACCCAGGCTGCAGGCGGTCAAGGCCAGGCAGGCGGCAAGCAGGAACACCGACAAACGCCAGGTGCGAAATGCTCGCAAACCGGACAACCTCCCCTCGCGAAGCGGGCAAATCCCTTCGAAACTTTTAGATGTCGAACAGCGGCGTTTTCTTCCCTGCCCGCCCGGGTGGTCCGGCGGTTTTGGGCACCCGGCCCGTCCCCCCGACCGAGGTCGCCCACGCCTCGGCCGATTCCCCGGCCGACGGCGCCGCCCGCGGCGGCCACCGCCTGCCGCCCTCCCCGGAGAGGCTTCGAGGGGAGGCCGTCCGGCTCGTCCCCGGTCGACCTGGGCCCCGGGCCTTGGGACCCCGCAGGTCGGGAAGGATAAGGCGGGGGGAGGGGCGAACATCTCCCCATGCCATCGAAGGCGCAGCTGCTGCTCGTGACCGGCGTCCTGCCGTCCCCCCCCGACCAGGGGGACCGGCTGCGCTTGGCCGCCCTGACGGATGCCTTGGCCAAGGCTGGCGAGCTGCGCGTTTTATACTTCGGCCCCCGGGCCGCGGCGGCCCCCGCCGCCTTCGCCCCCTGGACCGGGCGGGTGGACGCCTTTCCCCGCGCTCCCCTCCGCCAATACCTGGGGCTTTTGCGGGGCCTGGGACGGGAACCCTTCACCGTGGCCGCCCATTGGGACGCCACCCTGGCCCGCCGGATGGCCCGCGCCCTGGAGAGCCCGCCGCGCCTTTTGGTGGCCTACCAACTGCGCGCCGCCCGCTACGCCGCGGCCCTTCCCGCCGCCTACCGGGTGGTGGATCTCACCGACCGCCTCGCCGCCTACTACCGCCGGGCGCGGCGCTTCTCGGCGAGCCCCCTGCTGCGGCTGCGCTTCGCCGGGATCCACCGGGCGGAGGCGGCGGTGGACACCTGGGCCGACGAGATCTGGCTGGCCGCGCTCGGGGAGGCGGCCGCCTTCACCCGCGGCCGCCTGGTGCCCAACGGCACCCGGGTGCCTCCCGCCCCGCAGCCCCTGCCCCCGGGTCCACCCCGGCTGCTCTACGTGGGCAACCGCCGCTATCCCCCCAACCGGGACGGCCTGAACTGGTTCCTGACCCGGGTCTGGCCGCTACTGCGGCGGGAGCGCCCCGATGCGCTATTGGAGGTGGTCGGCCGCGGCAAACCGGTGCGAGCCCCGGGCGTGGTGGACGCGGGCTATGTGGCGGACGTGGTCGGCGCCTACCGGCGCTGCCACCTGGTGCTGGCGCCGGTGCGCTTCGGCGCCGGCGCCCCCTCCAAGGTGCTGGAGGCCCTGGGGCAGGGACGGGTGGTGGCGGCAACCCCCGCCGCCGCCAGCGGTCTAGCCGTCCCGGCAGGGTGCCTGGCCACCGCCTCCTCCCCCGCCGAGCTCGCCGCGACCATCGGCGACCTGCTGGCCCATCCCGAGGAGTTGGCCCGCCGCGGTACGGCCGCCCACGCCTGGGCGGCGCGGGAGGCCGACTGGTCCGCCGTCATGGCCCGGGCGGTGGAGCAAGCCCTGGCCGGCGCGGGGGCCGATGCGCCGTGAGCCGCGCCGTCGCCCCTTCCCCCCGCGCCACCGCTCCGCCGCGGGTGCTTTTGGCCATCACCGAGAGCCATCCCGGCGGCGCCCAGGAGGTGGTCTTGGCCCTCCTGGAGGAGCTTCCCCGCCTCGGGATCGTACCCGGTCTGGCCTGCGGCGGCCAGGGAGTGGTGCTCCAGCGGGCGCGGGAACTGGGCCTGGCCACCTTCCCCCTGCCCCATATGCTCCGACCGCTGCGCCCCGGGGCGGATCTGGCCGCCGCCTCCGAGCTTCGGGCGGCGGTACAGCAGTTCCACCCGGATCTCCTCCACGCCCACAGTTTCAAGGCGGGCCTTTTGGCCCGCCGCCTGGGAGAGCGCCTGGAGCTGCCCACCGTGTTCACCGTCCACGGCTGGAGCGTCTACCACCGGCTGGGGCCGCCCCTGAACGCGGTGTACATGGCCCTGGAGCGGCGCCTGTCCCGGCACAGCACCTCCGTATACGTCTGCGGCGCCGACCAGGCGGTGGCCCAGCGCTGGGGCCTGCCCCCGGGAGTGCTCATACCCAACGGGGTGCGCGACCGGGGCGTGCGCCGGGAGTCTCCCCTGCCGCCCCAGGCGCCCCTGGAGCTCTTGACCGTGGCCCGCCTGAGCGCCGCCAAGGCCCCGCTGCGCACCATCCGCCTGCTGGGAGAGCTGCGCCGGCGCCACCCCACCCTGGACTGGCGCCTCACCTGGGTGGGCGCCGGCCCGGCCGAGGACCGCACCCGCCGGGAGCTGGCCCGCCAAGGCCTCGAGAACCGGGTGCGCCTGGTCGGCGACCAGGCGGACGTCGCCCCCTACTACCGCACCGCCCACGCCTTTTTGCTCCTGTCGCGCTACGAGGGCAGCCCGCTCGCGGTGATCGAGGCCATGCAGGCCCGCCTGCTGGTGCTGGCCACCGCCGTGGGCGGGGTGCCGGAACTATTGGAACATGGCCGCGCCGGAGTGCTGCTGGATCCGGAAGCTTCCCTCAAGCAGCTGGCCCACCGCCTGGCGGGGATCCTCAGCACGCCCGAGGGCTGGGAGCGCATGCGCGAGCGCGCCGGCAGCCTGGGAGACCGCCACAGTGCCCGAGCCATGGCCGAGGCCTATGCCGCCGCGTACCGCAAGATCGTGGCCGAAAAGGCGCCGCCCTCCGGGGCACCCGCCGCCGCGCCAGGCTGAACGCCCCTGCCCGTGCCGGGGTCCCTCGCCAAGCGGAACGCCGATGCCCCCACCGCGGGAACGCGCCGCGGCATCCCCCAGGTCCTCCGGCGCCGAAGCCGCGGCCCTCAGCCGCCCTTGAGCCCGCGCAGCCGCCGCTGAAACTGCGCCAGGCTCGCCGCCCCGGCCGCCGCCAGCAGCAACTCCTCCCAAATCCGCTCCTCCCGGACGCGCTGCAACTCCTCGGACACCGTCCCAGGCAGTGGTCCGAAGCGCCGGGTCAAAAGCACCCGGATCGCCTCCGCCTTGCCCTCCGCCTTGCCCTCCGCTCTGCCTTCCTCCCGCAGCAGCTCTCCCACCCGCGTCATGTACAACACCTCCCTCAATTGCCGACGCTGCTCGTCATCCAAAAACTTGTCGCCCAGGCCCACGATCGCCCCCGAGCAGCAGTCCCGCTCCGCCTCCTGCGCGGGGATGGCCACGGCCACCCGCAAAGCGGCCAACACCGCGTCCCCCGGAGGGCAATCCTGCTCCATCAGCGGCGACAGGATCAGGTCCAGCGTTTCCTGCCGGGACAGCCGCTCTCCCGCCGCCAGTTTCCGCGTCGCCGCCTCCCGCACCAACCGCCGTTCAGGTTCTTGAGGAACAAGTCCCCTTATCCCGACCGGCTGCCCAGGATGCCGCGGCGCCACCCCCGTGGCAGTCGACGCAGGTGGCGCAGCCGACACCTCCCCGGCGGCGCCTCCGCGCCAAAGTCGCCCCCCAAGAAAAGCCAGGCCCCGCCGAAGGTTCCCGACCTGCGTCCCAGCACCGCGCAGCACGACGCAAAAGGAAACCATGGCCCGGACCGTCACCCTCTGGAGGAGTCAGCCCCGCCTCGAAAAGCAGCCACTATGCCCCGGCCCCCCACCAGCCCCCGGGGACCCCCGCCGGCTCCTGCCAAGTCGTCTTGGAATCTCGCCTGTCGCTCCCCCCAGCGCCGCACCTGCAGCCCACGGCCTTCAGTTCCCCGTCAGCTCGTGCAGCCGCCGCTGAAACTGCGCCAGGCTCGCCGCCCCGGCCGCCGCCAGCAGCAACTCCTCCCAGATCCGCTCCTCCCGGACGCGCTGCAACTCCTCGGACACCGTCCCAGGCACCGATCCGAAGCGCCGGGTCAAAAGCACCCGGATCGCCTCCGCCTTGCCTTCCGCCTTGCCTTCCGCCTTGCCTTCCGCCTTGCCCTCGGCTCTGCCCTCCGCTCTGCCTTCCTCCCGCAGCAGCTCTCCCACCCGCGTCATGTACAACACCTCCCTCAATTGCCGACGCTGCTCGTCATCCAAGAACTTGTCGCCCAGGCCCACGATCGCCCCCAAGCAGAAGTCCCGTTCCGCCTCCTGCTCGGGGATGGCCGCAGCCACCCGCAAAGCGGCCAACACCGCGTCCCCCGGAGGGCAATCCTGCTCCATCAGCGGCGACAGGATCAGGTCCAGCGTTTCCTGCCGGGACAGCCGCTCTCCCGCCGCCAGTTTCCGCGCCGCCGCCTCCCGCACCGACTCTCCGTTCCGGTCCTTGAGGAAGAAGTTGTGCACCCGATAGAGCAGGGCGCCGCCGTCCAACTCCGACTCCGCCGCTCGAAGGCCGCCGGTATAGATCACCACGGTGCGCACCTGGCAGTGGTCCCGCTCCAAAAGCAAGGCATCATACACCAAGAAGCGCTCCAGCCTGGCCGGTGTGGATTGGAATTCCAGGTGCAGCAGGTTGCCGTCCGCCAGTCGGAAGAGGAAATCCGGTCGACGTTCTCCCACGGTGAAGGGCAGGGCGGTGGGCACCTCGGCGGTGATCTCCATGGGCTCCCAGCCGTAGTTGGTGAGCAACTCATCCTGAAACAGGCGGCTGACCTGCTTGAAGATGATGTCCTCTCCGCCTCGCACCTGTCCCTGCATCCCGCACCTCCCGGAAAAATTCTACCACAGGCCAACCTCAAAAGACAACATGGCCTCGCCCACTCCCGGCGCCGCCCTCGCCGAGAGCCACTGCCCACCCGCCTTCCGGTTCCGAACACGCTCCCACGCTCCGGGCAACGGCCCAAAGCATCGGCCTGGAGCACCCGAATCGCCTCGGCTCTCCCTCCCTGGCTCGTCACTGACCCTGCGGAGCTTGCCCAGCACCTCCCCCGGCACCGCGCAGGGGTCCAAAAACCCGCCGCCCCTCAGCGCCGGCGCCAACGGGCCCACAAGGCGGTGAGCACACCCCCCGTGCGCAACTCCGCCTGGGGAGGCTCGTCCTCCCCCGGGGCAAGCAGCAGCCCCGGCTGGGGCGATCCCCGCACGAACCCCCCCGCGGTGAAGGGACGACCCGCCGCGTCGTTCCCGGCCAGGTGCAGGTAGCCTCCCGTGCGCAGGGCGGCGAACAACTGCGTCCCCTCGGTCAGCTCGTTGCCGTCAAGGGTCGTCACCACCTGGTCGGGACGCAGCCCCAGTTCCCAGGCGGCGGAGCCCGGCAGGACCTCCATCACCAGCAGCCCCCGGGACGGGCGCACATAGCGCGGCGCACCCTTCAGCTCCCGGGCCAGACCCAGCCGGATCACCAGCTCGTGTCCCCCCGGGCCCCACAGGGCGGCCAGCCACTGGAACACCAGGCTGTGGGCCGCCAGCACCGCCAGGGCCAACAGGATCAGGCTGTAGGCGGCGAGGGCCAGCGCCGTGCCGCGGGCCCGCGCCCGGGGAGCACGGCTCACCGCCAAGTCGGAGTAGCCCAGCAGGGCCGGCAGGGGCAAAAAGCCCACCACCAAGCCTCCCCTGGTCACGGCGTGGTGCAGCACCAGCGGCCACCAGGCTGGGGCGGAGAAGTGCACCAGCCCCTGGGAGGGCACCAGCCCCTTGGGCACCGCCAGGAGCAGCACCAGGGGCAGCGGCCAGAAGCGCTGCAGGGCGAAGCCGCCCACCACCCGTCCTCCCGGCCGGCGCAGGGTGGTGGGCATGGCCTGGGCCGCCCCGCCCAACCAGGTCAAGGCGCTCTCGGCCAGGTGCAGCACCGCCACCAGCCCCATCACGCCCGCCACGGTCACCTGCGGGAAGCCGAACAGCAGGTAGCTCACGGACAAAAGCCCCCCGGCGTAGGAGAAGCAGGCCAGCCGCGGGCTGAGCAGCATCAGGCCCAGGGCCACGGGCAAGAGCCAGAACACCCCCGACCCGGCCAGGGTCAGTCCCGGCAGCACCAGCAGCAGGGAGGCCACCACCCCCGCCCCCAGGCCCTGGAGCAGGGTCCAGCCCAGGGCGGTCCAAAGGGAGCCGCGGTTGCCCCCCAGCGCCGCGCGCTCCCAGGCCGCACGCCGGAAAAGCTGCAGGATGATCCAGCCGGTCAGGATCCAGAAGAACAGTCCCAGGATGTAGGCGGGGGAGAAGACGTAGGGCAGTTGCCCCAGGGCCAACCGCGCCAGGGACCAAAGCTGCGCCGTCAACGCCCCCGCCTTCCTCGCAGCCAGGCCCAGGCCCTGGCCAGCTGCGGGTCGCGGGCCGGGTCGTCCCCCGGGAGCACCCCCGCCGGCTCCGGCACCGCCAACTGCGGCGCCAGGCCCCGCCCGTTCAGGTCGGTGCCGTTGGGCGTCAGGTACCGGGCCACCGTCAGCTTCAAAGCTCCGCCCTCCGGTAGCGCGAACAACTGCTGCACCACTCCCTTGCCGTAAGTCCGCCCCCCTATAAGGATGCCCGCGTGCCGGTCCCGGATCGCCCCCGCCAGCAGCTCCGCGGCGCTGGCCGTCCCCCGGTCGATGAGCACCGCCGCGGGCAGGCCCAGCCCCGGCCCCGGTGCGGTATACACCACGCGATGGCCCGAGCGATCCTGGACCGCCGCCACCGGCCCCGCCCGCACCAAAAGGCGCGCCACGGCCACGGCCTGGGACATAAGCCCGCCCGGGTCGTCCCGCAGGTCCAGGACCAGGGCCCGCATGCCCCCCCGGCGCAGCGCCGCCAGTGCGCGGGCCGCCGCCGCCCGGGTGCCCGCCCCGAAGCGGTAGATGCGCAGGTAGCCGATGCCGCCGGCCAGCATCCGCGCCCGCACCGTGGGCAGGGTGAGCGCCGCCCGCCGCAGCGCCACGGAGCGCACCTTCCCCGCCTGGCGCACCGTGAGCCAAACGCGGCTGCCGGCCCGGCCCCGCAGCCAAAGGGCCACCTGGGCCGGAGGGCGTCCCGCCGCCTCCCGGCCGTCCACCGCCAGGATCTCGGCCCCCGGCGCCAAGCCCGCTCGGGCCGCCGGCGATCCAGACAGCACGTCCACCACCGCCGTGCCCCCCGGGGCCGGACCCAGGGTCACCCCCACCCCCACGAACTCCCCTTGGGCCACCGCCTGAAAGGCCGCCCACTCCCCGGGACTGAGATAGGCGGAGTAGGGGTCGCCCAGGGCCGCCACCATCCCCCGCAGGGCGCCCTCCCGCAAGAGCCCCGGCGGCACCGGCCGCAGGTAGCGCTGGCGCACCAGCCCCGCCACCGCCGCCAGGGTACCCCCGCCCGCCCCGGGCGACGCCCCCCGCCACCCCCACCCGGCCAGCGCCCCGGCCCCGAAGGCCAAAAGCAGCGCTACCGCCTGGAGCCGCCGCGACGCCAAGCCATCGCCCCCTCCCCGGATATATATCCCGGGATGGGGCGGCCTAAGACGCCCGGCTCAAACCCGCAGGTAGCGGCGCAGGGACAGGCTGCTGCCCAGAACCCCGATCAGGGCACCCAGCGCGGCCAGGCTCACGGCCAGCTCCCCCATCAGCGGATAGCTGGGCAGCATGGGCAGGAAGGGGATGGTGCGCTGGACCCCCTGCTCCAGCAGGCGGTAGCTCTCCCACAGCACCCCGGTGGCGATGAGGGAGCCCACCACCCCCAGGATCATCCCCTCCAGCAGGAAGGGCCAGCGGATCAGGGCGTCGGTGGCCCCGACCAGCTTCATGATCCCGATCTCGTGGCGCCGGGCGAAGACGGTCAGACGCACGCTGTTGGCCACGATGAAGATGGTGGCCAGGCACAAAAGCCCCGCCAGGATCAGCCCGCCCCGGTGCAGGGCATCGGCCACCTGGAACAGGCGGCGCACCACCGCCGCCTTGTAGGTGACCTTGCGCACCCCCTGGAAGCCCTTGAGCTTGGCGGCCACGGCGCCCACCTGGTGGGGATTGACCGTCTGGACGGCCAAGGAGGGGCGTAGCGGGTTGTGCTGCTCCACGGCGGACAACAGGTCCTGCTGGCGCCCGAACTCCCGCTTGAGCTGGGTCAGAGCCGCCTGGGCGCTGATGTAGCTGACGGCGCGCACCCCCGGCACGGCGGCCACCTGCTGGCGCAAGGCCGCCGTCTGGGCGGTGGACAGGGAACGGGAGAGGAAAACCTGGATCTGCACCTGGGACTCCAGGGTGGCGGCCAGGTAGTTCACGTTCAGGGCCAGCAGCACGAACACCGAGAGGACGAAGAGGCTCACGGCCACGATGCCCACGGAGGCCGTGCTCATCAGGGTGTTGCGCCGCACGTTGCCCCCCGCCTCCCGCACCATGTAGCACCAGGTGTTAAGCTTCATGGACGTACAGCCCCCGCACCTCGTCGCGCACCACCCGTCCCGCGGCCAGCTCCACCACCCGGCGGCGTAGCGCGTCCACCAGGGCCTTGGCGTGGCTGGCCACCACCACCGTGGTCCCCCGGTGATTCACGTCCACCAACACCTGCACCACCTCCCAGGCCGTGGTCGGGTCCAGGTTGCCGGTGGGCTCGTCGGCGATGAGCAGCGGCGGACCGTGCACCAAGGCGCGGGCGATGGCCACCCGCTGCTGCTCGCCGCCGGACAGCTCCTGGGCCTTCATGCGGGCCCGGTCCCGCAGCCCCACCAGCTCCAGCACCGCCGGCACCCGCCGGCGGATCTCCTTGGGAGACACCTCGGTCACCACCAGGGCGAAGGCCACGTTGTCCCACACGGTGCGCTCGGGGAGCAGCTTGAAGTCCTGGAACACCACCCCGACTTGGCGGCGGAAATAAGGGACCTCTCGAGGCCGCATCCGCGAGAGGTCTTTGCCCGCCACCCGCACCGTGCCGGAGGTGGGCAGCTCCTCCCGGTACAAAAGGCGGATCAAGGTGGTCTTGCCGGCGCCGCTGGGACCGACGATGAAGACGAACTCCCCCGGGTCGACGTGGAGGTCGACGCCCGACAAGGCCTCCTCGTACCGCCCGTAGCGCTTGTGCACGTTGGCGAGCTCGATCAAAGATCACACACCCTTGTCGAGACTTCTCCCCTTGTTTCGACAAGGCCGCCGGGAATCCTCCCGTCGAGGCGGGAAAAGCCCCCGGGGCGCCGCCCACCGGTGCCGCCCGGGCCGGCAGCGCGGTGCGGCCCCCTGCCAGGCGAGCGTACGGGCCCCACCCCGTTCAAGTCGCGTCGGCTCCTTGACATCGCTACCGGACCCCTGTAATGTTACAGAAAACCAGCGCGAAAGCCCACGCATTTTATGGGTGGGATGAATCGCCCCCCTTGTGTTTTCCAGCCCTGAAGTTATAATCTGGTTATGGGTCAAGCGCATCGGCGAACCGCCACTACTGTCTCCCTCATCAACGATCATTTCGTCTTCTGCCCTCGCTATCGCCGATGTT
>JAJZIM010000050.1 GCA_021810565.1 Bacillota bacterium
CGGAGGGAGGCGTAGCGTTGCTCCCAATCGTGCGCCACCCACCGAGCTACTTGCCCTGCACCCAGGAGGCAAATTACTATGTCAAACCGCAACCTCCCCTTAGGCCCCTCCGGCGTAGCCGTGGGGTGTCTTCTTATCCCCATTACCTTTGCTTAGGAGCGATTAAGGTACTGGACTATGAGAAGGAGGTGGCCAGAATGGACATGGACGCATGGGGCGCGGACCTGGCCCGCCGGGGGCTCTCCCCCCGCACCGTGGAGGCGTACACCGGCTGGCTGCGGCGGTTCGCGGCGTGGCTGAAGGAAGCCGCCGGCGACGGCCTGGAGGCCGCCGGGGCGACGGACGCGCAGGAGTACCTAGCCGCCTTGGGGCGTGGCCACAAGCCCGCGACGGTTCTGGCTGCGGCGGATGCGCTCCGGGCCTGGAGCCGCGACCACGGCCAGGAGTGGAAACTGCGCACACCGCCCCGCGAGGCCGTCACGGCCCCCAAGAGCCTGGGCCGCCAGGAACAGTACCGGCTGCGCCGTGCTGCTATGGGCAGCGGCCCCCGCGACGCCGCCCTGGTGGCCCTGCTGCTCCTGGCGGGCTTGCGGGTGAGCGAGGCCCTGGCCCTGAGCCCCCAGGACGTGGTGATCCGGGAGCGCAGCGGAACCGTGACAGTACGCCACGGCAAGGGCAACAAGCGGCGCACCGTGCCGCTGAACCAGACGGCCAGGGAAATGCTCGCGCCCTGGCTCACGGAGCGGTACGGCATGGCCGTGCTATTCCCAGGCGGCAGGGGCCGGGAGCGGTTAACCCGCCAGGGGGCATGGGAGGTGCTGCGCGGCCTGGCCGCCAAGGCGCGGATCGAGGGCCTGCACCCCCACCAATTGCGCCATACCTTTGCCAAAAATCTGGTAGACGCCGGGGTGAGCCTGGACAGGGTGGCGCTGCTGCTGGGACACAGCCGGCTGGACACCACGGCCAGGTACACGCGGCCTACGGAGGCGGATTTGGAGGCGGCGGTGGATCTGTTGGGTTAGTGTCGTCATATGGCGACAACCAGAAGATCCCGGTGCTCCACGGACGACGGTGGTCACTATGGCCACCGTCGTTGATTTTGCGCGGGTTTTTACGGTGTTTCATTGTGCCTGGTGGGCGAAACGAGGGTATTGGTGTGTGTCGCCGTGTGGCGACAAAATGTTAATTTTACGTTACATAGGCGAAGAGGGCTTGATTTTTCGCACCATATATGCGATATATAATACGGAGAGCGAGGGAACACACAGAGGAGGTACTAGCATGGACTGCCCGACGATATTCGCCCGGCACCCCCGACTGGCCCCCGACGGAGCGAGTGTGTGCTCGCTGCTGCACGGGTGTGAACGAGACTGCCCTTACGCCCCCGCCAGCAGGATGACCACGCTGCGGGAGGCCGCAGCTGCGGCTAGGCGCAACCTAGGCGCCACCCTGGCCGCCCAGGAGCGGCGGGAGCGCACTCGGGGCATGCGCGATACGCGCCGGGTGCCTGCCATGATGCAGACCCTGGCGGCGATGGTATATGCGCAGCACCTGGACGGTATGGCGCCGGCGGCGGCGATGCTGGCCACGCAGGCCGAGTTGCGCCGGGAACCCGGCGCGGCAGCGGACTGGCTGGGGGGCCGCGCCACCTGGGGGGCAGCGGACGCGAAGCTGCTCACCCGCGCCCTAGAACGATATGGCCTGCCCCTGCCCCCCGCCCGGAGGCCGCGCCAGAAAGAGTACCACGCGGCGCTGCTGCACGTGTGGCGGCGCGTGGCGCTGCTTGGGCCGGACGGCCAGCCCGCCCATAGCCTGGAGGATTTTACCGCCGGCAGGATAGGCTGGGACCAGCTTGGCCGCGAGGAGGTGGCGCTGCTGCGCCGCGAGATGCAGCCAGGGGGGCTGTACGCCTTGGCATTACCCCTCCTGCGGGCGGCGGCGGATGCGGCCCCGCCAGGGCGGAGCGCCGCAGCCATGCGCATAGCGGAGCGCCGGTTGGCCAAGCGGTTCAACGGTGGTGCGGACGACTACTCCCGAGGCGGTGGCACGAGGGGCGCGAGGCCAGAGCCCACGGCGGACATCACCGGCGCGGCGGTGGCCGACACGGGCAACCGCCGCAGGGGCAGGGGCGGCGGCAAGCAACATATTGCGACAGACGACGACGTGGAGAGGATAATGGCCATCCTGCGGCGGTAGGGGTTGCGCAGACGGATAGTGTGTGCTATAGTGTATGCAAGGATGTGGTTCAGGGATGCGGGAAATAAGTAGACATCGTGGATGCGACTTTTGGCCGGAAGAGGTGATCTTCCGGCCAAGTTAGTTTTTGTAGTACCTCCTTCTTCACTAGGCGGGATCACGTGATCCCGCCCTTTTTTGTGCACAAAAAACGCCCAGCATGTGCGCTGGGCGGAAGTGAGGAGGTACTGCTACGATGAATGATAACGCACAAGACAGCCCTCGTCAATACCTGGAAATGATTCGGAAGGCCCTGGACGCATACGCGGAGCGCGGATGGTGCGCCCTGCCCGCAGATGCGGTGCGGAAACACCCCGCCGTGCCTTGGCGGCAGTACCAGCACCACCGCCCCGGCCAGGAAGAGGCCCTGGCCCTGTTCCGCCGCGCGTGGCGGCGGCTGAACACCCACCTGGGCATCGGCCTAGTTACAGGTCGGGTGTCGGGATTATTGGTGCTGGATCTCGATTCCAGCAAGGATGGTAAACCCGCTGGCTGGGAAAGTCTGGCCTCCAAGCTGGCGGACATGCCCCCCGGCCCCACCGTGCTCACCCCGAGCGGCGGACGGCATTATTATTTCCAGTTGCCGCCAGGAGCCATTCCCCCACGCAACGCGGCCGGAAAATTGCCCTCCGTTGATTGGAGGGGTGAAGGGGGTTGGGTAGTGGCGCCGCCGACCCGCAGGCCAGGCGGTGGTGAGTACGCATGGGCGCCCGATCTGGGGCCGGATACGCCGCTGCCGGACTGCCCCGACTGGCTGGTGGCCATGATCCGGGAGCAGGGGAGCACCCATGGATCGGAGCACGGCGCAGGACATAACCCCGCCGACTGGCAGGCCGCCGCCGTGGCCGCCCTGGGCCAGGAGGGGGCGCGAAATGATGCCTGCGCCCGCCTGGCCGGGTGGTTCGCCCGGAAGAAATTTCCAGAAGAGGCCGCCACCGCGTTATTGCAAGCGGCCAGTACCTTGCCGCCAGAAGAGGTGGCGACTACGGTGGCCAGCATATATGCCGGCCATGCCCGCCGCCACCTTACCACGGCGGACCGGGTGCGCGAAGCCCTGGCGTATTGGCGGGCGGGGCGGCTGCCCAGGGCGGAGGCCGCCATGGTACTGGCGGAATGTGGTTTTCTAGCTGACGAAATCAAGATGTTGCTGAACGGAGGTGCCAATAATGACCAGGAAGAATAGTCCCCAAGTATGGGAGACCCTGACGACCGCCGCCGCAGCAGGGCTGACCCCTGAGGAGTTGGCGGCCCTGGTAAAGGGGCGGCTGGGCGAGTTAGCTAAGGATGTAGCTAGGGCCAAGGTGGCCCCCGGCGACTACGCCCCATGGCGCGCGCTGGCCAGTAAACTGGCACCGGAGGATCGGGCCGCCCAGGAGGCTGACCTAGCCGCGCTGATCGCCCTGGCCAGGGCGGCGGGGGAGCCGCCGCCCCTACGGCCCGTGCCGCCGGCAGAGGGGGGAAGGGATGCCTGGGCGGCCACGGTGGCATGGGAGCTGCCGGAAGCATGCGTCGTCCCAGGCGATCCTGAGCGCGGGTCCCCCGACACGCTGGACCTCCCCCGGCTGGTAATTTGGCTAGCTGGGCGGGGGGAGGATCGCCCCACCGAATGGCTGGGGTGTCGGGGCGAGCTGTGGTGCTGGCACCCTCAGGAGGGGCGGTGGGTACTAGGCCAGGAAATCCTTGGTACACTGCTGAATAGAGCGGCGGCCATGTTCGGGCAGGCCGTTGGCCGCAGGCGATTGCTTGAATTCGCGGAAGCAATCGCCGCGCATAATCGTGTTACCGACGAAGTACTGGACGGCACCCTGGCCCCGCACCTGATCCCTTGCGGGGATGGGGTACTGGATCCCTGGAGCGGCGAGCTGCGTCCCGCCGCCCCAGAGGACTATTGCACCCTGCGCATAGCCGCCCAGTGGGAGACGGGGGGCTATGATCCGCAGGAATACGCCGCCGCGAAGGCGCTAGTGCGGAAATTCCTGGAGGATGTGCTGCCGGATACCGTTGATCGCGAGGGCTTCTTGCGGTTTGCGGGTTACGCGCTGACCCGCCTGGATCATGTGCAAAAAATGGCCGTACTCGTGGGCGCGGGCGGAAACGGCAAATCCAAGGCCTTGGAGCTGGTAAAGAACACGTTGGGCGCGGAAAACGTCAGCACCGCATCACTTCAAACATTCGCGAATAATCCACGCTTTGGCACAGCCGGTTTGGTCGGCAAACTAGCGAACATCTGCCCGGACTTGCCGACGACTCGGCTGGAGGATACGGGAATCGTCAAGGCGATCACCGGAGGGGATCTGATCACCGCCGAATATAAATTCGGCAGGCAATTCAGCTTCAAGCCGTTCTCAACGATGCTCTTTTCCACCAACAACCTCCCAGGTGCCGATGATCGCACCGAGGGCTTCTACCGCCGGCTGCACATCATCCCGTTCACCCAAAAATTCGAGGGTGCCAGCGACGACAAGCTGATGTCCGAGAAGTTGGCAAAGCCCGAGGTGGTCACGGCGTTTTTCCACTTGGCGGTGGACGCCCTGCGGCGGCTGCGAGCGGATAACTGGGAGATCGCGCAGTCGCAGACTGCCTTAGTCGAGTTGGATGAATATCGCAAGAACCAGGACAGCATGTACGCCTACGCGCAGGAACGGCTTGAGGCGCGGGGCAACTACTACGTGGTGAAAGACGCATTATATCGAGACTATGTGACGTGGTGTGAGGATTCGCATGTGAAGGCGGTCGGCAAAACCACGTTCGCGCGTAGGCTACGATCACTGCCGGGCTATGGCACACTGTCCGAGTGCTATCCAAAGCTGGGGGTGCGTCAAATCCATTGTTGGGCGGGAATCTACTTAAAAACCGTGGGTCTACACCCCACCCTGGACGGCCATCCCGTCTCGGGGGAGATGCCGGGCGCCCCCAAGCGGGCCGGCTCCCTTGACGATCTTTTACCTAACTGGTAAGAGATAGTCGAAAAAGAACCCTCATATGCAGGATATGCACTTTCGTCTCTATTCTTAAGCCACCCTGAGAATCTCCTTGTAGAGTCCAAGGTGGTTTGAGGAAAGGGCCAAACCCGCATATCCTGCATATGCCAACATATACCATCGACGGTTGCTCAAAAAGCAGCCGTCTTTTTTATTTAGGCACAAATTTCAACGAAGGGAGTTGGTTTTGATGAATGCGCCAAAAAACGACCCTAGCATCGGCGTGATCCACCCCCAACACCGGCGCGGCCCCCGTCCAGGGAGCCGCCGGTGGGCGGCGGCTCAATTGCTGGCCCGCCCGGAGGGGGCCGGGGTGGATGAGCTGCTGGAGACATTTGGACTGCCGGTAGATAGCCCCATGCTAGCGCTATATACCCGCTTATCCGCGCTGGCGACACTTGCCCAGCGGGCGATCCGCCATGAGGGCCGTGGCCGCGCGTCACGGTATTTTTTCGCGGGGGAGGGGGTTGACACCGCAACAAATGATGCTATAATCTAGGTGGGTCGCGAAAAGGACACGAACGATAAGTAGACATCGTGAATATGCCAAATCACACAACCCCGCACCAAATCGGCACGGGGTTTATTTTTGTGGGAACCAATAATCATAAGGAGGTGATCCGGATGTACGTTGGCGAGTGCGTGTGCGGCGCTGTGGTTCCGTTTAGCGAAGCGATGGAGAGGGATGGGTATTCGTTCGGCGGGTGTTACGTGACGCAATGCTTTGAATGCGGCCAAACCGTAGGCATGTACCCGCGAAAGGCCACGAAAAAGGAGCTGGAGCGCTTCGCCGAGCGTTCCGACGAGATCGGGCAGCAGGCAAGGCGGGAATTGGCCGGAGGATAGGTAATGGTGGACGAAACCCCGTGCCAAATCGGCGCGGGGTTTCGTTTTTTGTGGGGAAAGCATGATTTTAGGAGGTGATCCTAATGCTGCTCCGCATGGGCATCCTGGCCGCCGCGCTGTGGTTCACCGTGACCCAACTGTCCCCCCTGGCCTCCTCCGCCGCGCCCCAGGTCGTCGCCGGCTGCGCATGGCCCTGCTGGCCCTGCGGCGGCGTGACCACGGCGTTCTCCCCCGGGGGCGGTGGTGGTAACGCCCAGGCCGTGCTGGGGGCGCTGCCCACCCCGGCGGAGGCCATCCACCTACCCCGGCTGCTGGCCGGGGCGGAGGCGCAAATCCGGTCGGCGCTGCCGTAAGGAGGTGATCCCGGTCTATGCCGGGCCAAGCCCCCGGCGCCCATTCCACCATCAGGAGGTGATCCGCCATGTCCCAGGAGGACCGCTGCACCCTGTGCGTCAGCTTTTTGCTTAGCGGCCAGGGCCGCTGCCCCGTGTGCCCCATGCGGGGCTCGTGTCGCCTGTGGGGTGCGGTGCGCCCCAATAAGTAGGCCGCCCATTGCCGTGGGCGGCCCCGGAGGGAGGTGATCCACGTGTACCGCGTGCACACTTTGTTGCGCCGGCTGCCGCCGGTGCGGGGCCTGACCCTACGCGTGCTGACGGGCTCCTACCACCCGTCCACCCGGCTGCAGCGCCTCATTTTCCGTGCGCTGACGGGGTATACCATTTAGTCTAGCATCTAGCATACCACGCCCCGCAAGCCTCCGTCCACAGGGCGGGGGCTTTTTTGTGGAGGTGATCTCGATGGCGAAGGTATACCAGTATTACCGTCCCGACCAGGACGTGTATATCCTGTTAGGGCTGCCCCCGTACACGCCCCGCGAGGCGGTCCACGCCGCCGCCCGGCAAGCCATGCTGCGCCACCATCCCGACCAGGGGGGTGATCCATACGCCTTCCGCTGGTGCAAGTGGGCGGCGGATTTGGCTGGCCAGGAGTTCTTCTGGGGGTTGTGGTCACAAGAACGGGCCGCCTACTGGCGTTCTCCGCTGCGCCGTCTATTCCGGCGCCCGTCCGCGCCGGTGAGCCTCGCCCCCCGCCCTACAGGGGAGGCGGCGCGGCCCACGGTCACGGGCGGGCCGGTGCCTATGGCCATTCCCCGCGCGCCCGGCGGCCCAGGCCCGGAGCGCCCCCACGCCCCCCGCTCGGAGACCGCGCTCCCGGCGGTGATCTCCACCGAGGCCCTGGCCGTGGTGTCCGCCCTGCCCTGGGGCGCGTGGCACATCCTGGCGCGTCGTCTCGCCCTGGCCCTGCGCCGGGGAGCTGCCGCCGAGGCCGAGGATGCGTGGGTGTCCAGGGTTCAGGCGTGGGCCACGGCCTACCTCGCCAGGCGGGCTGAGGCCCGGCGGCGCAAGGCCGCCGCCCGCACGGCCCTGCGGTATATCGCCACGTTTGTGCGGGAGGCCCCGCAATGGATGCAGATGCACGGCGGTAAGCTCGTAAAAACGTACACCGAGCAAAAGCACCGCACGGTTCCCGCAGCGAACGGCAAAGGCACCAAGACCATCACTTACACCGTTCAAACTAAAGTAGCGCTATTTCGCGGCTTTCAGAAAAAGCACATCCGCCCGCACGACGACGTGCTCTGGGAGATGCACCTGCTGCCCATATATCCACACATATCCGACGTAGTGCACGATTCCGATACTGCCCAAATTCATGATCGATGGGAGAAACTAATTTTCGACGAAAAGAACCTGCGGGAGCTGGTGGATCAGCCGGATTTGAGCAGCCTCCGCGCTAAATTGGAGGTAACTACCAAGAGCCATTACCTAGTGGTGAGGGTGCGCGACGTGGCGGCCCCTGCCGTCGCACCCGAAGAGCCGGAGCCCGTCCCCGAGCCCGAGGCGCTGCGCCCTGGCGGGCCGCCCCTGGCGCTGTTGGCCGCGCCCCGTCCGGGGCGTGGAGGCGCTGCCGAGGGCCAGCGCGCGGCCCAGGCGCTCCAGGCGGCCATATCGTCGTTTGTTCCTGGCGTGACCGTGACCGTGACCGTGGCCGGGGTGGGTCCGACCGTGATCCGGCTGGCCCTGCGCTATCCCGCCGGTACTCCGGCTTCCCGCATCACGGGTCGCGCGGGGGACCTAGTGGCCGCCTCCGGCGGCGCGCTCCAGGGACTTAGGTTCCTGCAGTCCGGCTTGAGCGCGGAGGTGGTCCGCTCCCGGCGCGACGTGGTGGCACTGCGCTCCCTGCTGGCCGCGCCCGCTCCCCGAGGTGCCGACCTGGTGATCCCCGTGGGGGCCGACGCGGCGGGGCAGCCGCTGCTGGCCGACCTGGCCGCCGCGCCACATGTGCTGTGCGCCGGAACGACCGGGGGAGGCAAGAGCGTGTGGCTGCACACCGTCCTGCTCGGGCTGCTGATGCGGTACACGCCGCAAGAACTGCGTCTGGCCTTGGTCGATCCCAAACAGGTCGAACTGGCCATGTACTCCGGCCTGCCCCACCTGCTGGCCCCGATAGCCACGGCGCCGGATGGGGCCATGGCGCTCCTGTCCATGCTGCGGGCCGAAATGGAGCGGCGGTACGGGGTACTACGCACTGAGGGGGCCAGGGACATAGGCTCCCACAACAGCCGCCACCCCGAGGCCCCATGGCCCAGGATTGTCGCGGTGGCCGACGAAACCTACGACCTGCGCCTGGGTGTCCAGGCCACCGGTGGCCGGGAGGCGCTGGCCGAGTTGGATGCCTGTATCACGTCCCTGGCCCAGAAGGCCCGCGCCGCCGGAGTCAGCCTCGTGATCACGACGCAGAAGCCGACAATCGAAGCCATCCCATCCCTCCTGCGTGGCAACCTCCCCACCCGCATGGCGCTCCGGGTCACCACCACGGCGGAATCGGGGGTGGCGCTGGATGAGCCGGGGGCCGAGTTGCTGGCCGGGCGGGGTGACGCGCTGTGGAAATTCAACGGCGCCGCCCCCGTCCGGGTGCAGTCCGGGTTCGCCTCGGAGGAGGACATAGCCGCCGTGGTCCAGTGGTGTCGGGAGCACGACCCCGACCCCGGCCCGCTGTTCGGGGAGGAGCCCGGCTCCGAGCCTGGCCCCGATCCCGAGCCTGACGACTACGATCCCGACGACCTCCCCCCGGCCTAGCGCCGGGGGCTTCTTTTTTGAGGAGGTGGTTGACGTGAAGGTCCTGGTTCTGGCGGGGCCGGGAATCCAGGCCGCTATTCGTTCCGCCGGCCATGATGTGGTGGTCCCCAACACCGTGCGGGCCGCAATAAAACTGGCCGCACAGGAGCGGCCCGAAGCAGCGGTGGTCTACTCCGGCGCCGATGCCGCGGAATACATGCCGCTGGGACGGCTGTACGCCCGTGGCATGGGCCTTGTGGCCTTGGCGGGGCGGGATTCTCGCGGTGACGCCCTGGCCGCCGTGGTGGGCGCGCTGGGCGGGGCGGTGCTGCGGCCGGCGGAGGGCCGGTCGGGGTTCGCCGCCGCCGACATCCTGGCGGCGCTGTCTGCGGTGACCGGGGAGCCGCCGGAGTGGCTGCCCGCCGTGGCCAGCGATCCGATGTTCGCCGCCGCCGTGGACGCCGCGCTGGAGCACGGGGGGCTGTACTCCTCGCGGCTGCTGCAAAAATGGCTGCACGCGGACATCGCCGCGGCCCGCGCCCTGGCCAAGCGTCTGGCGGAACTGCCCGGCGCCATGCCCCCCACGCAGACCGCGCCGGGGGTGCTCCGGCTGCCGGGGGCGGAAGCCCAGGCCAAGGGCGTTAGGGCTCTGCTGGCGGGCAAATTTCCAATTCGCAGGGCGAGGCGCGCCAGGCGGCGAGGAAAATAGGGGCGGTGGGATGCCGCACGGGGGGTTTTCGCCCCGGCGCACCCGCTAATCCCACCTTAATCCCACCCCCGGCGCACCCGCTAATCCCACCTTAATCCCACCCGTTCCCATTTCCTTGTTTGCCATCCAAAGGAGGCTGATCCTAATGTCGAAGCTGGTCTGCCGCTGCTCCGCGTACCCGTTCCCGCACCGCCCCGCCCACGGTCTATGCCATGAGCCGGTCGGATCTCCCCTGGTCTCCCCCAGGGGGGCCGGCCGCCGCAAGCCCAAGCCACCTGGCCGTCCGCGCAAGAACCCGCCCCCAACCATCAAGCGCAAGGGCTGGCTGCTGTACGGTGCCCCGCCCGGCGGGGCCGGGGCCGGGGAGGAGTAGGTCATGACCGGCTACACCCATGCGGTGGGCGGTGCGGCGGCTGGGCTGGCCCTGGCGGCGGCTCTGGCCACGCCGGGCATACCGCTGCTGCTCCTGGCCCTGGACCCGTGGGTTGGGCTGCCCATCCTGGCCTTGGAGGCCCTGGTGGGTTATTCCTGGGCTAGTTATACTGCACGGGAGCGGGCGGGAGTGGCCCATCCCCAAGTCGATCCCAGGCTTCACCACCGCGAGACCATGCCCCGGTTGGCCCCCGGCCTGGATCGATTGGCATCCTACATCCCCGAGGTGATCCCCCGGCGGGGGTTCGGCGCGGCGGCCAACGCCGCCTTGACCACGGGCATGGTGGTGCCGTGGGGCATCGGGTTCCTGGCGAGTAAGGTATATGGTGCGGTCTACTCCCTGGCGCAGTCACGTTCCGCGAGGTAGTCGGCACAAACCCGCGCCGTGATCTTGACGCTGCCCCCGAGCCTGTGCTATACTGCTGAAGTAGGCACGAAATCGTGCCATTCCACGAAAGGGGCGAATTATAATGGCCCATGATCTTGTCCCGGTAGGTGTCGATGTCGGCTATGGCGATGTCAAGGTGGTCGGCCCCGACGGTCGGCGGCATAGCTTCCCCAGCCGCTGGGCTCCGCACCGGGCAACCGCGTGGGGCATAGGCGCCACGGCCAGGGTTCTCGCCCTGGATGGTGGGGAGCCGTTCGCGGTCGGCGAGGCCGCCGACGGGCTGCCCGGGGTGCGGGAGCCCCAGGCCGACGGGCGCCTGGCCGATCCCGCGACGCTGCCGCTGCTGGCTGCCGCGCTGTCCATCGCCAGGCTCCCCGACGGCGCGGAGGTGGCCTTGGGAGGCGGGCTGCCGTTGGGCCGTTATGATCAGGAGGCCCCCGCCGCCAGGGAGGCCCTGCGTGGGCGCACCCTGGTCATCGGCCAGGGCAAGGACGTTCGCCGGGTGACGATCCGCAAGGTCGTCCTACGGCCCCAAGGTGTCGGCGCGGCGCTGCACTTGGTGGCCACGGGGGCGCTCCACGCTCGGAGCGGCCTGGTGCTGGTCGTGGACGTGGGCAGCCGCACCACGGACGTCCTGGCGCTCCATGCCCGTACCCTGGAGCCCATCCCGGAGTTGAGCGGTAGTTTGGCCCTGGGCGTGGGCGACGCCGCCGCCGGGCTGGCACAGGAGATAGCTGCCCAGGCGGGGTTCGTCCCGCCGCCCAGCTTGGCGCGGGAGGCCCTGGCCCGGGAGGCCGTCTATCGCGGCAAGACCTATGGCGGCCCCCGCATGGCCGCTCCGCACCTGGACGTGCTGGCCGGGCGGGTGTCCGACGGACTGCGCTCCTTGCTCCGCGAGCCCCTGGACAGCGTGAGCGCCCTGGCCCTGGTGGGCGGCGGCGCGGTGCTGCTGGGTTCCCGCCTGGCCGGCTTGCCCGGTGAGCGGGTGCGCTGCCCTGCCGGGGATCTACCTTACGCGAACGCCCTGGGCTACCGCCTTGCGGCTGAACGGGCGCTGCGTCGGGCGGTGAGCTAGCCATGCCCCGCAAGCCCGATCTGGCCAGCATGCAGTTGCGCATCCGCATCCCGCCCCGGTCTCCGCTGTTCGAGCATCTGGCCAAGATATCCCCTGCCCTCCGGGGGTGGGAGCTGGTGGCCTTGGCGCAGCGGGGGCTGATCGGTGGCGGCGGTGATCCCGAGGCGCTGGGCCGCATGGCCGTCGCGCTGGAGCGGATGGCCGCCGCCCTGGAGCGGGGCGGCCTGGCGGCTCCCGCGAAGCCCGCTGAGGAGGCCGCCCAGGAACCCGACGATCCCCGCCTGGCGGCCCTGGAGGGGCGCTGGGCCGGTGATGACGGGTAGTGAGGAGGTGGAGCATTGGCCCACGAGATCATAGCTTTCGGGCGCCGCCCCGGCTGGCCCTGCCCCGACCGCACGTGCTGGTGCTACGACTGCCACCGCAACCGCCGGGAGGGCTGCCCCGACGCGCATCAGTGCGTACCCTACTGCCCCGTGCCACCCGAGCGGCGGCGCGTGCTCGTCTCCCGCTGCCCGTTCCGGGACCCGCCATGTTCCCGTTGGGAACAGTTTGGATCGCGCGACCAGTGGGACCCGCAGAGGAGGTGATCCCGTGATCAGAGGCGAGGCCGCCCGCTTGTTGGGCGTGTCCGAGGACGCGCCCCCGGCGGACGTCCAGGCCGCGTACCGGCGCGGCATGCGCACGTGGCACCCGGACAAGCACGGCGGCGACGAGGAGGCCCGCCGCATGGCCGGCGAGATGTCCGTGCTGTTGGGCGAGGCCCGCGACGCGCTCCTGGGCCGCTCCTGCTCCACGACTGCGGAGGAGCCGCCCCCGCCCCCACCCCCGCCGCCACCGACGGCGCAATGCCCGTTCTGTGGCGGGTGGGTGGCCATGCCGCCGCCCCCGGTGTGCCCCCACTGCGGACGGCGGGTGTACACCCGTGGGGGGGTGGATGATCCCGCCCAGGCCGCGCCCCGCAAGCCCGGCCCCCCCATCCCTTGGTGGGCGGTGGTCGTGGCGCTGCTGATGTTCTTCCCGGTGGGGGCGATCCTGGCCGCTGTTGACCTGGTGGCCCTGGCTGCCGGGCGGAAACACCCCGACGCCCCCAGGGATGCTCACGGCCACGCATGGGCCGTGCCGGGCTGGCTGCCCCCGGTGGCCGGTGTGGCCGTGGGTTTGGCGGTGATGGGCTGGCCTGTGTGGTTCATCATCCATCATGCCGTGACCGCCGGCGTCCTGGGTTTGGTCTCAGAGGACCTGGCGGGCGCGGCGTGGGCGTGGTTCGCGATGGCCAAGGCCGAGGGCCGTGTCATGCTGGATGCCCAGTTCGCCGGGCGGCCCACCACAGCATGGCACGACGCCGCCATGGGGGGCAAGCTGTGTGTAGCGGCCCCGGTGCTCCTCCTAGGCGGCGGCGTGCCCGCCCTGGGGTGGTTGACGGGCCGCTGGGCCGCATCCGCCGTGGCGGGGAGGAGGTGACGTAATGGCCGACGACGACAAGATCCCCAAGACCCCCGAGGAGGTCGCTGCGGAGATCGCCCACATCATGGCTCCGGTGCTGACCGAGATGAACACCCCCGGCTTGCGGGTGCATCCTTTGGACCCCGCCGGGGCCGACCCCCTGCGCCGCGATCCGGTGGTAATGTTCCTGCTTCACCATTTGAACGAGGCGCTGCTGCACCACGGGCGCTCAGGCGCCCTGGTGGTGGCCACGGTCACGCCCGACCCCACCATCCCCCTAAACGACTAACCCTCGGCCCCACGGAGCCCCGGCATTAGGCCGGGGCTCCTTTTTTGTGAGAGGAGGTGTGAAGCCCATGCCCAGGCTCGTCCTACCGCTGTCTCTGGCCCTGTCCCTGGCACTGGCCGCGTGTGGTGCGCCGCCCGCCACCAAGCCGGTGGCACACCCAGTCCAGCGCGGCGCGGCCTACGCCCGCATCCTCCAGCACGAGGCGCAGGCCGCCAAGGTCACGCACCCGCCGGCCTGCCCGCCGGGCGGGTGGCACACCTACAGCGGCACCGTGATCCCGTGTCCAAAATCGTGACGCGAAAGGAGATGATCCCATGAAGACCAAGACCCTGTCCCTACTGGCTGCCTTGGCGCTGCTGGCCCCCTCAGCGACGGCGGGGGCCACCGCCGGGCAGCCCGTCACCAAGCCCTATAGTGACGTGGCCCCAGGCATCACGCCCCACGCCCTGGCCATCTACGAACTCACGGCCCTGGGGGTGGTGCGCGGGTTTCCCGGTGGCACCTTTCAGCCCAACAGCCCGCTGACCCGCGCCCAGTTCGCGGTCATGGCCCTGGGCACGGTTATCTTTCAACCCAATAACGTGGCCGCCGAGGCCGCATATCTGGTGCACAAGACGACCACACCCCCCGGCGGCTACGGCTGCTATCCCGGCACCGTGGGGAGCGGCGGTGCGCTATGCCCGGCGTTCACCGACGTGCCTCCAAGTGGCTCCGCCTGGTACGTCCCGGCGGTGTACCTGGCTGCGAAGGATGGCCTGGTGCATGGGTTCCCGGATGGCACGTTCCGTCCCGACCAGGGAGTGACCCTGCAAGAGGCCCTTACCGTGGCGGAGCAGGAGCTGATTCGGGCGGCGGCTCTCAACGTGGGTGGGAACTCCCCCTTAGCCTCTCTGGTGGGCGCGGGCATGACGGGGGTGTCGTGGGGCCAAGTGCCAGCCGTGGCCGAACAGTCCGGCCTCCTGGCCGGGCTGACCGACCGCTCCTGGTCCCAGCCCATCGACCGTGCGCAGGCGGCGCAGATCCTGGCCGACCTCCTGGGCGCCAACGTGGGCACGGCGGCCAACCCCGCGCCCTACGTGGACGGTACGGCGGGCGCCGGGTTCGGCTTAGGCGCCGCCAGCATCCACTACCTCTACCTGAGCGCATCCGCGCCGGGCTACGTGGCCACGTCTCCCGTGGAGTACCTGACCGGCAGCGACACCCCGCGGTACGAGATCGCGGACGTCACCACCACCACCGGCGGCGCGACCTGCCCGCAGGCCAACTGCGGCGGCGGCTCCGTGGTGTTCCTGTCCAGCGCCCCGCTGTCGCCCATCCCCCCGGCGGACACGGCGGCCCCGGCCCCGCTGCCCCCGGCCAGCCTGTCCATCAGCGGCGGCGCACCCATCGTGCCAGGGCAGCCGATCCAGTTGACCGCCACGTTCACGGCGGCCTTGCGGAACGTGGACGGCCAGCCCGTAACCGCGTTGCCTGCGGGTGACAGCATCGTCTGGCAGATCACCCCCGCCGACACTGGCGCGACAGTCACGCCGACAGGGCCGCTGACGGCCAGCGTGACGCTGCCCGCCAGCCCGCCGGGTACGTGGCTGCTGGACGCATGTGTCCAGAGTGCGTCGGGGTGTTCGCCAATCAGCAACATCCTGACGCTGACCAATTCGCTCGGCTGAGAGGAGGCGCACATATGCGCAGAGGCGGATGGATGGCCGATGCTCCTTTCAAAATAATCCTCTTCGCGCTACTCCTGACGGCGGCTATCGCCTTGGGTGGGGGCATGCTGAAGGCTGTCAACCACGCGAACAAGGAGCAGACGAACCAGATCCAGCAGTACCATCCGGGCGCGACGGCCACCCCGCTGGTGAAGCCGGGAAGCGGCTCCAGCTAACCAACCGCCCCCGGCCCGCAAGGGCTGGGGGCTTTTCTTTTGAGGAGGTGATCCGCCATGCCCCAGAACGACGCTCCCCCGTCCGTGTACCTACCCCTGCTGGGGGGCCTTGGCGCGGCGGGTATGGCCGCGCTGATCCACGTCCAGCCGCTGCATGCGGCGTGGCTGGTGCTGGCCGTACTCTGCGCCGTGGCCGCGATGCTCCAACTGCTCCTGGTGGCCATCCCGCCGGGATCAGGATGGCCCCCCCAATGACTACTAGGAGGTGTTGGTAATGAGTGACAAGGTGATCCAGTTCGGCTCCCGACCGCCCCGCAAGCCCCAGACCCCGCCCCCGGAGGTCCAACCCGCGCCCCGAGTGGTCGTGGTGGGGGCGGTGTCCGGCCCCTGCCACAACCCGAAGCGCAAGGCCGCGCTGCTCCGCGCCGAGGGACTGACCGGCGGCGCCGTGTGGCTCACGCTCGGACTGCCGGGCGCGGAGGCCCCCTGGACGATGCTGCGCGGCGACTACTGCGCGGTCTACGGCCCCGCTGAAGTACGTGTCCGCGATGAGGAGACCGGCATGGAGAGTGACCCGATTACCGTGGGCGTGGAACAAGGAGGTGGGACGCGATGACGCTGGAGGAAGTGGAGCAGACCATAGGCCGCGGTATGGGGGCGCCCATAGAACGCGCCGTAGTGTGGGCCGCCGTGGCGGCCATGCCCCAGCCGGAGGGCGCCACCCCCGCCGATGTCCGCAAGGTCGCCCAGATGGCGTTTCAGGACGCGCTCCCGTCGTCCCCTTGCCCCGGTGGCTACCTCGACCCTGACTGGGAGTACCTGTCCCCGGCGGCGGCGGGGGCGCTGCGCCGGTGCTGCGAGTGGATGCGCTGGTTTGATGAAATGTCGCCCACCGACGAAGCCGCCGTGATCTGGGGCTGGCGGGAGGCGGTGGGATCGGCCTGGTCCGTCCGGGCGGTGGAGGGTGATCCTATGGCGGCGGAGGTCCTGGCCAGCCTTTGGGGGTGGAGCTGATGGGCAACAAGGCCGCGCGTCTGGCCGGCCGGATGGACGACCTGGCGTTCCTAGCCCGCAAACGGGCGGCGCTGTGGGCGGAGCTGCCGGACCATGATATTGAGACCACGCCCGATGCATGGCCCGCCGTGGCGGCGCTGATCGAGGCGGCGACCGAGGATGCCCGCCCGCCCCACCCTCACCTGGTGCGGCATATGCTGGCCGACCACCTAGCCCTGGCGCTGCCCGCTGCGCGTGCGCTGGGGCATCTGCGCGGCCTCTTGCCCCCCGCCGACCCGAGGCACGCCGTGGTGGGGCGCGTCATGGAGGCCACTAGCACCCAGTGGCTGTGGTGGTGGCGGGAGAGGGGTTTGGGCGGTGCCGAGGTGCTACAGGTGCTGTCGGCGCTGTGGGGGCGGGATCATGGGTAGGCCGACCTGGGTGCTCCCGACCGGGCGGGCGGCCATGCCCTCCCTACCCGGCCCTGAGGTCAAGACGCTGACCCCCGGCCTGACGGTGCGCGTGGTCGGCAGGGTGCCCGGCCCCGCCCCAGGCACGTGGGCCACGCTGCTCCGGGCCGACGCGCCGCCGGGAGCGGCGGTGGTGTGGTATCTGCGCCAGTCTGTCGGCGAGCCCCCCGCGTGGGCCTGCTATCCCCGACCGGGGGAGATGGCCGTGTTCGGACGGTGTGTGGTGGAGGTGTCCCTGGTGCGAGGCGACGGCCCCAGGAGCGGGCCGGTGAAGTTGTGAGGAGGTGATGTCGACGGCCCCCGTTGCTCCGACCGACCGATTATCGAGAGGAGATGATCCCGTGTCGAAGTCCAAGATCGCGTCCCTGATCGCGGCCCTGTCCCTGCTGGCCCTGGCGGGCACCGCCCTGGCGGCCTCCCCGGCCTCCGTCGTGGGGCCGATACCCGCCGCGTTCCGCAACACCGGCTATACCCGGCTGCTGATCGCGCCCGTCTACGTGTCCGGCAAGGAGATCGGCAACGTCGGGTTTGCCTGCAATGCGCAGGACTTGTGCAAGGGCTACGTGCGCGGCAGCAATCCCATCGCCGTGGACCTGGTGGAGCTGGAGTCCGGAGGAACCGCCACCCAGGGCCTGCCGGCAGACTACTGGCAGCCGATGGCGACCGTTGGCCAGGAGCTGGCACAATGGGACTACGGCACCCTGACCTTCGCGAACGGAGCCTATCACATCAGCCTGTAGCACCTGGGCCGAAGGGCCGGGGGCATCGCGCTCCCGGCCCTATTTTTAGGAGGTGATCCCATGCGCCGATGGTATCCGCTGCCCCGATGGGTTTCGGCCGCGCTGTTCGCGGCGGGCTACCTCGCCGTGCTCCTGGTGATCATGGACCCACACCCGCCGCTGCCCCCCAGGACGCTGCTGCTGCAGGGCCTGGCCGCCGGTCTGGCGGGCTTCGTCGCGGGGTGGCTGGCCCCGCCGCCGGACTACCTGGACTGAGGAGGTGATCGCATGACGACACGCTGCCGACACCACGGCCCATGCCATGTCGCCACGCCCTGCGTATGGCGTACGCCGCACGACTTCTGCGGCGCAATGGACGACCGACTGGTCTTCCTGGGTACGCAGCCCTGCCTAAACGGAAGGCTGCTGGCCAAGGGTGTGCTTCTGCGCGTGTATCTGCCCATAGGCCCGGAGGAGGTCTATGGCCGCCTGGCCCGCCGCAAGGATGGCGCCTGGGTGCTGGAGGCCGGGGAGCGACAGATACGGCTGCTGGGCGGGCTTCGTTGTAGGGAGGTGTAGACATGACACGGAAACGGACAATGTGGGGCGCCCGCCGCCGGGAGTTCGAGGAGGGCCTGCGGCTGGCGCGGGCCGGGTGGCAGGGGTGTATCGAATGGCGGGGGGCCGTAACCGGGAGCGGGTACGGGTATCTGTGGGCCAGCGGCAAGGTGCGGCATGTCCACATTCTCGCCTGGGAAGCTGTCAACGGCCCCATCCCCGCCGGGCTAGAGTTGGATCACATCTGCCGGAATCGCCTATGCTTCAATCCCGCACACTTGCGGCTGGCCACCCGGTCGCAGAATGCCGCCTACGCCCCCAAGCGGCGGGGTGGCTACCGTTCCTGCTTCAAGGGCGTGGAGTGGCGCAGCCGCCCCCCCCCCTGGCGAGCGCGGCTTAGGAGCGGCGGCAAACTCATCTATCTCGGCTGCTTCCCCACGGAGGAGGCCGCCGCCCGCGCATACGACGAAGCCGCCAAGCGGTTCTTCGGTGAATTCGCCTGGCTGAACTTTCCGGAGGGGGCGTGACCGATGCCCATGCACACTCGAACCTGGAAACCATTCCGCCACCGCCCTGGCCGCGCTGACCTGCGCCGCCGGCGGTGCTGGACGCTGGATGCCAGCAAAATCAAGGAGGCTGATGGCATGAACCGCAACGACTTCGAGGCCCTGTGGATCGTGCTCGATGGTATGGAGGCCCATGCCCACGAGATGCGCCGCCGCTGGCCAGGGTGTCCCGTGGATGGCCTGGTGGTGGCCGTGCTCCAGGTCAGGCATTGGCTGACCACCACCTGGGGCGCTGAGCACGGCGCCACCCCGCTCAAAGAGGAGGTGTAACGACCGTGGGACTGTGGTGGTGGAAGACGGAGGCCCGCATACGCGGGCGGCTGGGCCTGATCCGCGCCCGCTGCCTCCGCGCCCTGGACCGCCACGGGCCGCCCCTGGCGGCCAGGCTGCCGGGGCCGCTCCGGGCGGCGTACTGGCGATTGCACTGGAGGTTGCTGCGTTAACCACATTTAGGGCCCCCCTCTATGGCCCTGGCCAATTTGGCCGGGGCTCCTCTTTTTCAGGAGGTGATCCCGATGGCCACGGACCCTTTGACCGGGCTGCCCAGCAGAGAGGCGCTGCCGGCGTCCCTACCCCACGGAGGAGCGGTCCTGTTCCTGGACTTGGAAGGTCTGAAGAACGTGAACGACCGGGAGGGCCATGCCGCCGGGGATGCCCTGATCAACCGCGCCGCCCATGCCCTCCGCGCCGCAGTCCGCGCATCTGATCTGGCGCTGCGCTGGGGCGGCGACGAGTTCGTCGTGGTCTGCCCTGGTGCTGATCCCGGCACGGTCAGCCGCGCCGTAGCCGCCGCACTCAAGACGACCGGGGCGGCGGCCACCGTGGGCTGCGCCATGGCTGCTCCCGGCGAAGCCCTGGAGGCTGCCATAGGCCGGGCTGACACGGATATGTACCGCCAGCGGGAGGCCAGGGTTGACCGGCGGGAGCTGACGGCTTCGGTGGCCGACGTGGTGGCCGAGGGATTGGGGGCCAACGGCTTCATGGAGGCTGCCCCTGCCGACATTTCCGCAGGCCAACGGCTGATCCACTCCCGCATACTGCACGGCCTGGTGTCCGCGGCCAAAGTGCGGGGGTGGTACGCCGCCTACCCCGCAGGCTATCGGGTATTGTGCCGGGATGGGGGTATCGCGGGAGTGCTCCACTACCTACCGTTGCGGGTGGAGGTTGTGGATGCCATGGGTGCCCGGCGGCTGCGTGAGCGGGACATAGCCGCCGCCGACATCGACCCTGCAAGCTCCTGCGCCCACGTGCTGGCACTGGCCGCCACCGATACCCAGGCAGCTGCCATGCTGCTGCTGCACACCATGCGGCTCCTGGGTAGCTACCAGCGGATAACCGCCCTGGCGACACCCCCGGACGGAACACGGCTGTGTCACAGGCTCGGCTTCCGGGCGCTATGGGCGGCGGAGGACGACAGCGAGGAATTCTCTGATCTCTTGATTAGCGGGAGGTGATCCATATGGACGCAAGTTATTGCCTGGATGGATGGTCCCCCGCCCCTCCCGCTCCCGTACCTATGGGGGAAGAGCAGCGGGCATTCGGACAAGCGCTCCGGGAGGCCGTGGGCGGGAGGTGGCCCGACTATCCATGGGACGAGGCTTTGGACGTATTGGCCATAGCGGCCATGTACACCGTCCCTTACCTCCTGGCGCTCATAGAGGGCCCCTGGCCGGCCTCGGGCATGGACGGCGCGGTGCGCCGGGATCTGGAGAAGGTCCTGCGCTGCCGACTGCCGGCGATCACGGGGGCCGCCGACCAGGAGGCCGCCGCCAGGAGCCGGGCGGCCAAGGGGCTGTTCGTGCGGAAGGCCGAGCCGCCATCCCCGCCCCCCGGCATGGCGCAGACCACGCTCCCCCTGGCGGAGTTGGAGGAGATCCGCCAGCCGGAGAAGCCCCCGACGATCCGCGTGGGCGAGGCCGCGCCGAAGCGGCGTGGCGAGGCCAAGCGGCGGCGCAAGACTTCCAAGGCCAAGGCCGCTCCGAAGACCGCCAAGGCCAAGGCCGCGAAGGCCAAGGCCGCGAAGGCTACGGCGCCGAAGACCGCCGCTCCCAAGCGCAAGACGGTCAGAACCGCCAAGCCTAAGCCCACGGTGGACGTGGCCCCTCCCCAGGCCATGGCCGCCATCGTCCGGGGGCTGGCCGCCGCTGACCTGGCCCCCGACCACGCCGCCAGGCTTGCCGGGCTGGACCCCAAGGCCCTGGCCAGGATGCTGGCGGGCAAGGCCAAGATGCCCAAGGCCACGGCGGACAGGCTCCAGGGGTTGATACGGGCCGCCCGGGCCTTGCGGGAGGAGGCGAGGTGAATGGCCGGCTTGGGCATCCCCCAGAATGTCGGGAAAACGCTTCTCCACAGGGATGATGAAGCCTAGGACGAGCGGAAACCCCCGAGGCGCGTATTCCCCCATCCCGCCGCCGAAGACACGAAACGGACCCCCTTGATCCAAGTGGAAAAGCCCCCGGCTGCCGGATGGTGGCCGGGGTTTTCTTTGTGGATATGCGAGGGGAGGTGAAGCGAGTGAACGAGCAGAGCATCCGCGAGGCGCAGCAAACCACGATCGAACTCCACGAGGACGGCGGCTACCACGTCTGCACGCCCAACGGCGCCCTGATCCGCCGGCTGGAGGCCGCCGGAGCCGAGCCGCTGCACACCGAGGACGCGCCCTCCCCCGGCGGGGAGCGGTGGTACTCCGTGCCGGCGGCGTGGGTCAGGATCACCCCGCCGCGCAATACCCGGAAGGCGAAGATCCAAGCGCCCGCCGGCCTGGGCGTCGGCGGCGTCGTGGACATCTGGTGGAGCGAGGCGGTGCGGGAGGCTGTGGTCTGCACCGACCGGGGCGGTCTCATACGGCGGCTGTGCGGCTTCGGGTTCCGGCCCGAGCCCATCGACGACTATCCCGGAGAGTACAGCTTCGTCGTGCCGAAGGCTTCGGTCAAGATACAACGCCCTTCCGAAGCCCGGAGGGAAGCAAGCAAGGCCAACGCGAGGAAGCGGGGGCCTGGCCTCTTTCAGAAAGGCGCCTGAACCGCGTTTTACGCGGAGAGATGGGGCCCAGAACGCGCGGAAAGTCCGGGGGAGGGTGGACACACCCCTCCCCGCCGCTGGAACCCCGTAACAAGGCTCCACGGACACGGCCCCCGGCAGACCGGCCCGGGGCCATCCTTTTCGAGGAGGTGATCCCCATGAAGCGGTATCCAATGCGCTGCCCCCTCTGCGGGCGCGTATACGCCGTGGTCAACACCAAGGCCCTCCACCCATGCCCCCGGTGCAAGCTGGCCCTGAAGCGGGCGTGACCTCCCGACCCGTCTTACGCGGGCAACAACCCTTGTTGGTTCCGTCCATTTTGTAATTTTGAGGCCCCCGGCCAACCGGCCCGGGGGCTTCTTTTTTCAGGAGGTGATTTGCCGATGGAAATCCCGACGCTGGACCAAATGCCCGAGGTGCTGCTGCCTGAAGAGGTGGCCGCAGTCCTGCGCGTCTCCCGCGCCACGGTCTACGAGCTCGTGCGGCGGGGCAAGCTGCCCGCGAAGCGCGTGGGCCGTGGGCGGCAGGGGGGCGTGCGCGTGACCCGGGCCGCCCTTCGGGCCTATTTGGAGGCTGACGAGTAGGAATCGCGCCGGGAGGTGAAGAAGTAACCAAGACCCCTGCCCGGCAAGGAAGGGGGAATGCGCCGTGCGAGGTTCCATCGCCAAGCGCGGCGACCGCTACATGGCCCGCGTGGATCTGCCACGCGGAGAGGGGGGTGAGAGACGGCAGAGGACCAGGAGCTTCAAGACCCGGAGGGAGGCCGAGGAATGGGTCGCGAGGACCGTGGCGGAGGTCGCCAACGGGTACACCACAACCGACACCACGACGGAACGGTATCTCGCAAAGTGGCTGGAGGCCGTGCGCGGCACCGTCAGGGCCAGGACCGCCGAAAACTACGCCGCCAACGTGGGGCGGCTTGTGGGGCGCATCGGGAAGACGCCGCTGGGCAAGCTGACCCCGCTGGAGATCCAGCACGCGCTGTCGGAGCTGCCCCGGGAGTGGGCGCCCGCCACCCGGCGGGACGTGTACAAGGTGCTCCATGTGGCGCTGCGCCAAGCGGTGGGGTGGGGGCTGATCCCCCGTGATCCGAGCGCGGGGGTGAAGCCCCCGCCGTTGACGCAACGCGAGTTGGTGGTGTGGACCGAGGAGGAGGCGGCGCGGTTCCTAGCCGCCGCCGAGCGCAACCACCACCACGCCCTATTCAGGTTGGCCCTGGCTACTGGCATGCGCCAGGGAGAACTCCTCGGACTGCGCTGGCAGGACGTGAACTTCGAGGCCCGGGCGCTCTACGTGCGCCACAGCCTCACCTGGCCCAGCAAGCAGGCCCCGCGCCTGGAGGAGCCCAAGACGCGGGGCAGCCGCCGGAAGATACCCCTGGACTCCGCCACCGTGGACGTGCTCAGGACCCACCGCAAGCGACAGTTGGCGGCGAGGCTCGCGGCGGGAGCGGCATGGGAGGATCACGACCTAGTGTTCCCCAACCCTACCGGCGGCTTCATGCGGAAGAAGAGCCTGGGGCAGAACATGCGCCCTATATGCCGTGAGGCCGGGGTTCCCGTGATCCGGTTCCACGATCTTCGCCATACCCACGCCACGCTCCTGCTCCGGGCCGGGGTATCGCCCAAGGTGGTGGCCGAGCGGCTGGGCCACACCAGCATCAAGATGACCCTGGACACCTACAGCCATGTCCTCCCGGACATGCAGGAGGCCGCCGTGAGGGCGCTGGAGGAGGTGTTTCGGGGCCGCGCGTAGACCCGCCGTGATCAAATGTGAGCAGTTTCGCGGTGGCAACCTATTTCCATGTGCCACAAACTCAGTCACGGCGCGGTTTCTTCTGGTGACCCCACCGGGATTCGAACCCGGGTTACCACCTTGAAAGAGTGGTGTCCTAGGCCTCTAGACCATGGGGCCGCAAATGGTGGGCGTGGAAGGTTTCGAACCCTCGGCCCGCTGATTAAGAGTCAGCTGCTCTACCAACTGAGCTACACGCCCGCCGCGCTGGCCATTATAGCACCCTGGAGTCTCGGGCGCAAGCGCATTTTGAGCGCTCCCGCCGCCTCAGGCTCATCGGATATTGAGTGGGGATTTCCGGGATCGCCCCCGGAATTTCCCGGCTCAGCGATCCCGCGCCATCTGCCCAAGCGTGACTTCGGACTCGGACCGTGGTGTCAACAGCTGCCCAATTTGCCTGACAAACCGCAACAACTGTCGTTCGTGCCGCCCCTGCGCGGGGACCGTTTCCGGGCCGATCCTCCGGTGCGCCAGTTCGGATCGGCAACCCGCAGGGAGTCGCGTTGCGCCTCTGGGGGCATGCCCCTGCACCATTCACACAAC
>JAJZIM010000051.1 GCA_021810565.1 Bacillota bacterium
CAGGCGGGAGCCCCCGCCGCCCAGGCCGCCAGCGCCGCCGCCAGGGCCAGCAGCACGCCGGGCAGGGCCCAGCGCCCGGCCCTCAAGGGCGCTCCCCCTCCCGGAAGCGGTAGCCCACCCCCCGCACGGTCTCGATGAAGGTGGGAAGGGCGGGGTCGGCCTCGATCTTCTCCCGCAGGTGCCGGATGTGCACGTCCACGGTGCGGATGTCCCCGAAGTAGTCGTAGCCCCAGATCTTCTCCAGGAGCAGCTCCCGGGTATATACCCGGCCGGGGCTTCGGGCCAGGAGGGCCAACAGCTCGAACTCGGTGAAGGTGAGGTTCACGGACCGCCCCGCCACCTCCACCGTGCGCCGCTCCAGGTCCAGGGCCAGGTCGCCGCAGCGCAGCCGTCCACCCTCCGGAGCCTTCCCCGCGCTGCGGCGCAGGATGGCCCGCACCCGGGCCGCCAGCTCCCGGGGACTAAAGGGTTTGGTCACGTAGTCGTCGGCCCCCAGATCCAGACCCCGGATCCGATCCTCCTCCTCCTTGCGGGCGGTGAGCATCAGGATGGGCACGTCGCCCTCCTCCCGCAGGGCACGGCAGACCTGATAGCCGTCCTGCCCCGGCAGCATCAGGTCCAGGATCACCAGGTCCGGGCGCTCCCGCCGAAAGGCCTCCAGGGCCCCGGCCCCGTCCCGCGCCGTGCGCACCTCGTAGCCCTCCCGCCGCAGGTTGTAGCTGACGAGCTCCAGGATGGGCGGCTCGTCGTCCACCAAAAGGATCCGCACCGCCACACAGCCCACCTCCCCGCCGATCGCAAAACGGACCCGGGCGTGTGCCCAGGCCCGTCGCTGAACGCGAAAGGTCGCCCTGCTCATTAGAGGCGTCGGGGGTTAAGCCCGAGTTAAGAACGGGTTAAGGATCGGTTAAGCTCAACCGGAGGCGGAGGTGGCCTCCGACTGCTCGAAGCGCGGCCGGTTGGGATGGGCCGGAAAGGTGGAAACCTGCGCGCCCACCCCCCGGGGCGTCACCGACCACTCCCGGGAGCCCATGAGCTCGTTGGCCATGCCCAACAGCGCGATGAGGTTCTGGAAGATGGCCCAAAGCCAACACAACAGCCCATACACCAGGTACCAGGCGCTGAGTCGGCCCCGCTGGGCGGCCGGCGCGCGCAGGTAGGCGGCCAGGGCCACCAAGGGGCCGGTGCTGACGATCACCGCCGTGGAAACGATGGACAGCCAGTCCGTGGGCACCGGGATGCCCAGGAGCAGGCTGGCCGGGAAAACCGAGAGGAGCACCATGGACATCAAGGGAAAGATCTGGCCCATGAGCAGGGTGTAGGTCCAGTGCAGCTTGGCGCTGAGCGGCACCTTCCGGCTCAGCCACAGGGGCAATTGGTAGCGGTAGGTCACCTGGAACCAGCCCTGGGCCCAGCGGGTGCGTTGGCGCCACCAATGGCGGAAGCGCACCGGCGCCAGCTCCGTGGCCACGATGTCCGGATCGTGGTAGAGGCGGTAGCCCGCCAGCACCGCCCGCACCGAGATGTCGATGTCCTCGGTCATGGCCGCGCCGTTCATGCCCAGCTGCTTCAGCACCGCGGTCCGCCAGTAGCCGTTGGAGCCGCCGAAAATGCCCTGCCCGGAGAGCAGGAAGCGCCCCGCATGCAGCACGTTGTACATGTAGGAGTACTCCACGGCCACCATGCGGGTCATCCGGTTGCGCTGCCAGTTGCGCACCACGCAATTGCCCTGCACCGCGTCGTAGCCGCGGGACAGGTCCTGCCACGCCTTGCGGAAGCAGTCGGGCTCGGGAGAACCGTCGGCGTCCAGGAGCAGGGTCACCTCGCCGGTGACCAGGGGCAGGGCGGCGTTGATGTTGTCCGCCTTGCTCCGGCTGGCGGGCACCCGCAGCACGGTGAGGTTGGGCCGTCCGGCGGCCAGGCGCCTAAGCGCCGCCTCCACCGGCAGGCTGTGCGGCGTGTTGTAGGCCAGGATCACCTGCAGCTTGTCCTGGGGCACATGCAGCCGGCTGAGCACGTAGTGCAGGGTGTTCAGGATGATGTCCTGCTCGTTGGGCAGGTAGGCCGGGATCAGCACCGTCACCGGCGGCAGCTCCGCAACCGGCGCCGTCGGCCTGCGGCGGGCGGCGAAAACCGGCGCCGCCTCCAGGATGATGAAGCTGCCCACCAGCAGGTAGAAGACCGACAGGACGCGATGCAGATAGAACACGAAACTGACGGCCTCTTGCGGCGCCGTCATCCGGAGGATCAACAGCCCGGCCACCGGCAGGGGAATGCTCAGGAGAAGCACCAACAGGAGCCGCAACCGCGGCAGCCTCCCGGTGGTCATGGGCCTAAGGATCCGCTTGCGCTGCAGCTTTCGCGCCGCTGTTGACACCGCTTCACCTCCCGGGTTCTGGATGCCACGTCCAAAGAGGTATGATACTCTCCTTCCGAGAGAATAGCAAGGGTTGGCAACAAATTTCAGTCGCGCCGCCCCGTGAGATAGGCCTCGGTGCGCGGATCCAGCGGTGCGGTGAAGACCTGGGAGGTCTCGCCGAATTCCACCAGCCGCCCCCCCAGCAGCACCGCGGTGTGGTCGGAGATGCGGGCCGCCTGCTGCAGGTTGTGGGTCACCATGACCAGGGTGTAGCGCTCCTTCAGGCGCTGGCACAGATCCTCGATGCGCAGGGTGGAGGCCGGGTCCAGGGCCGAAGCCGGTTCGTCCAGGAGCAGCAGCTCCGGCTCCACCGCCAAGGCCCGGGCGATGCACAGCCGCTGCTGCTGCCCCCCCGACAGGTTGACGGCGCTGTCGGCCAGCTTCCCGTCCACCTCGTCCCACAGGGCGGCGCGGCGCAGGCTCTCCTCCACCACGCGGTGGAGCGCGACCGGATCGCGCACCCCGTTCAGCCGCGGGCCGAAGGCCACATTGTCGAAGACGGACATGGGGAAGGGGCTGGGCCGCTGGAACACCATGCCCACCCGGCGGCGCAGGCTCACCACGTCCCGCATCTGGTAGATGTCCTCCCCGTCCAGAAAGACCCGACCCGCCATCCGAAAGCCCGGCAAATGCTCGTTCATGCGGTTGAAGGTGCGCAAAAGGGTGGACTTGCCCTGACCCGAGGGTCCCACGATGGCGGTGATGCTGCGCCGCTCCACCCGGAAGGTGACGTCGGAGAGCACCTTTTGGGATCCGAAGGATATGCTCAGCTCCTCCACCCGCAGGGCGGCCTCCCCGACGTTCATCGGCGCGCCCCCCGGGCGTGGGGATCCAGGCGCTCCAACCCCCAGCGGGCCAGCACGTTGAAGGCCAAGATCATGAATATGAGCAGGAAGGCCGCCGCATACGCCAGGGCGTGGGCCGAGGCGAAGGGCTCGTTGATGTAGGTCCAGACCACGTAGGTCAGATATCCCACGGGGGCGTGGGTGAGGTGGGCCGTGGGCAGGTAGTTGGACCAGCCCGCCGTGTACAAAAGGGGCGCCGTCTCCCCCATGGCGATGGACAGGGCCAGGATGATCCCGGTGAGGATGCCCGGAGCCGCCGAGCGCAGGCTGATGCGCCAGATGGTGGCCGCGCGCCCCGCCCCCAGGGCCAGGGAGGCCTGGCGCAGGTCGGAGGGCACCTTCCCCAGGGCCAACTCCGTGGCGCGCAGGATGTAGGGCAGCATGAGCATCGTGAGGGTGATGCCGGCCGCCAGCAGGGAGAAGCCCCAGCCCCACCACACCACCATGGTCACGTAGCCCACGTAGCCCAACACGATGGAGGGCACGCCGGTGAGGATGTCGGATCCCCGGCGCAGGGCGTCGGCCAGACGCCAGGGAGAGAACTCGATCAGGTACACCCCGCCGAAGATGCCCAGGGGCGCGGCGATGAGCATGGCCACCAGCACGATGAGCAGTGTGCCCCAGATGGCGTTGGCCAATCCGCCGCTGACCCCGCTGGTCACCTGGGTGAACACCGACCAAGACATGGCCCGGATACCCCGCGACCCCACCAGCACCAGGATGTCGAGCAGGGGGATGAGGCTCAAAGCCATGGCCGCCAGGGCCAGGATCCATCCCAACCGGTCCCAAAAAAGCCGCGTCCAGCGGGTCCGCTGCATGCGAAGGCGACCTCCTCCTCAGCGATCCGGCACCAGACGGCGCTCACGCAACGCGGGCGCGAAGCCGCGCATCACCAGGGGCACCAGGACGTTGACCAAAAGGGTGATGGCGAAGAGGACCAGGGCCAGCTCCGCCAAGGCGTGCACCGCCATCCCCGTGGGATCGGTCATGGCGCTGTCCAGCTGGGCCACAATGGTGGCCGCCATGGTGCCCACGGGGCTGTAGAGGTTGCCGGGCAGGTAGTTGAGGGCGTTGCCGCTGATCATCAGGACCGCCATGGTCTCGCCCAGGGCCCGCCCCAGGCCCAGCACCACCGCCCCCAGGATGCCGGGACGGGCGTAGGGCAAGAGCAGGTGCCAGATCAGCTCCCAGTCGGTGACCCCCAGGGAGCGTCCCTGCTCCTTCAGCTCCCCCGGCACCTGGGCCAGCACGTCCCGGCTGATGGCGGCGATGATGGGGATCACCATCACCGCCAGGACCAGCCCGGCGGTGAGCAGGCCCTCCCCCGTTCCCACCGGCCCCCGCAGGAAAGGCACCCCGGCGAAGAGCCGGGCCAGCCACGGCCCCAGCACCCCGCCCACCAGGGGCACCACCACCGTCCAACCCCAAAGACCGTAAACCACGCTGGGGACGCCCGACAAGAGTTCCACCAGGGAGGAGAGCAAACCGGTCAGGTTGCGGGGCGCGAACTGGGTGAGGTACACGGCCACCCCCAAGGCCACCGGCACCGCCAGGACCAGGGCCAGGACCGAGGTGGCCAGGGTGCCCACCAGAAAGACCAGCATGCCGTAGGCGGCGCCCGGCGGCGCGGTCACCCCGTGGTGGACCACCACCTGCCGCGTGTACAGGTTGCCCATGTCCCAGGGGATGCGGTGGAAGAAGCCCCAGCCGTTGTACAGGATGGAGGGCCAGGCGGATACCAGCAGCACGGTCAGCATGGCCAACAGGAAGAAGGGCACGCTCAGGGCGAACAGTCCGCTGCCCCAGCGCATGGCCGCCTCCTGCCAGAAACGGCGGGACCGGCGGCGGATCAACAGGTAGAGGCCGGCCAGGAGGGCCAACCCCCCCGCCGCCGCCAGCCAGCCCCGGGAGGGCACGGACAACGTCGGCCCCGCCCCCACCCGGTTCACCTGCGCCAGCGTCAGGCGGCGCACCGCCGCGGGCAGGGGCAAAAAGTGGACCTGGTCCAGGTAGCCGGGAGCGGAGCCCGCCCGGGGATCCACCGCCCAGGCCAAGAAGTCGCGCAAGGTCCGGCCCACTGCCGGGTCGGCTTGGCGGCGGCTCACCACGGCGTACTCGTAGTTGATGAGGGGGTAGGAGGAGGCGCCGGGAGCCAGCACCAGGGAAAGGCGCTCATCCGGCGGCGTGCGCGGCGCCAAGGCCCCCGCCCCGGCCAGGATGGCCGAGCGGGTCGGCAGCACGAAGCTTCCCGTCCGGTTGGCCAGGGCGGCGTACCCCAGGTGGGCGGAGCGCACCTGATCCAGCCAGCTGATGCCCACGTAGCCGATGGCGTAGGGGGTGTGGCGCAGGGCCTGCACCACCCCGGGGTTCCCCACCATGCCCACGCCGCCCGGGACCCGCGGCCAGCCCACCGTGGTTCCGTAGTGCACGGTGCGGTCCCAGGACGGATCGCTGAAGGAGAGGTACTGGGTGAAGATGAAGGTGTCCCCGCTGCCGTCGGTGCGGTGCACGGGGATGATCCGCCGGTCGGGCAGGGGGAGGCCGGGGTTCAGGGCCCGGATGGCCGGATCGTCCCAGCGTAGGATGCGCCCGGTGTAGATGCCGGCCAGGACCGGACCGGAAAGCTTCAGGTGCCGCTCGTCCAGCCCCGGGAGGTGGTAGCTGATCAGTTGCGCCGAGATGGCCAGGGGGATGTTCAAGAGTTCCGGGGAGTGGCGCAACTGGGCCTCGCTCATGTAGGCGTCGGAGGCGCCGATCTGGGCCACCCCGGCGGCGGCCTCGGCAATGCCGGTGCCGCTGCCCGTTCCCTGGGTGGTGATCTGCACCGCGGGGTGGTGGGTCCGGTATCCCGCCGACCACAGATTGAACAGCGGGTAAAGCAGGGTCGATCCCGTCTCCAGGATCTTCACCTGGCCGGCACCGGCACAGCCGGCCGTCAGGGTCCCAAGCAGCACCGCCACCAGGGCAGCCCTGAGGCATCTTCCAGCCAATCGCGCACCTCCCGGACCGGAAGCGGCTCGCAAGATCGTGTCCCGTCCCCGTCTAGGTTAACGGTCCCGCGAGGGCCGTAGGTTAAGATCAGGTTAAGAAATAGGGGTGAGGTGGCTCCTTGGTTCGACAGTTCGGTCCGCTTCCCCTGCCGGGGCAGGCTGAACCAGCCGCGCATCTCCCCAACAACCGTCCGCCGACGGGCGGGCAGATCTTCACCCGCCGTTCCATGCCCAGCAGGTTCCCCTCGACACCGCCACGCCTACGACGATGTCGGCGCCGGGAGTCCCACACCCCGCTCCAGGAGCGCCCGCCGGAACGCCGCCACCCCCGACCCCGGCACCAGCACCAAGGGAACGCCCGCCGGAAGCTCCCGCTCCAACCGCTGCACCGCCTTGTGCTTGACGTACCCGGTTACGACCAGCACGAAGTCGCACCCGGCCAGGCAGCCGGCCCGGCGCCACTTCTCGATCCCGGGGGCGAAGCGGAACTTCCCGCCCAGGCCCTCCACCACGGCGCGGTAGGCCGCCTCCCGGGTCTCCCCGCCCAGCACCCCCACCGTCTTTCCCGCCAGCAGGAGCTTGTCCTCCCGGGGCGCCTCCTCCTTCTCCTGCCCGGTTCCCTTGGCCTCCCCGAGCATCCGCTCATATTCTCGCACCAGCTCCGCCAAGGCGGCGGCGTGCTCCTCCCGCTCCCTGGCCAGCTCCGCCGCCGCCTGCTCCAGGGCTTCCAATGCCTCCCGCGTCAGGGCGTCCTCGGAGGGGCCCTGCGTGCGCTTCAATTCCCGGATGTGCTCCGTCGCCCGCGCCAGTTTGTCCCGGGAGCTTTCAGCCTGCTTTCGCAGGCCTCGGACCTCGCGTTTGAGCCTTTCCATGCGCACCTGCGGCTGCGCTCCCCGTATTCTGGCCAGGGCATGCCGACGGTAAACCCGCCGCAGGTGCTCCCCGATGACCTCGACGAGGGTCGTCAGCAGCTGCTGCGCTTCATCGTCCCACAGCTGCTCCAGGACGTCCCTCACATCGGCCTCGCGGGCCACCCAGCGGGCTCTCGGAGGTCCAACCTCATCCATCACCCTCCGCAGGGTGGCCTCGGGGTGAATTCGGGCCTCGGCCAGGACATCCCGCCACACCACCCGCACCCCTTCGAGCAGCTTCTCGCGCACGGCCTTCTTCGGCCAGCGGGAAAGGATGTGCGCCCCCAGGGACAGTCCGCCGCCGCGCAGCAGCCGCTGGGGAATGACGATGGGCATCTGGCCGGCCAGCATCCGCATCAACTTGTCGTCGGACGCCGCCCACAGCGTTTCGGCCGCCATCCAGAAATCCAGGACCTCGTCCAGGCCGACCTCGGTAGGAGAAACGCCCTCGCGCGAAAGCTCCCGCTCCTCCTCGTCCGACAGGGGGCGCCAGCTGTGCTCCAACCAGCCTAAAATTCCCGTATTCAAAATGGCGCCCCCCACCGGAGAGACTGCCGTCCCTCCCGGCAAATCTCGCAGCCTCTGGGCTCGTCCGGGAAGACGCGCCCCCGTTCCCCGACCTGATCCCCGGGAGCAGGTCGCGCCAGCCGCAGGGCATGGGCCACATCTTTCCCGCCTTGCCTTTCCAGTTCGGGTTCGACGCCTGGCGACTTTTCCCCTTCCCGCACCCCCGTTCCCCCTGGGGCGGGATCGGCAACCGATTCCCCGCCGCGGGGGGGGGCCGCTCCCCAACCGTCCCCTCTCGTTCCCGACCGATCCTGCCGGCCCCACGGGCCGCCGCGGGTTTTCTAGATCATCCCCAGCACCACCTGGGCAATGTTCACGGCGTACTGGCCGATCTGCACCAGGGCGGCCAACAGGTCCAGGAGCACCGTCCCCCCCTCCAGGTCCAGCTTGCCCTCCTGCTGCAGTTGGGCGAACAAGCGGTAGCGCAGGTCCCGCTCCAGGTGCAGCACCTCCGGGTAGCCCTGCACCACCGCACGGGCGCGCCCCTCGTCTTCCTCGGCGAAGGCGGCGATGGCCTCCCCCAGATTGCCCCGCACCTGCCGGTGCATGGCGTCCAGGGCGTCCCAATCCGCGTCGGCCAGCTTGACCCCGGCGTCGCCCAGTTTGTTCAGCAGGCGGCTCACGGCGATGGCCTGATCCCCCACATGCTCCAGGTGGTGGCACACGTAGAGCAGGTTCACCTGCCGGGCGGCCTCCTCTTCCGTGAGCTCACCCCGTCCCAGGTCGGCCAGGAAACGGTTCAAGGAACGGTACAGGAAGTCCACCACCTGCTCCCGGTGGCGCAGCCGGGCCGTCAGCGGTCCCCCGGGAGCATGCACCAGCGCGGAGAGCTGCTCCACCATGCCCCCCTGCACCAGGCGCGCCAGGCGCAGCACCTCCAGGCGGGCTTGGTCCAAGGCCACCTCGGGCGAGTCCAGGAGCCGGTCGTCCAGGTAGCGCAGCACCATCTCCTCCTCGCCCCCCGGGGGGAGCAGGTGCGCCACGCAGCCGGCCAGCGGACGGATGAGCGGCAGGAACAAGCACAGGTTGACCACGTTGAACAGGGTGTGGGCATCGGCGATGCGCCGCCCCGGGTCGGCGGACAAAAGCTCCACCAGCCGGACGTAGGGGCCAAGGAGCAGGGCGAAGAGGGCGGCGCCCCCCGCCTTGGCCACCAGATAGGACAGGGCCAGGCGCTTGGCCTCCCGCGAGGCGAAGAGGCTGGAGACCAGGCCCGCCGTGGTGCTGCCCACGTTGGCCCCCAACACCAGGGCCAGGGAAGGCGCCAGGGCCAGTTCACCATGCAAGGCGAAGGACATCCCCAGGGCGATAACGGTCGCGCTGTTTTGCACCAGGGCGGTGGCCGCCAGGGCCAGGGGTAGGGCCAAGAGCGGCTGGCGGTTCAGCTCCGCCAGCCCGGCGCCCACGGCGGGGAAGGCGGCCATGCCGTGGGCCGTGGCCACCATCAGGGACAAGCCGTAGAAAAGCAGGCCGAAGCCGGTGAGCGCCTGGCCGCCGGCCCGACTCCGGCGCCGCCGGGCGGCCACCAGGGCCAGCACCCCCGCCACCACCAGTACCAGGGCGTAGCGCGTCACCCGGAAGGCGATGAGCTGCACGATGACGGTGGTGCCCACCGCCGCCCCCAACACCACGGAGAGGGCCTGGGCCAAATCGATGACCGCGGCGTTGACGAAGCTCACCATCATGACCGTGGTGGCCGAGCTGCTCTGGGACAAAAGGGTGAGGACGAAGCCCACTCCCGCGCCGCACAGGCGGTTCTTGGTCACCGCCGGCAGGAGACGCTTGATGCCCGCTCCGGTGAAGCGGGGCAGGGCCTCGCTGGAAAGGCGCAGCCCGTACATGAACAGCGCCAGGCCGCCCAGAAACTGCAGCCAGATCACGGTGTGCCGGGACGCCGGAAGGGACGCTGGCGCCCCGTTTCCCGGTAGACCACCATCTCCGCCACGTTGACCGCGTGGTCCCCGCTGCGCTCCAGGTATTGCCCCATGAGCAGATGGGTGCTGGCCGCCTCCACGGCGGTCGGATCGGCGCCCATCTCCGCGATGAGCCGGCGGCGCAAGCGTCGGAACTCCTGGTCCACGGCGTCGTCCAGGCGGGGCACCTCCCCGGCCCGCGCCACGTCGCGCGCGCGGAAGGCCGCCATGTCCTCCAAGAGCATGCGCGCCACCTGGTCCGCCATCCGCTCCAGCTCCTCCGGCAGGACGCTCCCGCCCGCGGCGGCCAGAGCGGGCACGGCCCTGGCCACGTCCACCGCGTAGTCGGCCACCCGCTCCAGGTCCCGGCTCATGCGCAGGACGGCCGCCAGGGAACGCAGGTCCTCCCCCCGGGGCTGCTGCAGGGAGATGATCTCCAGCACCGCCGCCTCGATGGCGTAGTCCCGGTCGTCCACCCAATCGTCGGCGTCCTCCACCGCTTTGGCCGCCCGGCGGTCCAGGATCCGGGCCGCCGCCACCGCCTGCCCCGGCAGCCGCCCCACCTGCTCCCCCATCTCGGACAAGAGCTCCTCCACCCGCCGGATGGCCCGGTCGTAGGCGTTCTCCCGCAGCTCGAACACCCCCCTCCCTAGCGCAGCAACAGCGCGCCCGCCGCGGCCGATCCCAGGATCAAAAGGGCGTAGCCGGAGCGCAGGCGCAGCGCCCCGAGCAGGACGACCGCCGCCAGCAGGGCCGGCACCACCCCGTTGATGGACACGTCGCCCATGCCCACCGCCACCGCCGCGATCAGCCCCACCACCGCCGGCAGCACCCCCTCCAGGGCGCCCCGCAGGTAGCGGTTGTGCCGGTGCCGATGGTAGAACTCGGAGAGCAGGTAGATCACCAGCACCGAGGGCAGGAACATCCCCAGGGTGGCCACCACGGCCCCCGCCAGGCCCGCCGCCTTGAAGCCCACGAAGGTGGCGGTGATGGCCACCGGTCCGGGAGTGATCTGGCCCAGGGCCACGCTGGCCAGGAACTGGGGCGGGGTCAGCCAGCCGTGGGGGCCCACGGTGGCCGTGCGCAAGAGCGGCACCATGGCGTACCCGCCGCCGAAGCCGAAAAAGCCGATGCGCAGGAAGGTGAAGAAGATGCGCAGGTAGATCATCGCCGCGCCCCGCCCCGCCAGGCCCCGGCCACCCCGGCCGCCAGGAGCAAGAAGATCGGATTGACGTTCAAGAACAGGTAGGCGCCGAAGGTCACCGCCCCCACCCCCAGCTGGAAGGCCTGGGGCCGGATGCCGCGGGACAGCTCCCAGGCCACCACCAGCATCAGGGCCACCACCGCCGCCTCCAAGCCGTGCAGCGCTCCTTGCACCACCGGCGCGCCGGCGTAGGCGGTGTACAGCCCCGCGCACAGCACGATGATCAGGAAGGAGGGCAGGATCAGCGCCCCCGTGCCCGCCAGCATGGCCCCGATCCCTCCCAGGCGGTAGGCGGCCCCGGCCAGGACGTTCACCGTGAGCGCCCCCGGGGCCATCTCCGCCAGGGAGACCACGTGGTCGTACTGCTGGGACGTCAGCCACCGGCGCCGCTCCACCAGTTGGGTCCGGATCAGATCCAAGACGGCGTAGCCGCCGCCGAAACCCACCGTGCCGATCCACAGGAAGGTGCGCACCAACTCCCCAAGCGGCACCGGATGACCCACGGCCCGGTGCTCCTCCCGGCTGCCCACGACCTCCACCCCCCGTATCCCATACCTACGCGTCTTGGGCCTTTAAACCCATATATTCCGCCCCCACCCCGGCCTTTCCTTCCCGTCACCGCCCCGGGCCGCGGCACATAGGCTGGCCTCGGACGCGACCTGGCGAGGAGGGATGCCGGTGGACAGCCTGGGCTCGGCGCTTTGGCCGGTGCTCCTGATCGGGGTGGCCTCCAACCTGGACAATCTGGGGGTGGGCGTGGCCTACGGCACCTTGGGCATCGCCATCCCTCCCGGCCCCAACCTGCTGATCGCCCTGATCGCCTTGGGAGAGACCCTGCTCGCCGCCTCCCTGGGGCGCCTGGTCGCCGACCTGCTCCCCGCGGCGGTGGCGGACGGCCTGGGAGCGGCCATGATCGTGGCCGTGGGGGTGTGGATCCTGCGCGGCGGGCCCGGCTCCGAGGGCGGCCTTGCGGGCCTGATGCGCCACCCCCGGGCGGCGGACCGGGACGGCTCCCGCAGCATCGGCCTGGGGGAGGCCATGTTTCTGGGCCAGGCCTTGGCCATGAACAACGCGGTCCAGGGGGTGGGCGCCGGTCTGATGGGACTGCCCCCCTGGGCCGTGGCGGCCACGGGAGCCGGCTTCAGCTACCTTTGCACCTGGGGCGGCGCCGCCGGGGCGCGGTCGCTGGGAAGCCGCCGCCTGGGCCGTTGGACCCGGTTGGCGGCCGGCGCGCTCCTGATTCTGGTGGGCCTGAACCAGCTGCCGCTGGACAACTGGCTTTGAGCCGTCGATCCGGGCAAAGCAAAGGAGGAGCGGCCCTTTGCCCCTCCCCCCGCTTCCCGCGTCGTTTAGCTCCCGGTCTTCAGGTACTGGATGATGGTGTGGAGCTGGGTCGGGGTCATCAGCTGGCCCCAGGCCGGCATGAAGATGGCCCCCGGCGCCCCGCCCTTGACCCCGTCGTGGATGATGGAGCCCAAGAGCAGCTTGTCCTCGATGAACTGCTTGCCGGTCACGGCAGCGGTGGTGATGGTGGGGTTGTAGTTGAAGTAGCCGCCGTTTTTGGCCCGGGTCTTGAAGGGGGCGTTCCAGCTGGCCACGGCGGCCGCGAAGCGCTTGCCCTTGGTACCCAGGGTCGGGATGAAGTGGTCGCCGTGACCCTTGATGGCCCCGGGGTTCACGTTGTGCCCCGAGTCGTAGGGCCCGTGGCATTTGACGCAGGCGAAGGACTGGAAGATCTCCGACCCCGTCTTGGCCGGCAGCGGCTGGTCCGACTGACCGGAGATGACCGGCTCGCCGTCGGAGATGTAGGTGGCCAGGTCATTCACCTGCTTCGAGCTCAGGAAGGGATACCAGTAGGGCATGTTGAGGGTCCCGTCGTTGACCGCCAGCCCGTTGGTCACCGACATGATGTGGCTGGAAGGCGGCAGGCTCCGGCTCAAATACTGCTTCACAATGGTCGCCGAGACGCCCTTCAGGGCCGGCGGGGCAGTGCCGCCGTTGTTGGGCGTCACCCCGCCCTGCCCGCGCACCCCGTGGCAATGCACGCAGCCGTAGGCGACGAAGAGCTGGGCTCCCGCCTGGTCCGCCGCGGAGACGCTCTTGAGCACCGTGGGGGTCTTCCCAGGGCCGCAACCCGCCACCAAGGCCACCAGGCCGACGGCCGCCGCAGCCATGAGCACCTTCTTGTACATCTTCCGTCTACCACCCCTTTGGCGTTTTGCTGAAAGCAACGAGGCCGCTCTCCGATCACCACCTCCCGCCCGATCGGACCGAACGCGCACCGCAACCTCTTCGGATAAAATAATCCTGCGCTCCGCCCTTGTCAACCTCCGCCACGCCGTATGCCACAAATAAGGAAGGCGGGGAGTCATCCCCCCCGCCTCGGTAGTCCGCCGTTATTGCCCGGTCTTCAGGTACTGGACGATGGTGTTGAGCTGGGTCGGGGTCATCATCTGGCCCCAGGCCGGCATGAAGATGGCCCCCGGCGCCCCGCCGATCACGCCGTCGTGGATGATGGAGCCCAAAAGCAGCTTGTTCTCGATGAACTGCTTGCCGGTCACGCTGGCGGTGGTGATGGTGGGGTTGTACTTGTAGTAGCCGGGGTTCCCGGCCTTGGTCTTGAAGGGCGCGTTCCATTTGGCGATGGCTTTGGCCAAGCCCTTGGGTCCCAGCGTGGGGATCAGGTGGTCGCCGTGACCCTTGATGGCGCCGGGATTCACCACCCCGCCCACGTCGAATTGCCCGTGGCACTTGACGCAGGCGAAGGAGGCGTAGATTTCCTTTCCCGTGGTGGCCGCCATGGGCTTGCCCGACACGCCCGGCACCTTGGGCAGGCCGTCGGCGATGTAGGTGGCCAGCTCATCCGTCTGCTTGGAGCTCAGGAACGGGTACCAGTAGGGCATGTTGATGGTCCCGTCGTTGACCGCGAGCCCCGACACGGTGGAGGACATGGACAGAATATGCCCTTGCGAGGGCGGCAGGCTCTTGCCCAGGTACTGCTTCACCGTGTCCGCCGGCGTGCCCGAAAGCGGCGGCGCTCCCGTGGCCTTGCCGTTGGCCAGGGTGGCCTTGCCGTCGCCGCGCACCCCGTGGCACCATACGCAGGCGTACTCCACATAGAGCTTCGCCCCCGCCTGGTCCGCCGCCGAGACCTTGGGCGCCGCGCTGGGCGCGGGCGCCTTGGACGGACCGCAACCGGCCACCAAGGCCAGGGCGCCTGCGGCCGCCACCGCCAGCCATGCTTTGCTGAACATCTCTTTGAAACCACCCCTTTACGTTGGATTCCCCTGAGGTTGCCCCTGTCCGGTTCCTTGCGGCCTGCCACCACCCCCCATCCCGCACCGGGCCGCCTCTTGACATCGTCTCTTATCATGAACAAAATATCCCGCGGCTCAAAAATTGTCAATATCCCATGGGAGCAGCGGCGGCTACCCCTTAAGTATTACCCAGAGCCGGCGGCAAGATTTGCTCCTGGCCGCCGGGTGTGTTAAATTCGATACATATAGGGAAAGGGGGGTGGCGGGTGGCCGCGCCGCTGACGGAACTGATCCCGCAGGAAACCCTGCGCCGACTGCGGGACGCCCTGGCCGCCGGCACCGGGGTGTGCCTGGGCCTTTTCGACGCCACCGCCGCAGCGGTGCTGGCCCCCGAGGGCCTGCCCCGCTTCTGCGCCTCCCAAGTGCAGCCCGCAAGCCCCGACGCCGTCCGGCAGTGCGCCGCGGAGCAGGATCGCTTGGTGGAGGCCGTCCTGGCCGAGGGCGCGGCCGGGCAGGCCACCTGCCGTTTCGGCCTGGCCCTGTGCGCCGTCCCGGTGCGCCTGAACGACCGGGTGGTCGGCGTGGTCCTGGCCGAGGGCGCGCGGGCACCGCAGACGCAGGGACCCGCCACGGACGCGGGGATGGAGCCCTCCCTGCTCCGGCGCGGCTTCGCCGCCGTGCCGGTCCTGGACCACGCCGCGCTGCGCCGCATAGCCGAGGCCTTCGCCGCCGCCGTTCAGACCCTGGCCGACCCGGTGGAGGAGACCCTCCGGCAGCGCCGGGACACCATCCGCTTCCAGGAGGAGCTGGAGGAGCGGGTGGTGCAGCAGACGGCGCAGCTGCGCTCGCGCAACCGGGAGCTGTCCGCCTTGAACTCCCTGTCCAGCGCCCTGGCCGAGACCCTGGAGCCGGAGCGGCTCTTGTCCATCCTCCTGGAAAAGGCCCTGGGCGTGGTGAGCGCGGTGGACGCGGGGGTGGTCTTCCGCTGGTCCGAGCAGACACAGCGGCTGCTGCCGGCCGCCGCCTTGGGAGTCGAGCTGGCGGAGCTGGCGGGGGTGGGCTTCCCTCCCGACGAGGGACCGGTGGGCCGCAGCTTCCACTTCGCCCAGCCGGTATTCTCCCTGGTCCTGGCCCAGGTGCAGGAAGCTTTGGCGGAGCTGCCTAAAGCAACCTTGCAAGAGCTCACCCGGGCCGGCCTGGGACCGAAAAAGCTGCACCAGATGACGGCCCTGCCCCTGACGGTGCGGGAGCACAAGCTGGGGGTGGCCTGGTTCGTGGATCGCCGGGGCGGCACCCCCCTGACGCCGGAGGACCTGAACCTTTTGCGCTCCATGACCAACCAGACCGCGGTGGTCCTGGAGAACGCCCGCCTGTACGAGGAGAGCCACCGCCGCGCCCGGGAGGCGGAAACTTTCAGCGGTTTCTCGGAGAAGGCCGCCTTTTTGGACAACGAGCAGGCCATGCTGCAGGCCGCCGTCCAGGTCCTGGAGCAGTTGGTGAGCGCCCGGGGGGGGTGCGTTACCCTGGCGCAGGACGGCAAGGTGCGGGTGGCCGAGGCCTGGGGAGGGGCCGCCTTCCTCCTGGGCCGGGAGGTGGACGCCAACTTGTGCCCCGCCCTGCGCCGCTCCAAGCCCATGGGCCCGCAGCAGACGGCGCAGCTGGGCCGCTGCCGCTGCCCCTTCGGCCCCCCCGAGCCCGAGGGGTATTACCTGTGCGTGCCGCTGGCCGCCATGGGACACACCCTGGGCGGCATCCACCTGTTCCATCCGCAGCCCTGGGCCTTCGACCGCGACGCCGAGGCCTTGGTGCGCCGCCTGGCCGACTACCTGGCCCTGGCCATGGAGAACATCCGCCTGTTGGACCACACGCGCCAGCAGGCCATCACCGACGCCCTGACCGGGCTGCACAACTTCCGTTTCTTCCAAGATTACCTGGTAAAGCAGCTCGCCCAGGCCGATCGCGCCCATTCCCGGCTGGCCCTCCTGATGATGGACCTGGACCTGTTCAAGCAGGTCAACGACAACTTCGGCCACGAGGCGGGCGATGCCGTGCTCCAGGCCTTCGCCCGGACGGCCGAGGTGACCGTGCGCCGCAACGACTTGGTGGCCCGCTACGGCGGCGAGGAGTTCGTGGCCGTGCTGGCCGGCACCGGCCTGGAGCAGGGGCTCAAGGTGGCGGATCGGATCCGCGCCGCGGCGGCGGACTGCCGCGTCCCTCTGCCCTCCGGACAGGAACTGTCCTTCAGCGTCTCCATCGGCGTGGCCGCCTACCCCCGCTCGGCCCGGGACCTGCAGGGTCTTTTCCGCGCCGCCGACTTGGCCATGTATCGGGCCAAGTCCCGGGGACGCAACCGGGTGGAGTCCTGGGTACCTCCCAGGGCCTCCCGCGCCCGTACCAGCACGGCCTGAGCCGCGCTAGCCGCCCAGGAACTCCTGCACCAGGAGCAGCCCGTAGGGGCCCGGCACCGCCGCCACCCCCACCCGATCGAAAGCGGGGTTCCGGATGTTGGCCCGATGGGGGGGGCTTCCCATCCAGGCGGCAAAACCCGCCGCCACCGTGGGCGCCGCGGCGATGTTCTCGCCCCAGGCGGTGAAGGGTATCCCCGCGTCCTGAAGCAGGTTCACCGTGAGGCCGAAGGCGGGAGACACGTGACCGAAGTAGGCACCGCTCGCCATGTCAAGCGCTTTGCGCCGGGCGACGGCGTCCAGGGCCGGAACCTCCCGCAGCGCCGGCAATCCCGCGGCAAGCCTGGCCGCCTGGGTGTCGGCCAAGAGCTCCCGGGCCGGGTCGGGTACCGCGGCGTTGCCCGGGGCAGCGGCGGGCACCGCCACCGCTGCCGGGGCGGCAGGGACCACGGAGGGCTCCCAGATCGGCGCGGGGGCTGCGGGCCCCACCACCACGGTGGTCCAGCCGCCGGTGGATGCCGCGGCGCTCCAGCCTCCCGAGCCCGCAGCCGCCGACCAGGAACCCCACTGCACCTGGGCCAGGGCGGGAGGCGCGGCCAGCGCCACCACCGCCAGCAGCAGGAACACGAATCGCCATCGCATCAACAGATCCCCTCCCCTGGCATGGATCACTTCCGAACATATTTTCTGCCAACATGGTGCGGCATGCAAGGCCGGGAACCGGGGACAGGCCCGGCTGTGGTCGGTGGGGCTCGGCGCGCCGGGGCGGGAGGAGCCCGAGCGCAACCTGGGGCCGTCCTGGAAGGGGCTGCAAAGGGGGCCCCCGCCGTGGTATAATGCACAGGACGGACGCGGTCGAAGATAGCCGCGCCGCAGTGCGTCACCGGGCAGCGTGGGGGGAGAGGCGTTGGCAACCAAGCAGCACTTCCGCATCGAAGAGGTGGCCCAGAGCACGGGTCTTACCCCTCGTGCCCTGCGCTTCTACGAGGAGAAGGGACTATTGATCCCGGCCCAGCGCACCCCCGGCGGGCACCGCCTGTACACGGCGGACGAGGTGGCCAGTCTGGTGCGCATCAAGGAATTGAAGCAGCTTTTGGGCTTCTCCCTGGGGGAGATCCGCGACCTGGTGGAGTCGGAGCACCCGACGGCGCGGAACACCGCCGCCCAGCGCTCCGCCCTGGAACGCATCCTGGCCGCGGTGCGCGACAAGCGTTCGCGCTTGGCCCGCCTGGAGCAGGCCCTGCGCCGGCGCATGGCCGACCTGGGCCGCCGGAGCTGATGGGGGCGGCCGGGGAGCAATCCCTGCCGCCGGGCGAGTTGGTGGGCGCGCTGCACCTGCACTCGGACTGCTCCGACGGCGGGCTGTCCCCCCGAGCGGTCGTGGCCCAGGCCCACTCGGCGGGACTGGACTTCCTGCTCCTGACCGACCACGACCGGCTGGCCCCCCTGCCCGAGGGCTACCACGGCCGTGTGTTGGTGCTGGTGGGCGTGGAGGTGAGCCCGCCCCGCAACCACTACCTGGCCCTGGGGATCGACCGGGCGCCTGCCCCCCAGTTGCCCCCCCGCCGCTTCGTCGCCGCGGTGCGGGAGGCGGGCGGTGCGGGCTTTGTGGCCCATCCCCACGATCAGGGGAATCCCCTGCTCCGCCTGCCCGCTTACCCTTGGGACGCCTGGGACGCCGCGGACTTCGACGGGCTGGAGATCTGGAACGCCATGTCCGAGTGGTGCGCTCGCACCCGCACCCCCTGGGGCCTGCTGCTGGCCTTGGCCTTCCCCCGGGGGGTGCTGCGGGGCCCGCCAGCGGCCACCCTGCGGCTTTGGGACCGCCTGGGCCAAACCCGGGCGGTTCCCGGCATCGCCGGGGTGGACGCCCACCAGATCAGCCTGCGCCTGGGCCGCCGCCGGGTGGTCCTGCTCCCCTATGCCCGCCAGCTGGGCACGCTGCGCACCCATGTCCTGCCGGAGGAGCCCCTCGCCCCCGAGGGGAGGCGGGCGGCGGAGCAGGTGCGCCGCCTCTTGGTGGCGGGCCGCAGCTTTCTGGCCAACGCCGAGGGGGGAGACGCCAGGGGCTTTCGCTTCACCGCCTCGGGGACCGCCGTGGGACAACAGATCCCCTTCCGACCGGGAACCGTCCTCTCGGTCCGGGTTCCCGCCGCGGCCCAGGTGCAGATCCTCCGGGACGGCCGGGCCGTGTGGTCCGGCCAGGGGCGGGAGTGCGTCTTTCCCGCCCCGGGGCCCGGCGTGTATCGCGTGGTGGCGCGCCGCCGCTGGGCGCTGCGCGCGCGGGACTGGATCCTGTCCAACCCCATCTACCTTCGGGAGGCGCGCTAGCTTGGAGATCGCGGTGCTGGTGCTCCTGGTCGGCCTTTTGGCCTGGGCCGCCGGGTCGGGCGCCGCCCTGCCCCCCGGGGCGGGCTACGCGGGGGCCGCCACCGCCTTGGCCGGGCTGGAGCTGGGGCTCGCCGCCGGGGCGGTCGTCTTCTGGCTTTCCGCCTGGCGCCGCGGCCGCGTCCCGTATCCCCGGGGTGGCGCCGCCCCCTGGTTCTGGGCCGTGCCCGCCGCCGCGGCCCTCTCCCTGCTCCGGGCCGCCTACCTCCACGACACCCTGACGGCCCTGGGCGCCGACGCGGCCTGGGCGGTGGCCTTCCTCCTCGCCTGGTGGGTGGCGACCCAGCCCGCGCGCCGCCGCGCCCTCCTCCTGACGGTGGCCTTGGTGGTGACGGGGCTGGCCGCCTACGGTCTGGCCCAGTTCGTTCGGGGCACCCCCACCACCGCGGCCTGGCTGGGGGAGTACTTTCGGGGCCGCATCCCGATCCGCGTCTACGGCACGCTGGGGAACCCCAACTTCTTTGCCGCCTTCCTGGTTTTGGGCTCCGGAGCCGCAGCCGCCTTGGCCCTCTCCCATCCGACCCGCCTGGGCCGCACCCTGGGCGCGGCCTTTTTGTCGGTGGACCTCTTGGCCATCCTGGTGACCTATTCCCGCGGCGGCTACGCCGGGCTGGGAGCGGCCCTCCTGGCGGTGTTGGCCCTGTCCGGCCGGCGCTGGCGCACCGCCCTGGTCCGCCTGGCCGCGCCCCTGGCGGTGACGGCGGCGGGGGTGGCCCTCCTGCCGCAGGTGGCGGCGCGGGCCTTCTCCCTCGCCCACCCCCTGCATGCGGGCGGCACGGCGATCAGCCGCCTGTTCATGTGGCGCGACGGCGCGGCCATCCTGGCCCATTTCCCCTGGACCGGCGGCGGGGCCGGCGGTGTGGCGGCCCTGTACTCCGCCTTCCGGCCCCTGGGGGTCTACGACACCACCGCCTACCTCACCGCCCGCAGCCTGGACAACGACCCGCTGCAGTGGGCCGCCCAGACGGGGGTAGTGGGCGTGGCCGTGCTGCTGGTGGCCTTGGTGCTGTCCTGGCGCAGCCTCGGTCGGCGCTTGGCCGACGCCGATGCGGAGCGGGCCTGGCAGGCGCGGGCGGTCCTGGCCGCCGCCGCGGGCGTGGCCCTCCAAAGCACCGTGGAGACCAGCCTGCTCCTGGTGGTCAACGGCTTCCTGCTGGCGCTTTTGTGCGGCACCCTTCCCGCCGAAGAGGGAGTCTGGCAGCTTGCCCCAGCGCCCCGGCTCGCCGCCTGGCTGCTGCCCCTGGCCGCCGCCGGCCTGGCCGGCGCCGTGAGCTTGCGGCCCGCCCTGGCCTGGTCCACGGCGCGGCAGGCCGCCGCCCTGACCCCCCGGCGACCCCTGGCCGCGGTGGCCCTCTACCGCCGCGCCGCCGGCTGGGACCCCTTGAACGCCAGCTTCCCCTCCCGGGCCGGGCAGCTGCTGTTGGCCCAGGCCCCGCCGGGAAAAGGATTGCACCGGGAGGCCGTCATCCTGTTGCACCGGGCCGAGGCCCTCGACCCCTGGGACCCCAATCCCCCCTTCGCCCTGGCCCAGTACCGAGCGCAAAAGGGAGACGCCGCCGCGGCCGGCTGCGACTTCGGCCGTGCGCTGCGCCTGGACCCCTACAGCCCCTACGTGCTGACCCTCACGGCAAACCTCCTGGCACGCACGGGACACCCCCGGGCGGCCTATCGGGACCTCACCCTGGCCCGGCGCATCCTGCCCACGGCCGCCACCGCCGCGCGGATCCTGGCGGGACCCCGCTCCCAGGCCTACCGCACGGCCCTGGACTGGCAGGCTCAGGTGGCGCGGGAGCGCGCGGCCTTGGCGCGGCGCTGGCCGGCGCCGCCGCCCTTCTCCCCCCGGCCGGCCCTACCCGGATGCCTCCTTGGTTCCGCGCGCCACGAATAGCACCTGGAGCCGAAAAGCCTCCCGGCGATAGGAGCGCTCCAGTTCGGCCAACCCCCGCTCCAGCTCATCCTCCGACAGGCCCTCGGCCGCGGCATCCAGACCGGAAGCCGTCACCTGCTCCCGCAGCACCCCGGCGGCCTCCCGGGCCTGGGGCTCCCCCGCGGCGCCCCAGTGGGGCAGCGGCCACACCGCCACCTGCACCTGGGTCAGCCCCCCGCGGCGGAAGATGTCGTACAGCTTGCGCCCCACCTGCCGGTCCCTGCCCTGGCGAGCCTCGTGGCGCCGGTACGCCTCCAAGACGGCTGCGGCTGCCGGCGGCGGCTCCGGCCAGGTGAGCGCCGCGCCGTCGTCCACGTCCACCGCCAGCACCGAGCCCCCCGCCCGGACCACCCGGCACATCTCCCTCAGGGCGGGCAGGGGGTCGGTCTGGTGCTGGAAGAAGAAACGTGAGGCGACCAAGTCGAAGCTCTCGGGGGCGAAGGGCAGGGCGCCGGCGTCCGCCGCGCGAAACTCCACGTTGGCAAGCCCCACCGCCGCGGCCAGGCGGCAGGCCGCCGCCAAGGCCTGGGCGTCCTGGTCCACCCCCACCACCCAACCCAGGGGCACCCGCATGGCCAGGGGCACCGCCCAGGCGCCGGTGCCCGTCCCCACGTCCAGCACCCGCGCCTCGGGGGAGAGAGTCAAGGATTCCACCAGCGCGACCGTCGCCGCCGCCGTGAGGCGGCTTTGCCGCCAAAGCCAGCTCTCCTCCTGGGCCGCCGCCCGAGCGTAGGCGCGCTCCAGCCGCTCCCGCAGCGTCTCGGTCACCGCAGGTCGCCCACGATCTCCCCCAGCCATTCCCGCAGGGCCTCCCCCAGGATGCCCTGCACGTCCTCGAACAGCCGGGCCACGCGCTCCTGGGCCTGGAGGCACGCCTGGATCCCCCCGTGCAGGGAGACGAGTTCCGCCAGGCGCCGCTCGGCGTCCAAGTCCGCCTCCCCGAGGCTTTGCCCCGCCAGCAGGGCGGCTTGCAGTTTGGCCTTCTGTCGATGGTAGTCCCGGAACATCTGCCGGCCCGTCTCGTCTAGCTCCTGCCAGGCCGCGAGATACGACTGGTAGTCCGGTCCCTCCCGCAGGGCGCGGGCCAGCTGCCGCGCCAGGTCGTGGGGATTTTCCATCTCCTCACCCCCTCAAAGCCGATAAAGCCGGCGGGCATTGCCGCCGAAGATCAGGGCCAGGTCCGCCTCGGGCAGGCGCAGGTACCGGCAGACCCGCAGCTGGTCCTCCAGGTAGCGCAGGGAGAAGCCCCGGGGGAACCAGCTGGAGTCGGTGCCGAAGATGATGCGTTCCGGCCCGAAGGTCTCGTAGGCCTTGCGGAACAAGGACTCCAGGTCCAGGGGATAGGCCGACCAGCGCACCCAGTCGTTGGAGCCCGACGTGTCCACATGGACGTTGGGACAGGTCCAACCCAGATGCAAGAGCTCCTGCCAGTAGCCCGCGCCGAAGTGGGGAACCACGATGGGCATCTCCGGGAAATCCCGGGCCACGTCGTGGATGGAGCGGGGGTCCATGCGGGGATGATAGCCAAGTCCCCCCCCGCCGCCTAAGATGCCGAAATGGACCAAGAGCGGCAGCCGCTTCTCGGCCAGGTACTCCCACAGCGGCCGCAGCGAGGGATCCTCGAAGGGCAGGGAAAGCCGCGGCGCGATCAGCTTGTAGCCGTGGAACCCCAGCTCCTCCACCGCGTGGGCCAGCTCCCGGCGGGCGTCGGGCCGCGTCGGCTCGTGATAGGCCAAGGCCGCGAAGCGATCCGGGTAGGCCCGGACCACCGCCGCCAGGTTGTCGTTGGAGGAGCCGGTGACGAAAAGTACCCGCTCCAGACCGTGGCGCTCCACCTCCTGCGCCCAGCGGCGGGCCAGCTCCGCCTCGCTCGCCCCCTCCTCCTCCTCGGGCTCGGGAAAGCCCCAGGTCTCCCGCGCCCGCCGGTGCAGTTCCCGGCTGTAGGCGGCCACGGCGGGGGGAGGGGTGGGACGCCGGCGCCAGGCGGGGAAATGGACATGGGCATCCACCACCCCAAACGGCTGCGGCCTCATCGGGCCGGCCCTCCCAGGGCCAGCACCAACTCCAGCTCCACGGGCGCGTCCAGCGGCAGGCTGGCCACCCCCACCGCGCTGCGCACGTGCGCCCCCTGCTCCCCGAACAACTCCAGCAGGAGTTCCGAGGCGCCGTTCACCACCTGGGCGTGATCGTGGAAGGCGGGGGCAGCCTGCACGTAGCCGACGACCCGCACCGCCCGGGATACCCGCCCCAAACCGCCCAAGGCCTGGCGCACCACCCCCAGGGCGTTCAAGACGCAGGCCCTGGCCGCCTCCCGGCCCTCCCCGACGCTCAATTGCTCCCCCACTCGGCCGGTCCAGGCCAGCCGCCCCGCCACCCAGGGCAGCTGGCCCGAGGTGTACACCAGTCCCCCCGCCTCCAGCGCCGGCACGTAGGCCCCCACGGGACGGCCCGGCTCGGGAAGCTCGATTCCCGCGCGCCGCAGCCGCGTTTCCCAGTCCTCCATGTCTCGGCCCCCTCCCGGTTTGCGAGATCCCCTCGGCTTATTGTATATTGTTTCGTGGAGAGCAGGCAAGCCTGGAAGGCGGGGCGGGGGAACCGCCTCCCGCTTTCTCACGTCTTTACTTGCGAGGAAGGTCAGCCACCCACGGCTAAAGCCGTGGGCATGAAGGATCAAGGTCCCGAGTGCCCGGCTGACCAGACCCGGCGCGGGAGGCATGCCAGCCGATGACCGCGCTACGTTGGAGCCAGGTTACAGGACCCGCTCCGGGGTGCCTCTCCAGCCCCGGACCACGGAAGCCCAGGGGTAGGGCGGAACGGATCGCGGCCATGAGCGCGGCCGGGCTCCAACCTGGTCGAGGAGAGCGCTTTCCTCCGCAGGC
>JAJZIM010000004.1 GCA_021810565.1 Bacillota bacterium
CTCCACCTATGCTAACAGCTGTTCCTGGTGGCACCAGGTTCGGCGGGTTCCAGAAAATCGTCGGTGAGTTTCCAGGGGCCAATGTTCCACCCGTAACGCCCAGGTCGACGTCCTGGAATGTCGATCCTGACGCCACCGCCTCCACCCACCAGGAGCCCGCGGCCGTAGGGGTGAGCTGCGCCTGGAAGTACCCGCCGCCGCTCGACGTCTGCACCGTGTAGGTGGTCACGGGGGCCGCGTTCGAGCCCGGCATCTGCACCACGATCTGCGTCCCGGCCGGCACTTGCTGGCCGTCGGAGTTGACCGCCGTGCCGCTCATGTAGAGCGCCGTGCCGGCCTGAACGGAGCTGCCCACGGGGGAGCCCCCCGCATTGGCATAGTTCCCCGTGTCCACGGCCCAACCCGTGATCTGGGCCACCGCGCCGGGGTATACGGTCACCGTCAGGGTCTGCACCGTGTTGTCGTAGGTCACCTGCACCGTCTGCTGTCCCGCTTGGGTGAAGATCACGTCCACCCCCACCTCGCCGCTGTTCGCGGCGTAGGTGCCCGTCGTCTGCTGGAGGCTGCCCGTGCCGCTCTCCGTGGAGGAGCACCCGGAGGAGGTCTCCAGGCAGGACGGGGGCAGGGCCATGACCGTGGCCCCGGGGTCGGTCGGCACGGATACGGTCACGGTCGCCCCGTTGATCGGGGTGCCGGTGTCGTTGACCAATTGGGCAGCGATTGGGTACAGCTGGCCCGTGAAGGTGCTGGGCGTGACGTTGGACGTGTTCTGAGGGCCGTTGGACCCGTACACCGCCCACTCGTAAATGGTGGACGGCGGGTACTCGGTCACGTTCAGGAGGTCGTTGGGGTATGTGAACGTGGCCGAGCCGTACTGGTTGGTGGCCACGATCTGGGGGTAGAACTGGCCCACCGCCCCCGGGGTCACCTGGATGCTGAACTGGCCGTTGGAGTTCGTGGTCCCCGTGAACGGCCCCAGGGTGGCGGGGGTGGCCCCCGAGGTGGCGTTCTCCATCGTCAGACTCAGAGATGCGCCCCCGATGGGGTTCCCATACTGGTCAAGAAGCGTCCCCGACACGTCTGGATAGGTGGTCCCCGGCGGCACGATCTGCACCGTGCTGGGGGTGATGTTCGGCTGGGACGCCGCCAGAACTGGCACCGCCATCGGCCCCCACGCCGCTAGGAGCACGGCGGCCGCCAGGGCGGCGGGGGCCGTCAGACGCCGGATCAGTCTCTTCAGGACGCGCATGTCATTTGCCCCCCTTCACAGGAGTCGCCTTGGGCGGCACGATGAACGGGATCTGCGTCTTGGGCTTCGTGGGGGGCGGCACCTTGACCGCCGCTTGCACCCGGGCCTTGGAGGGCATGCCCTCCGTGACGGCCACCCTGCCCTTGCTCCATGCGGCGAATGCCGGAGCGCTTGCGGCGTAGAGCTTCGGGCTACCTACCAACAGCACCGTAGGGTTGGACACCCCCGCCGCATGGATCAGGGTGGTCATGGCCTTTCGGTCAGCCGCCAAGGTGTTCCCCGAGAAGAACGTCCCCGCGATGACCAGGGGCCGGGTGCCCCCTGCGGCATAGGCAGTCACCGTGCGGATTTCCTTGACCGCACTGGGATCCTGCGGGCTAACGATTACGAGTGGCGTCACCCGGGCGTCCAGCGTGGTAGGCTGGCCCGCCAGGGTGTACGCCTGGACCTGGCCCCAGTCCACCGCCGCCGGGGCTCCGTGGCCGGAGGACACGCCGCCGCCCGGCGCCGCGCCGCATCCGGACAGCGCCCCCGCCAGCACCGCGCCCGCCAGGAGGGCTCCCGCCGCCGTCAAAGCCAACCGATCTCCCAACCGTCTCACCAGGGTTGCCTCCATGCGTCATTCCGCCTCCTCCTGTTCAACAGCCACCATCCCGCCGCACCGGCCGCGGCGGACACCGCCACGCCCGCAACCCAGCGGCTCCATGGCGGCCATGCGCGTCCCTTCACCGAACCGCCCCCCTTGTGTGTCGGGGCCGCTCCCGGCACCTTGCCGTCGGACCCCTCCACCAGCAGCTCCACCGGAAACCGGATCGGCTTGCCCCCTGCCACCCGCACCGTCACCGGCCACCGGCCGGGATGCTCCGCCCGGAGCACCAGGGCGAACTGGCCCCTGGTGCCGGTCGTCCCGGAGGCCGTAGGGCCAAAGCCACCCGAAGCCGTCACCTTGGCGCCGACCACCGGATTGCCATACCTGTCCGCCAGGGTGCCGGTAAGCACCGCTACGCGGCCTGCCCTGACGGGGTTGGGCGTGATGGCGGGCTTCGGCGCCGCCGCCAGGGCTCCTCCCGTGGGGAGCGCGAGGGCGGCCAGAGCCAGAAACGCTACCAACCTCCGCATCGCTACACGCCCCCCTACGTGATTTGGCTAGGCGCACCAGGGTTGACGGTGATGCTGGCACTGTTCTGCACCGTAGCCCCCCCGATGTCGGCCACCCCAGTCACCGTGGCGGTCCCCTCCTGGGTGGGCGTCACGGTGAACGTCGCCGTGCCGTCGGCACCCGTGGTCACCGAGGTCGTGGACAGCACCCCGGAGCCCTGGGGGCTCTCGGAGATGTCCACCGTCTGGCCCGCCACGGGGTTCCCGTTGGCGTCGGTCAGCGTCACGGTCACGGTGTCCGCCGTGCCCGCCTCGATGGTCGTCTGCGCCGGGGTCAGGGTTAGGGTGTAGGCCGCCGCGTTGACCACGGTCACCTGGACCGAGCCAATCTGGTTGCCTAGTGAGTTGTCCACGGCCACCGTCCACGTGCCAGCCTCGGTGAACTGTACCGTGGCGGACAATTGCCCACCAGGACCAGTGTACGTGGTCACCGGGCTCCCCTTGAGCGCCGGGGAGGACAGGGTGACGTAGCCCGCGTAGGGCTGCTCGGGCTGCGGCTGCCCGGTGTTGTTGACCCCCTCGGGGTTGCCGAACTGGTCCTCCACCGTGCCGCTGATCGAGACGTTGCTGCCGATGTCCGTCTTGGTCGGCGACGCCGCCAGGCCGTACACCTGGGTGGCCTGGTTCGGGTTGACCTCAACATTCACCACGGCGCTCACGTTCTGATTGACGTACGCCTGGACCTGCCAGCCGTACGCCTGGTCGATGGTCAGCGGGGTGGAATAATTCCCGTTGGAGTCGGTGGTGAGGGTGATCGGCTGCACGTTGTCGTCGCCAAGCACCGAGACGACCACCGTGGCGCCGCCCACCGGATAGCCGTTGACGTCCGTGACCTTGCCGCTCACGGTGAGCACCGTGCCGGCCACCGTGGTCATGCCGTCGGTGGGGGTCCCGGTGTTCGACGCCGGGGAGCCGGTGATCTGCTCCGTGACGTTGGCCGGGTTGCCGTAGATCACGTCGATGGTGGCCGTTGCCGACGCGCCGCCGTCGGAGAACACCACTTGCTGTTGCCCCGTCGTCGTCGGCGTGAAGTTGTACACGAAGTCCCCGCTGGAGTCGGTGGTCACGGTGGTCGTTCCGCCGCCGGGCAGCGTCACGAACACCTGGCTGTCCGCCACCGGGTTGCCGTTGGCGTCCAGCACCGTGCCGTAGATGGTGTCCACCGTGCCAGGGGTGTCGGAGGACGAGTAGGACAGCAGGATCTGCGCCGGGCCGCCGGAGGTCACGGTCAGCACCCCCGACGCCGCGGCGCCCCCCGCCGTCGCGCTCACCGTGTATGACCCGGGTGCGTAGGGCGCCGTGGCCTGCACGCTGTAGTACCCGTTGGAATCGGTGGTGGCCGTGTAGGTGGTTCCGCCGATGGTCACGGCCACCGAGGCGGCGGGAACACCGGCGCCCGAGGAATCGAACGCCTGGCCCGACACGGTGACCAGCCCGCCTTCGGGGACTGTGCTGGGAGTCACCGACATGGACATGCTCACCGGTCCGTTGCTTCCCGGCGGATTCAGATTGGGGTTGCCCTGGGGGTTGCTTAGGGACGTCTGAGTGCCAAGCACGTTCACGGCCACGGAGTCGGACGGGTTTTTGGGATTGATCTGGGTGACGCCCAGTTGCGAGCTGGATATGGCCGTGGAATCACATGAACTGGCGGTAACCCCCGTCTTTTGCGAGAACGCCGGTACCAGGGCGCTCAGGTAGGTGTACCAGGGCAACTGCAGCCCAAGGATCTGGTTCTGGTAGGCATACGTGACTTTGCCCTCCACCGGATTGCCGTACAGGGCCGAGTTGGTGTTTACGGCTCCGCCGGCGTTGGACGGCTGAATCAACATCATGCCGTCAGTCACGGCGGTCTGGTACATGTTGGTGTTCTGGAGATATTCCAGCACCAGCTGCTCCCCCTGGGTGGACACGCAGCCGTTGATGGCCTCGTCCCGGGCCACGAGGTCGGCCACGTGGCTCACGTGGTACTGGGCCACCTGCATGGCCACCAGGTCCTCGCCCACGGTGAACGTCATGAAGACCAGCATCAATCCAATGATGTACATCAAGGCATCGTCGATGAACCCGCCGCGCCGAAAATGCACGATCCTCCCCCTCCATTCTCCGGCAGTTGCCGGCTGCAAAAAACCCCTAAAACTCCTGGCGGCGGACGCCCTTGCCGCCAGGCATGGTTGCCGAGAACCACTCAGGCTCAGGAGGCGCCTCCACTGCTGCCGCCGCCTGGTAGCTGCGCGCCCGGGTTGAAGTTGGAGATCTGATTGGCGTTCGAGTTCCCCGCCGTGGACAGCGCATGCACGAAGAGGAAGACCAGGAACCCGCCGACGACCACGGCGCCGATCAGGAACAGGATCCGCATGGTCGCCCCCTCGAAGATCCCCCCACGGCGGAACAGCCCCAGCCGAGCTCTCGTATAGGTGACAATCGCGTAGATCACGGGATCACCTCCTTTCTTAAAGTTTAGGGCTCGTACAAATCTGAGCAAGTGGTTACAACCGGAAACTGGAGATTTGGTTGATCATGAACACCACTGCGGGGTACAGGGCTGGGAGGATGGCCACCATCAGGGTTACCGCGAACATGGCTGTGCCCGTGATCTTCGCCTTCATGGCGTCCATCTCAGCCTGCTCCCGGGCCATTTCCTGCAGCAGGCTGGCCATGTCCCGCAGCGCCTCCGGGGGCAGTCTGTCACGCCACCCGGCCTGGAGGTATGAGGCGAGGTCCTGGGCCTCTTCGGTGCCCAGCCTTCTGGCGAACCCCTGGATCGGAGTCTGGAACTCGATGGACGTGGATAGATCTGAGTCCAGTCGGGCCACCTCCCGATTCAAGGGAGGGTCCGCATACTCGATGCTGTCATGTATGATGTTCTTCGGCACATCCCCCATGGCCAGCCGCAGGTAGAGCATCGACAGCCAGTCGGGGAAAGCCGCCCGGATGCGCCTGCGCCGGCCGGTCACTGCGGCCGATGTCATCACCGGCGCCATCAGCACGGCGAATAGCACCCCTCCAAGCACCCCGAAGGACAGCCCCAGCGAAGACCCCGCGACGTAGAACCCCATGGCGGTGATCATCCACCCCATGACGGTGAGGATGCCGAACAGGCTGAGGTAGTCCCTCGCCTTCCAGTTGAGAAAGTCCAGGTTCGCCCGCGTTCGGGCCGACGCGGTGCGCAGCGGCAGCGCGGTCACCTTTGCCCACGCTTCGGTGGTGGACAGTCCCTGGGGGTGGAGCAGCCGCTCCATCAGCGACCGCTCCAGGGACCAGAACACGAGCATGAACAAGGCGGCGGCGAAGATCGCGAGGCCTAGGTATGTCAGCATCTTGTATCACCTCTATTTGTTGGACTGCAGGGCCACGGCCTCCACCGCGCCCACCTTTTCGATGAACGTCTTCTGCGCCACCCCGAACAGGTTCAGGGTGACGGGCACCTGGGCGCCGACCCATGTCGCGGGCCAGTGGACGGGGTATTTTTGCCCGTGGATCGCGATGCTCCCGGGCTGGTTGGTGTAGCCCCATTCCACATAGATCGTGGATTGGAATGCCACCCCTGCCGGGGTGGTCGCCGGGGGAGTGAAGGAGTACACCACGTCGTTGTAGTTGCCTCCACTGTCTGCCCCCACGCTGACCGTCTGTACGCTCCAGTCGGTTCCGGAGTCGGTGCTGGCCAAGATCGTGCCGAAGTCGCCCTTGAACGCATGGGCGGCGAGGTGGGGGTCGATGTAGGACGCCCCCGCCGACAGGGCCTTGTGGACGACATGCTCGTCCGCCTGCTGCAGGGCGTCCTGCAGGGCCGTGGCAACGTACTGCTTCGCCTCTTTGGCCTCCATCCACGGCAGGATCAGGCCGCCGGCGACCGCCATGAAGAAGATGATGAACACCATGACCAAGATGGGAGACCACCAGACGCCGCCGCGGCGGAGTTTTGGGAGGCGGGGGAATTTCACGGAAGTCACCTCACTTATGTCACTTGGGAAAGTTAGCTAGCACCGCCGGTGCTGGACGGCAGCGGTGTGGCGGCGGCCCCAGGTTGGTACTGCTGGATCTGGTTGGTGTTAGCCTTGTTCGTATGGCCGATGGCCTGGTATATGCCCGTACCCAGGGCGATGGCCGCCGCCAACGCCCCGATCACCAGCAACACCCGGATGACGCTGGTGTCCAACATTGCGGAGCACCTCCAATCGTTAGGGAAGTCCATTGCCCCCCTCCCAAACCGAAAGCTCCCACCGGTTGCTTCCCGTGACCTCAAACGACGCCTGGGCGGTCTCGTGCGCCTGAACGGTCACCGGATCCTGCGCCGTGTGCACCACGGTCCAGCATGTCACGCTCTTGCCCGAGCCGGAGCAAGCGGTGGTAGTCCACTGAATAGTGAACACCCCGGTCCTGGTGACGGTCAGGCTGGCCCTCACCGGCCACCCGGAGCCGCCGTTGTTCCATCCGGAGTAGGCCGTCCCCTGCTGTCCTTTCCCCGGGGGCCAGCCACCGGTGTCCTCCAGGAACGTGAGCTGGCCTTCGCCGGGATTGTTGTACTCCTTGAACTGCGCAACGTTGGGGTTGGCGCATGTCGGATCCAGGCTGTTGTAGCACCAACTGTCCGCCGGCGGTCCCCCGTACTGGGCGCTCATGTTGTCAGGGGTGTTGGTGGTGTCCTTGACTCCGCCACCGCCGGAGCCGAAGGCCGTCGTGGTGCCCGTGCTGGTCCCGGTCGTGGTGGACGGGGAGGATTGGATGTTCGTCTCGGTGCCTGGGATGCCGGGGAAATTGAGCGTGCCGTTCTGGATGGTCGTCGGCCCCGTCCACGCGAAGCTCACGGCGTCGGGCGGCGGGGGTGGCTCGCTGGGACTGGTGGCCGTCACGGTGGCCGTCACCTGGTCACCGAACTTGGCCGTGCCGGCGGGCTCGTCCTGGCCCCCCGGCGTGGTGGCCTGGAGGGTCATGGTGGCGGGGAGCGTCTGAACGGGGGGCGGCGCGCCGGAACAGGTCACCCCGGGGATGCAGCCGGGGCTGGTCGGGCCGGTGCTGGTTGAGCCGACGATGACGTTGAAGGTGGTTGATGCCGCGCCGACACTTTGCAGCGACGTTCCTCCGGCTCCAGTCTCCACGAAGGACATGGTGGCGGCGAAGATCGCCTGGTGCGTGCCGGGGGACAGTCCCGCGCCGTCGAAGTAGTTGGCGGGAATTATAAACTCAAACCATCCAAAGCCGTCCGGTGGCACGGGGTTTGGGTTGATATTCACTTTGACTGGGAGAGAAGGCCCTGTCCAAGAGTTGTCCACAATGGCAACTGCCGATGACTGCCCGGCAGGAAATATAATTGAATACTGCGAAAGATTGACGAACCATACCTGCACGTTTAGATTGTTCTGGTCAAGCGTCTGTTGCCCCGGTGGCAACACGTCAGCCTGCCAATTGAGGCAGGGATTCGTGGAACTTCCACAGGCAAAGGCTGTGCCGGGATGCGCCATCGCGGCACCAAGAAGGGCGGCCCCAACCGCAATGAACGTCAAGAGCATTCGCTTCATCAGCATTCGACACCCCCTGTTCAACAGGAAAACAAAAATGAAAGGTGATTGCTCACCTTCCATTTTGGACAGGCGCCCATGTCTGCGCAAGTGGAGACCGCTACATTCAGCGCATGCCGTATGTGGATAAGGGGGACCGCTGATAGATGCTCAGGGACCAGACCCGGTACGGCGCGGAGGGACTCCCCTCTTCCGCCATGCTGACGATCCCGGTACCCTTAACGTTCGCCCGCTTCAAGCCCACCTGGGCAACCATTGGTATGGTCTTGCCATCTATGGCGGCCGTGAAGTACACCTTGTAGATCGGGGCGTTGCCCGTCATCTCTGCAACTATTTTTGCGGCATAAGCATCAGATTCTGCAATAAGCTGCTTTTGTTGCTGTAGGGTTACCCCATGCTTTTCTAAAAACGTTGTTGCAGCAGGATTTACTGCGCCACTATTCACTTCCTTCGCTGTCTCCGTCGTGGCCACCACGCTCATGGACGCCCCCTGGGGCACGGTGACGGCCCCGAACGCTCCCGTTTTGGTGCCACCGTACCCCAGCGCCGTGGCCAAGGGGCCGTTCCCCTCCAGCACGGCCAGCACCACAGTCTTGGCGGCCCAATGAGGATCATGCGCCATGGGGCTGTCGGCGATGGCCTTGGCCTCCCCGTTGAATCCCGAGAAGCCGCTGGCCGAAGGATCCAGCTTCAGCCCCGCGACGTACTGCGGAGTCAGCTCGCTGGCCGGGGCCTTTCCGGCGGCGATGGCCTTGATCTGCGAAACGGGAACGGAGCGCAGCGCCGTCTTGGCTGCGGGAAAATGCAGCAGCGCCCCGAGCTGCGCCGACGGCACGGGCAGCAGCCAGCCGCCCACACCCACGGCGACGCCCAGAACCATGATCCACGCGAAGCGGCGGACGCCGCGCAGCGCGGCCAGCGCGATCCCCACCAGGAACAGCGCGGCGCCCAGGTCGATGACGGGGTTGTACAGGATGGCGGGCATCGGGGGTCACCTCCTATAATTCTCTGAAAATTGGGACTATATTTATCGCCCTTGACTACCTTCGCATAGCGCAGTATATTCATCTTGCAGGGGCCTTGGAGATCATTCTAGGACTCCTGCAAAAATCCTCCCTGCTGTTTCTCGCGAGACGGCGGGCGAAAATCCAAGAAGGGGCTGCTCCTCATGGGGTGGCTCCTTCACGTTTCTTCAGCACATGTCGGATTAGTTCTTCTGAAATTTCCTTTCGCTCATCCACTTTATCCCAAAGGTCCTGGTGATATGTTTGCCTTGGCCCGTGAACCAGCCGCACAAGAATGCTTTCGTTTTTTGCAAACTCTACCGCTGGCATCAAATCACTATCGCCACTCACTAACACTATCATCTCTACTCGTCCTTTAGACGCTAGCGAGGCAATATCCAGTCCCATCTGCAAGTCAACACGCTTCTGCTGAAATATCGGATTTCCTTTATCATCTATACCCCTATGTTCCAACCGACCGAGCCGCACTTCAAATCTAGAGAGGCGCGGGAGTGCAGCTAAGAATTTCTGCCTCTTACTAATAAAATCCCGTTCCCATGTTGTGGGGTGAGTGCTTTGGTATGGTGGGCAATCATAGTAATACACACGGAATATTTCGTGACTTTCGGCACATTCTTTTGCGAAAAGAGAGTAATCAATGGCTGCTTCGTTGAAGTGCTGTTTTAGTATTTTTGAAAGATATCCTCCGTCTATAAACACCGCAGCATGTGGCAATTTTCTGAACCCTCCTTTCAAGCTCTTTATTATTATAACATGCCTTTTTACAGAGGGGAACTACCCGGCTCTCGCCCGTCGCATCTCCCGCCAAAAGCCGCGCCACAGCAGCCACGCGCCGACGCCCAGCAGCACGGTGCGCCGCTGGCCGGGGTCCATGCCGCTCCATGTTCTGGCGGCCAGCCGAGCGGCGGCCACCAGCGCGATGCCCACCATGCTCACGTCGCACATCAGGGCCAGACCGGTGACGGGCCCGGCCAGTACGGCCCCCGCGCTGCCCGCCGGCGCCCCGGCCAGGGGGACCGCCAGGCCACTCAGTAGACCGCCAGCCACGAACAGGCCGCCGAAGGTCAGCCACCACCAGGCCCTGGCCGACATCCGCCGCCCGGCGGATCGGGGACCGTGCGCTCGGGGACTGGACTGGGCCACGACGCTCCGGTTTCGCATGGCCAGGTTCATGCCCGCCATGAGCAGTCCCGCCAGGGGAAAGATGAGCGTTGCCAGGATCACGATCCACCAGGGGATTGGCCACGTCCTGGGGGATGCCGGATGTTGGGACTGCGGCGCGGTGTTGGATTGCGGACCGGGCGCAGGCCGTCCGCCTTGCCGCGTCCTGAGCCACGCCGCGCGGGCGGAGTCGTAGGCCACCCGGGCGGCCGGGTCGGTCAAAACCTCCCGCGCCTCGTTCATCGCCTGCAGGAGCGCGGTGGCCCGCGCCTCCGCGCCGGGATGCGCGTCGGGATGGACCGCCCCCGCCAGCCGCCGCCAGGAGGCGGTGATCTCCTCCCTGGTGGCCGTGGGAGGCACCAGCAGGGTGCCATAATAGTCCTTGTTCGGGTTAAACCGCAGGGGCATGACCCCCACCTTCCCTCCGGGCTTGGCACGCCGGGCAGAAGAACCGGGTGACCGGCGCCCCCTCGTCGATGGCCTGCTGAAGAAACCCCTCGGCCACGAGGATGAACCGATCCTCTTCCATGGCCCATCCCGCCTTGCGGGCCACATCTTGGAGAGCGGGCACGCACTCGTGGGCCTCCTCCGGCGACAGCTCCATCCCGCAGCCGTCGCAGAACAGATGGTATCGGGCGCCCGTGTAGGGTCGCTGGGTCTCGGGCTTATCCACAATCATCGCTTGGCGCCCCCTTCCATCCGGACGGTGTCCACGGCCTCCCGGATCCGCTCCCCGGTCCACGCCCAGCGGCTTCGCACTTCCTCCAGCGCCGCCGCCTCCGCCGTCGCACAATCCGCGACCTGGTAGCCCAACGTGCCGCAAAAGCCCAACGCTTCCCCGAACAGGATCTCCAGCCGCCGTCGAAGTCCGTCCCGCCTCCAGGCCTCCATGACGAGTCCGCCTTGTCGATAGTCATCCAGCAGTCGCATGGCGGCCTCATACCGGCCGACCGTTTCAACGTACTCCGGCAGGGCGCGCCAGCGGGCCTCGAACCGCTCTTCGCATTGAAGCGCCCGACTCCTCATCGGGGTCACCCTCCTTTCGCCCCCCCCGTCTCGGAAACCGGGGGCGGGATCCATGTTTATAGCGTCAAGGCCAAGCCGGTATGCGCAGTGAACATCAGACGGAGTTGATCGGCGTAGATATCGTCCACCTGCAGTTCGCGGCGGATTTCGCAACACCGACCGAGCTTGTGCAGCACCATGGTGTACGTGTCGTCCGGCTGCAGGGTTATGCCGCAGCAGTTGAACCGCCGGCTCCCCCGAAACCGAAATGTCAGTCCGCGCGGACTGGCGATGAGCACCTTCGCGCCGGTCATCGCCCGCAGGACACCGGCGCCGCCCATCTGCTCCAGGATCCGCTCGGCTACGGTGGGCTCTTCCCGCGGGGATAGGACGTCCCGGGCGATTTCTCGCAGGGCCTGAAGCACCGCGTCGTTCATCGCAAGGCCGCCTCCTTCACTGTCCCTGTCCCGGCCATCTCCGCCGTCAAGTAAGCCATTAATTCAGGCAGGCTGTTCATGGGCAACGGTGGCCACGCCCGCTGCTCGACCGCCCACGCGGCATTCCCCCCGGAACGCCGCAGAGGCCGCGGGTAATAGCCGCCGGGGATGCACTGCACCTGGACGGCCCGCAGTCCGCCGGGCAGCAGGATGGTGATCGTGTCACCCGGGCACATCTGCCGGAAGTCGGTGGCCTCCACCTCGGAGGCGATCACGGTGCGGTGCTCGGGCGGCGTGTCCTGCCAGTCGTGCCTGTCCATGCCCATCTCCCCTTCCTCTGTTGAGCCCTGCCCTCTCTTCCGACTCCACCGCTCCAGAACCCACCAAGTCCAATCTCCCACCGTCGGTGGGCCTCCAACACACACCCCGATGGGGCAGGGGTGCCACGTGACACGTGTGCTGGTGAGTCGCCGGAGCCGGAAGACAGGGGGCCGGTTTCCGCCGGCCACCATGCCTACTGCGCCTTGTGCCCCGCCTTCCGGTGATCGAACCGCTGCCCCACCTTCTCCGCCACCAGGGGACGCAGCCGATCTCCCAGCCCTCCGCAGCTCAGCAACCGGTCCATGACGGGCTTGCTGATGGTGGCCACGTCGGCGAGGTGGACCCGGTGGCGCCGCAGAACGGGGATCAGTTGGTGCATGGAGAACTCGTAGCTCACCACGGGTCCAAAGTCGAACACCTGATCCTTGGCCGTGACCTCCCGCCCGGTGCGGGCCACGTACTCCTTGAGGGTGTCCATGGCCTCCCGATAGGCGGCGGCCATCTCCAGCGCCCTGTCGGCCAGGGCCTCCATCCGGGCGTACTCCAGGTCAACCACCTGGGTGGAACCGTTGCGGGTCTTGGCGATAGCGTTCACGGACATCTTGGACTCCTCCTCCTCGTCGCCCCCTGGAGGGCGGTTCTTGATCTTAATATAGACCCTATTTAGTCTTTAGGCAAGGTCCGCCTGCCGCCGTTTTAGGCCCTTTTTGGCCCAATGCCTTCCGCTGGCTTCTTCTAGCTTTAAATTTCGGCCTTTTTTAGTCTTTTACTTGTGGCGTGGCCCGGGGTAGAATGGGGCCATGGAACACAGGTACATCGGGCGCATCATCCAGAAACTCCGGGAGGAACGGGGCCTGACCCAGTACGACTTGGCCGCGCGCATGAACACGGCCCGCTCCACCGTCCGCAACATCGAGGTTGACGACTGCCAGCCCACCCTGAACGCCATCTGGTATATGGAGGAGGCCCTGGGCCTCCCGCACGGGGAGCTCGTACGCCTGTCCTATCCCGAATCGGAACGGCTGCCCCAGGAGCCGCGGCAAAGGGGACGGCCGAAGCAACAGGGAAAAGACACTAGCGAATAGCCAGGAGCGCCAGGAAAATAGGCGTCACCAGGAGAAGTAGCATGTACCCCTGCACGGCAGCCGGATCCGCATCAAAGGCCGCCCCCACCCACGCTGTCAGGAGACGACCCGCGAGGGCCACCAATCCTCCTTCCCCGAAAGGAGGGGATATGCCGTCAACTGGGTTGACCCATTCACACACAAGTGGACGGCTTCCGTTCTTGGCATCATCGTTTTCTATTGGCTTGGCACGTTGGCCCACGAATTCGGCCATGCATGCACCGCCCATCGACTCGGGGTGGGCATCGACTCCATCCGCGTCCACGGTGGTTGGTGGCGCCTCAAGTGCAAACCCTTTGGTGCCGAGATGCGTCTTGGCCTCTGTGGTGTTTCTGAAACAAAACCGAAGAAGCCAGACAATGCACTCTCCCCCGCCACGCTGGCGTCCATCGTACTGGCAGGCCCGACGTGCAACCTGGCCCTCGGGACCGGCCTCCTCGTTGCTGCTTTTCTCATTCTTTTTGCATCCCAACTGTTCACGGTTTCCCTCTTCTGCCTGGGCGGTGCTTTTGCTGAAGCCATAGTTGCCTTTGCCAACCTTTGGCCCTTCTATGGCCTTGCCAGTTCTCAGCCGCGGCATGATGGGCAGCGGATAGTGTGCGCCGTTTTCCGTCGGTGTTCCGAGGGGCCGCCCGAGGAGATCTACATACTTATCCGGCGCGTTGACTTGATAATGATTGTCGCTGCCCTCGAGTTGCTGCTCGCCACCTGGATCCTTGGCCTTGTGTTTTTCTAACCCAAGAAACATCATCCCCCACGGGGCAGGTAGTCCCCCGCCCTGCACAATGAGGTAAAATTGACGCTCCAACTTCGTCCACGCTTGGCCAAACAAGGCCGCGAACCAACCTGCCACCCCGAAACTCGCTCCCAGCACCCCGCCAACACTGACCAACACCAAGCCAATCACCCAACCACTGTGGTGGTGTTGAGCAACAATTGCCCCCCAAGCATGCTCCATCCCCACCATCACGGATAGGATAGCCACAACACCGGGCCAAAGAGGACTCCCACCTTCTACCCCACCCCAACTGCGATACAGCCTGCGCAAGATAAAATGGCTGACGAACTTGTTCACAGATTCACCCCCCGAATAAAACGAGCAAAAACCCCCGGATATATGCCCAGAGGTTTTTGCTCGCGGGATCGGAACTCCACCCCCTACGTCCCCTTCAGGATGTACCCCCGAAGCACGAACACCACGATGATGATCAGCCCACCGTTGATCGCCAGCACCACCTGTCCCCCCACCGTGTCCCGCAACACGGTGAAGAACGACGGCACGAAGATGCGCTCCAGGAGGATCACCACCAGCGGGAAGGGCAGAAGGAACATGAACCCGCCCTTCGACGCGGCGGTGGCGATGCGCTTCTGCCGCCGGGCGAAGTCGCGCATGCGCATGGTGTCCAGCACGGTGTCCACGGCGTCCAGGACCTTGCCGCCCGTCTCCATGTCCATCCGCAGGATGCGGGCGAAGGACCGCAGGTCCCGGTTGCCCGTGTCGCGGGCGATGTCGGCCACCTCCTGCCACAGGGAGCCCGCGCCGTGCTCATAGTTCGAAAGCGCCCGCTCCATGAACCCCCGCAGGGGATCCCTTGAGTGCTCCAACACGTACCTGAACGTGTGCACCGCGGAGTCACGGGACGCCCGGGCGGCCTTGTAGCGGCGCAGGAACCCCCGGATCTGGCGGTCCAGCATGGACCGCTGCACGGCCACCGCCCGCCCGGCGATGATCTCCGGCAGGATCCACATGCCTATCGCCCCCACCCCTCCCATCACCGGGCTGGCCGTTGCGGCCAGCATGAACGTGAACCCCCCCAGGGCGAGGAGGACCGACAGCACCCGTGCCCGCAGGAGGGCGTCCTCGGCATTCGGAGCGAGGCCCAGGAGCGCCGCCCAACGGCGGGCGGGCGCGCTCACCGTGCGCCGCCTGCCGCGCCCCTTGGCGTCGGCGCTCAGGTCCGGATGCCGCGGCGGATGCAGCAGCATATCCTCCAGGCTCCGCCACGGCAGCACCGCCATGGTGAAGGTGCCGAGCCCCAGGCCGATGAGCAGCAGACCAATGGCCAACATTTTCTCGCGGCAGGAGTCCCCCGCCTATATCCGCCAAGATCAGGCGGCGGGAGGAATGCCGCTTCCCTCCTTCCATGTAAAACCGCTAGCCCGGGCCAGGAGCCTGACATCGGACTGCCGCCATTTGCCCGCCCGTTTCCCGTTGGCGTCCGCTACGGCTACCAGCGGGGTTCTGTCCGTGGGCAGTCCGCAGACCCAGCCCCGGATTGCCCCCTTCCTGGTGGACACCTCCACCCAGTCGCCCTTGCGGAAGAATGTCCCGTTCGTCGTGCCCCCGAAACGCGGACGCCTGCCGCCCTTCTGAAACTCCTGCCGGTGAAGGCTCCTGCGGGCGAACCGCAGGGCCGTCCACACGTGGAACGGCGGGCTCCCCAGGCCGCACCCCGTCGCCCCCATCAGCATCGCCGCGGCGTCCACCGCCTGCGCCCCGAACACCTGCGGGCGCTTGGGACCGCGGATCTTCTCCAGGCCGAACTCCTCCCGCCATGCCGCCGTCTCCCTGGCCGTCACCAGGGTCAGCGGAGCGAGTTTTCCCAGTTCCTCATAGGTGAGCTTCTTGCCCACCTCCGCCGTGCTGAAATGCCGGTCGCCCTTGCCGTTGACCGGCTTGTGCCGCACGTCCTCCACGTAGATGGCCTGGATCGGGTATACCTTGCACAGTTCCCCTACAGCCTTCAACCGGGCGTTGACCTTGGACGCCTGCGTGGGCGCCAGCCAATACCGTTGGCCATGCCGCCGGTTGTTGAACCTCGCCGGCCTGCGGGGGCAGTTGCGGAACCGCCTGGCCCTCCGCAATCTGGCCCGCTCCTTGTTCTTCTTGGGAACTCCGATGGGCAAATTGACCTGACCCGTTACCTCAACCTTGAGGTTGGATGCCGCGGCCACGCCCTCGAACTTCCCACCCGGGTCGAGTGCCAGCGCCATCGGAGGGACCTCCATCCGGGTGGGTATGAGTATCTGGATATAAAACAGCCCCAGCTTGTTGCGCCGTGGAACGGCCACCTTGTCCCGGATCATCACCCTGGCGTTGGCCGGGGTGGTGGGGCCAAGAGGCTTGCCGTCCATCGAAACCACGGGCACTCTCGGTTGTTGCAAAATGGGACACTCCCTTCGCCTCCCCCCGAGCGGGAGGGTGATTGTCGCCTCGACGCTGCCCAACCGGCTTAGACCCCGAAGGATCATGGCATTCAGCGGTTCTGCCGCAGAGGTCAGGACTGGCGAAATATCCCGACGTGCTTGTAGCCGGTTGGGGCCGCTGCTCCCCTTGCGGGAAGCCATCTAGTCAGCCTGTTGCCCTTGCCCCCGCCGGGGCAAGCCCCCACCTAAGCTGATGGCTTCAGGTGGGGGTGGTTGACCAGCATCACGCATCCACCTCCCGCCGCAGCAACCACTCCGGGATGTCGTACCCGCGCCGGCGCAGCTTGTCCACGATCCGTTCCGGCAGGACGCCCACCTGCCGGTGCTCGCCCAAAATCTTACCGTCAGGATCCCGCCCGGTACCCTCAAACCGGAACAGGGGCTGGAGCGCCCCCTCGATCTCCTGGGCGGAGTACACGTCCCTTGCGAGGCAGCTTATGCTCGCCACCTTGCGGCTGTTGTCGGGATAGTAGTAGGCGTGCACGATGACGTCCACGGCGGATGTCACCAGGCCGACGGCCTGGTCGAAGGGAATGTTTGTCGCGCCCGTCACCATGATCGCCAGCCGCTTGAGCACCTCCACCGGCCCGTCAGCGTGCACGGACGTGAGGTTCCCGCCCTGGCCGGACAGCGACGTCTGGACGTAGTCCATCCCCTCCACGTTTTCCCGGGCCTCCCCCTGGATCACCCGGGAGTACGATCCCCGCAGGCTGAACACGAAGAGGTCGTGCATCGTCACCGGCTGGGCGCCCTCTCCGAAGACGGCCACCGCCTCCATTTGGTCCAGCCGGTCCCGGGGGAAGTCTATCTCCAGGGTATCCTCGATGGTGGCCACCATCTCATCCTCGGGTATGCCCCGCCCGATGGCCCGGATCAGGGTCGTCTTGCCGGCGTTCATCGGCCCGGTGATGACCACGTTGAGTTTCACCCGCCCGCAATACTCAAGCCAGAACGCCTCGGGCTCCGACATGGCCCCCCAAGCCAGAAGCTGATCCACCGTGACGGCCCTCCGTGGATCAGGGGGTTTGCGGATAACCAGCATCGGATGCAGGACGGCTGGCGGTATGGCGGCGGCCACCCGGCTGCCGTCGTCCAGCTTGACCGTCCTGCAGGGCCGCTCCGTGGTGATGGAGCGGCCGCGATGCTGGAACAGATGGATGATGGTCTGCAGCAACTCCTCCTCATCCGCGAACCATGTGTTCTCCGGCTCCTCCTCGTAGCCGCCCTTGCCGTAGCGGACCACAAGGAGCTTGCGTCCCTGGATCACCCGCAGTTCCGTCACCTCGGGGTCGTCCAGGTACGGTGCCAGGATGGGACCCACCCCCCGGGCGTTGGTCAGGATCTCCTGCCGCAGTTGCGCCTTCGTGTTGAAGGACAGGTCAACTTCCCTGGCCAGGGCATCGTTGACCACGTGCAGCAGCAGATCGGTGTTCACCTTGTTGCCCAGGTAGATCTCCCGGTGGCGGGCGGAAATGGCGGCGCGCACGCGCATCCGCGCATCCGCCAGGCTGCCTTCCTTCCCACCCCCGCCATCCTCGGTCATGGTGGTGGCCTTGAGCTGCTTGTCCTTCAGGTAATCGGCCAGGACGAAATCCGCCATGCTGTATTAACCCCCCAGCAATTTGTTAATCACCCCGCGCCGCCGCGGGCCGGGAGCATAGTCCTCTCCCGGCAACGCCCTGGGCTCCGGGGGGAGCGCGGCGGCGTACACGTCCGACAGTAGCTTGTGCCACGGCCCGCGTGGCGGGTCGGACAGGGACAGGGGCCGGCCACCTTGCGTGGCGGTGACGTAGGCCGTCCGGTCGTCGGGAAACACGGCGGACAGCGGCACTCCGACAACGCGGGACATGTTCATGGGGCTCAGTCCAACGCCGTCCCGGTATCGGGTCACGGCCAACAGGCAGCGCTCACGCGGCACCCCGCCGTTCCCCAGGGCGGCCAGGGTACGCTCCAGGTCCCGCAGATCCTTGCTTTCGTTCCCGCACGCCACCACCACGGCGTTTGCGTGCTCAAGCGCACCCCACGGCAGCGGGGCGTCCAGGAGGCTGCCGCAATCCGCCACCGTGAGCTGGAACAGGCTCGTCAGGATGCGCACCACATGGGACGTGAGCGCCAGCCACGCCCTGTCGTGGGGGCAGCCCACATGCCCATGCTCCATCCCGGTGAGCAGGGCCACCCCCGCCTTGGTATTCACCAAGGTCTTTCGCACCAACTCCTGGGATGGCGGCTGGCGCAGCCGCAGTTCCAGGTCCTGATGGGCCAGGCACTCGCGCCCAAGGGCCGACAGCGCCCCGTCGCCCGGGGAGCCGAACTCCAGACTCAGGTCAGAATTCTCACTGTCCAGGTCGATGGCCGCGGTGGAGATGCGCATCCGTGCGCCAAGCGCTGCTAACCCCGCCGCGATGACCGTCTTCCCGACGCCCCCCTTGGCGCCCACCACGGCCACCAGGCGCGCCGACACCACGCTGCCCGGATCGGGCAGCTTGGTGGGGGGCGGGGCGAAGTCGGGCTTCCGTCGGCCGCCGCCCAGGATCCGCAGGAGGCCCCCGCGCTTCGGCGGAGGCGGGGGGGCGCCACCGGGACCTCCGACCATCGGCTCCTGCCCGGGGAACTGGGGGTAGTCCATTCCTCCACCCGGAAGGGGGGTCTCATAGGCCTCGGGCCCCCACGGGTATCCGCCGGGGGCCGGATTGCCGGTTGGGGGCGGTGGCTGCCGCTCCCACGGACCCGCTGCCGGCTGCGGCGGGACGGCTGTGGGCGCAGGCGCATGCTGCGGTGGACGGGCGGGGGCACCCTCCGGGGCCTTCGGTGCCGCACTCGGAAGGGGGATCGCCGGCCCGGGGGCGGGGGCATCCCAGGGATTGGGCGAAGTGGCATCGACTGCCGCGGCCATTGGCGGAATCGTGGGGGGCGGGACAGCATCCGCTCCCGTGTTGACCTTCGCACCCCCCCACTCCCCCCAGGGATCCGCCTCAACGGCCGTAGGAGAAGGCTCCGGGGGGAACAGTTTCAGCACCGCCTCCTCCACGGCTTCCGGGCGCAGCTGCCCGCCGGGCGGAGGCACGAGCACGTCCGTGATGCCCAGGCTCGCCGCCACCTCCACCAGATCCCGCTGTTCGGCCGGGTCCCACACCAGGAGCAGTATCCGCGTCTCGGGAGACCAGTACCGGATGCCCCCGAGCCCAGTCTTCAGGTCCGGTACCCCGACACCCCGGTACTCGCCGGCGGCGAGGAGCAGATCCGGTTTCAGCACCTGCACGTCCGCCATGATTTCGGCGACGGCGACGCCGGATCCCTTGACCTCCAAGTCGCCAAACCGATGCCGGAACCATCCCTCCACCTTCGGGTCGTTTATCGCCAGGTATACCGTGCGCACTTTCACATCCCCCCCAAAATAGTGCTCAGGGCGACCCAAACCTGTTCCGACCGGGTGGCATAGGGCGTCCCGGTGTCCGCCGCCGCCCGATACCCCAGGGGATCGGCGGGCACCCGCAGCACGCGCTCCACCCCCGGAGGAGGAGCAGGGGCGTGCCCCCCCACGTCCTCCCGCAGCAGCGCGATGGGCACGACAGCTGGACGGTGCCGGGCAAGCCACGTCAGCATTTTTGTGGCCGCCGCATCGGTCGAGGACAGCACCACGATGACCACGTGCGCCGTCAGCAGGCCCGCCACGGCCGCCGGCCCGCCAGGAGGCAGATCCAACACCACCACACCGGAATCCCCCGGATCCAACCCGTTCAGGAACGCTTCCCAGACGGCCTGGTCAGCCTCCCCAGGCGGCAGGTCTAAACTCCCCACCCGATGGTGGGCCGGACCGCCGACCACCCGGACGCCGTAGGCCTCGTCTCCCGCCTGCACCCCGGGGCGGATCCCCAGGAGCGCCGCCGCGTCGGACCCGGACAAGTCCAGCAGCAGTGGCCTGCTCTCCCTGATAGCCACGGCGAGGTTCACGGCTACGGTGGTCACACCGGCCCCCCGCACAGGCGCCCAGACGACCACTCGGACCGCCGCCAAGGGTGCCCCCGCAGCCTCATCCCACGCTCGGGCCGCCGCCTGCACCTCTCGGGTGCGGTGCGCATCCAGAGCGGGCTGCACCGCCATGGTGCGCCGCCGGGCTTCCGGCTCGAATTGCCACAGGATCTCATCCCGGACGGCCTCCGAACCGAGCACCTCCACGGCGGCGGCCATGTAGGGCCCCAGTGCCGTTTGCACGATCCGCGCCGCATGGGCCAAATGAGCCGCCGCCGCCTCCGCCGTGACCACCCGCCGCGCACCCCGCCCGCGCAGCCGCGCCAGGGCGCTCTGCTGCTGCGCCTCCTCAGCCTTCACGAGCAGCCGAAACAGCAGCGCAGGGGCCATGCAGCGGTCGGACGCCGCCATGGCGGCGAAATGATCCCGCCGCTGCAGTGCCAGGCGGGCCAGGAGGTCCCGACCGGCGGCTTGGTGCATGGCGGCCATCCGCGTGAGCCGCTCCACCTCTTGGCGGATGTAATGGGGCCGCACGTCCAGAGTGTACTCCACCGTCACCCCCATGGCGGCGAGGTCCCCGATCACTTGCTCCAGGCGAGCCAGGAGCCGCACCCGCTCCGCCTCGGGAGCGGAGTGCCACGGCTTGGGGGTGGCGGTAAGCACCATCCCCCACACGTCCCGCTCGTACTCGATGAACGGCCCCCGCAGGGACCGCACCTCCGCCAGTGCGGAAAGCCCCTTGGCGGCGCGCGCCACGGCCAGGGGATCCGCCTTGACCTCATCGGCGGCTGTCCCGTACCGAAGGCGGCGCCACGTCGTGGCGGGGCCTCCGAAGGCCACGAACAGGCTCACCAGCACGGCCAGGAGGGCGGCCAGGATGCCATGGGCGTCCAGGCCGAACACCACCAAGGCCCCAAGGCCCAGGAGCAGCCCGGCGGCAACCCAGGTGACCTGGGTCAGGGTGAGCAGCCCATCGCCCACCGTGATGTCGCTGCGCACGTCCACCGGGAACTCCACCGGTGCCAACAGGCTGTTCTCGCGATCTTTCATGGCTGCTCGGTGCCTCCACCACCGGTATCCGGCGGAAGGATGTCATCCCATGGGTGGCCGCTGGGCGGGGCGTCTTCGGCGGACGGGGCAGCTCCCGCCTCCCCGTTCGCGGCGGCATCCTGCGCCGGATCGGTCCCAGGCGCCTGTTCCCCGGCACCCCCGGCGAACCCCGAACCGGCCCCGGAGCCCGCGCCAGCCGCGTCGTCAAAACCCGCATCAGGTTCGGGTTCCTGTCCGTCGTCTGGCGCACCACTCCCGGCACCGCCCCACCGGCCCATGAAGATGCCGTTGCGCGGCGGGGAGTTCACCTTCACAGGCTGGCCGGCCTGCATGGTGATGTAGCCATCATCCCCCTGCCAATAGGGGTTGTGGCGCTTGAACATGCCCCCGATGACCGCCTCCGCCCGTTGCTGGTCGGCCTTGGGCACCCAGAACGAGTCCCCGTGCTCCCGCACGTCGAACCCCGCGGTGCGCAGGTCCCGCACTGCCCGTTCCCGCACGCCGCCCGGAGCGCGCCAGCCGGCGTACTCCTGATCCGCACCGTCCGCATCCCGCATGCGCACCGTGCGCCCCGCGGGACGCACCACGCTGTTCTGCGCCGATTTCTTGGCCGCATCGTGGTGCTTCGAGGCATCCATGAGATCCCTTACGGCGCCAATCCCGCCGTCGTAGTCACGCTCCGCCCCGGCCTTCAGTCCGTCACCGAGGGATTTGGCCGTATGACCGAATGTCTTGACCGCGGCACCCGCCGCCATGATCTCCGGTTGGCCGGTGGCCATGCCCACCACGCTCAACACGGTGCCCGCTATGCCACCAGCCTTCTCCAGGAAACTGCCGGCCTGATCCGCGCCCATCAACAGCGGGTTCAGGAACCACTTGAGCATGGGGATGGTCCAGAACATTATCAGAACCACCACCAGGACAGTCAGCACGGCGAAGTCCACGAATAGAGAGCCGAAACCAACCCCTATCTCGGTGCCGAGCACGGTGGCATGGGCCATGACCAGCCACGCGATGCCGATGAGCACCGGCACGAAGGCCGCACGCGCCAGGAGCAGCAAGTACCCCAGCGCGCGCATGTAGTCCTTGGCCAGCGCCCCCCACGCGATCATCAGGGGAGAGATCACCCCGAACAACACGATAGTCAGAAACGCCCAGAGGGCGAAGTACGCCACCACGAAGGCCAGCAGCACCAGACCGATGGAGATCAGGACAGGGCTGTTCAATCCGATGGTCATCCCGGCCAGGGTGAGCATTGCCGCCCCCGCAGAGGTGCCAGTGCCTGTCACCGAGGGGGCCCAGTGGGTGAACAGCGCATCCGTCACTCCATTGGAGAACCGTATGGCCATATCCGTGAGCCCCAGGCTGTAGTACATGGCGATGAAGGTGACGCCCATCGTCACGAGCCTGGGCACCAGGCCGGGGGGCTTGCCGCGGGTAACGGAAATCAGGTGGAGCACCAGCACGAACAGCCAGAACAGCAGCCCCAGCACCAGGAACGCGCCCCAGAAGGAGTACACAGTACCCCCGAAGGCCGTGCCGAGGTAGGGCATGTGCAGGATCATGGCGATCATCCCGCTCAGGCCCTGAAGCAGCCCGCCCAACCAGCCGATGATGATGCCGTTCACTACGGCCACCAGCTCCTTCGCCAGGAGTGCAACCACCTGCTGCGGGATCGAGGTGATGTCGTTGACCAGCGCGTTGAAATAGCATGCCAGGTTCACCCCGCAGCCGCTGATCGTGTTCCCGCCGGTGGGCGACTGTACCGTCCGCACGGTGCCCTTGGGCACGTAGCCCTTGGACGTGTAGTCGCCCTGCAAAAAGGTCACCGTCTGAGCGGCCCCGCCAAAGGAGAACGTCACAGTATCTGTGCTGGGATCGAGCGGCTGATAGGAATAGTTGGCCACGCCGCCCACCATGGGTACGTTTACGCGGAACGTCTTCGTCTTCGCGTCGGGGCCTGGCGGGGTGTGCTCAGACACCACCACCGTCACCGGGCCGCTCAGCAGGTTTTGCGGACCGGCGGCCACGATGCGGAACGATGCCGATCCGGCGGGATTCCGAAGGTGGCCGTTGAGCCCCGTGGAAAAGCCGTCACTGATGCTGAGGCTTACATTTCCCCCGAACGCGAAGTGGGCCATAAACATGCCTGCCGTGCCCATAACGGCAATGGTGGCCACGACGGCCTTCACGGCAAGCTGCAATGTGGACCAGGCGAACCTGCGCACCCCGCACCACCCCCCATGAAAAGGCCCCGAGCCCAACGGCCCGGGGCCCCGTGACGCCCAGCAGGATCAGGAACCGGATGCCCCGGAACTCGGATGCACCACGTTGCCGGCGTTGGTAAGCAGATGGAACAGCGATCCGTCGAAGATCATCACCCCGATGACGATGGACGCCGCGAGCTCGATGAAGGAGATCAAATCCCCGCCCCGGAAGCTCGCCTTGCCGAGGGCCACGTTGATGCCGTGCCGCAGGAACCCGTACATGCCGAGCACGAACAGGACGATGGACAGGATCGCGAGCCCCGGCAACCCCAGCGGCACGATGATGAAGTTGAGGAAGAAGGTCACCAGCGGGTTGCTCATCGCCTGGGAAGGCGTGAAGTCCTGGGACGGAATGCCCGTGGTCGTTTGGGCCAGCGCCACGGCGGCGGTGATCAGGACGAGGCCTCCGCCCAGGCCCACCACCCGCGGCAGCATGTACATCCGCAGCAGCAGGCCCTCCAGGAAATCGTGGGTCTTGAGCATCATTGCCACTCACCTCCTTCCGGTTACAGATTAAGCATCCCACCCGGCCAAACTCTGCGCAATAGGTTGGTGCGCTACGACGCAACCTTGTTGCGCAGCGTGTTCAGTTGTCCCGGCAACAGCTTGACCTCGCCATGCACCCATGGTGCGGATCTCGCCCACTCCTCCTTGATCCACCCCCAGGCCGCCAGGGCGGGAGCGTGGATGCCGGGCAGGAACCGCCATGCGAAGTAGGCCACAAGGCCCAGCACCAGCAGGGTGGCGGCGGTGTGTACCAGCCAGCGGACGAGCGACAGGATCAGTGCCACAGCCACCAGACCGACGACGACGGTGATCACCCAGAACATTTCTTGCTACCTCCCCCAGAAAGCCGCCGCGCCAGGGCACCCTCGCGCGCGCGCAGCATCCATCCGACACTACCAGCTACGAGAGCTCCCGCCGGCTCGAACAGTTTGACCCCCCAGAGGAGCAGTTCAATCGTCAGGCCACCCCCCGCCGCCGCTCCGAACAGGAAGACGTCCATCGCGCCTACGGGCACTGGGGCGGCAAGGTGCCTCCAAAGCGGAGTGGTCACGCTGTACAGCCCCGGCGCCCATGTAAACATGGCTAGGCACGCGGCGACTACCAAGGCCGCCCGGCGTTCCAGGGTATACCGGAGCATGAAGCCCAACAGGAACAGGGGGGACAGGACGGCCACGAACCACGCTCCGGCCATGAAGCCGATCCCGAGTTCGCCCGTCGGCCCGGATACGGCAATGCCCACCAGCAGGACCGCCGCCAGCACCAGAATGATGCTGCGCCAAAGCATGGCCCGGGTCCATTCCGAGATGTTGCATAGGGGCAACACTTGATCCTCGAAAAACCTCGTCATTGCGATCACCTCCTCAGACATAGCGTTCATGAAATTGGTTCCACACCGGCTCTCCGCCCGAAATCTCTGGCAGGTACTTGCCGTCCACCTTGTCCGGACGGACGTACTTCGCCAGAAAGTCCACCTTGCCGCGCCGCTCCACCCGCCACACGGCGCCCTCCACAGGATCGACGGCCCCGTGGCCACCGCCATCCGCCAGCCGGCGCAGCGCCTCCTCCACCGGGCACGGCGCCGCCGCGGCGTGGAGCACGTTCGGCGCCACGAACCGGCCACGTGTCCGTGCCCAGAACTCCTCCCGTGGCGCCCGCTCCATGCCGTTGCGCAGGATATCGAGCGCCACGAACGGCTCGTGCGGCAGGTTGTATCGCGTGCCGTGGGCCAGGGCCAGCCATTCACCCGCCAGCCGCTCCTCCTCCCGCAGCACGGCGTCGAAGCGGTCGATGTTCTCCCGCGCCCATGCGGCGAACAGGCGCAGGTGTTCAAAGCGGGCGCTTTCGGCGGGATACCCGGCGCGGATCAGCGGGATCAGGGCGCCGCCCACCCGGGCCACGCAGACGTTGGCACCGTCCAGCTTTTCCTCGACCACCAGGAAATCGTGGCGGTCCCGCACCTTCCCGCAGCAGATCCGCGCCTGGCCGTCGGTGATCCGGTGGTCTCCCGGCCCCAGGCGGCTCCCCGGCAGATGCCCGATGGAGCCGTAGGCCTTGCCCCCGAGGGGCTTGACCGCCTTGTCCATGAAAAGTCGTCACCTCCGTTCCACCGCCAGCACCTGGGCCGCGTAGCCCCACCGCCACGCCGCCCGGTTCGGCCCGTCGTGGTAGCGCTCCAGGGCGGCCCGCCAGGAGCCGTACTGCCGATGGTACTGCGCCAACTTCCGCGCCGCCCACATGATGCCGAACCGCGGGTGCCCGTAGCTCGGCCAGGCCCCCTTGGGATGCCATTTCGTGTCAATTTGGGATATGCCGACATCCCACATACCGGGCGCATTGACCCGGATATCCCTCGGATTCCACCGGGACTCCACCCAGCCCTGGGCGGCCAACAGCCTCCATGGAACGCCATACCTGGCTCCCGCCACCTGGTAGATGGCCCGGTAGGGATCGCGCCCGGCACCGCCCCGGCTGGTCAGCCCCAGGGAATGGACCACAGGATGCCGTCGCGCCACGACCGCCACCAGGCGCGGCGCGGAATGCGCCTTGGGCGCCGGCGCGTGGACCGGAGCTGCCGCCCCCCACCACCCAATCTGCCCGGCCGCGAGAAGCGCCGCCACGGTCAGCAGCCCCCTCGCGCCGGGCCGGGGACGGTTCACGATGGGGTCTCCCGTTCCGGCTTCCCAGCGTCGGTCTTCGAGGAACCGGCATTGGAGAACAGCGCCGCCACCAAGCCCAGGAGCACCACCGTCCCTCCCGTACCCGCCAGGAACGCCGTGCCGAACTGCCGAAACTGCCACAAATACAGATAGCCCAGGTGGACCGCCTCGCGGCCTGCCATGCCGGCCACCAGCACAGTGGCCGCCGCGCCCAGGACGACGAGCAACGGGCCTCCGGGCTGCAGGGCGACCCCGGCCATCGCGCAGACGACCGCCGTGACCGTCAGGGCGCCCGCGATGACACCGGCTAGGATCAGCAACATGATGCACCATCTCCCTTCATGAATGGGACTCGTTCCGACGGTCTTCCCAACGGCGACGGAACGACCGGCGCCTCGACGCCGCGGCCTCACACCGCCGCAAGCCGGCGAAGAACAGCGTCGTGTTGGCCGCCGTCGCGGGCACCACCAGAAGCGCGTACTGCCACCGACGCCGCCATGTAGACCAGGCCGATCATGGGATCGGCCTCGTTTCGGTAGTCTTGATCAACCTTGGCTCAACCCTGATCAGCCCCCCCACCGCCAGCACCGCCAGCACGGCGGCTGCGGAGACATACACCACCGTGCCCCGCGGCTCCTCGGAAATGAACCGTCCTTGCACACCCGGAAGCACGTTTATGGGTTCCGTGAGATCCCGCCCGGGCACGACCACCAGCATTTCCGCCCGCGGCCCGTCCTCCTCGATGGCCCTACGGGCCTTGGCCGCCATTTCCTCCGGTGTCATTTTATTTGGTCGCCTCCTTTTCAACGGGGGAGGGGCAGCTTTCGGACCGGCCGCCGCCATTCCGGCGGTCACAGCCTCCCGATCCGGGCGCTGCCGCGGACGCGGCAGCGGGGGCATACCCAGCCGTGTCGGCGGGTCAATGACCAGCCCTCGTTCCGCCACCTCCGAATGGCCGTCCGCTTGGCGGGTTTGGAGCTTGCACCCGAGATTGCCTCATAGCTACACAACGCACACGCGATTTGATAGGCCGTAAGAATCTTGCCTTGCCACGGATACCTCTCGATTTTGCCCACCTCCCCGAACGGACCGCGAGTACCCCGCAGCATCATCGGCATCGCAATCCGCCGACGCCCGGCTCAGCCATACCACAGGAAGACCACCAGGCGGTCCGCGGTGCAAAATTGGCATACGGTGCGCCCATGGTAAATGTACGACGCGGACGGCGCACCCCTCTCCCCCCGCGGGAGCGTCGCCACTCCGACGGACACCTCCCGGGCCCGCAGCAGCGCCTTGTCCTTGCGACCGGTCAAACCGGTCAGCATGGCCAGGACCTTCATGGCGAACTTCGCGGGCGGTGTACCGCTGAAGTTGGCCGAGGGAGGGCGCAGCATGATGACGTGCCACCCGGGGGGTGTGAACCCCGGACCCGCCGCGCTCAAGCCCGGCGACGTCGCGTACAGCGCGTAGTTGGCCGCCAGCCGCCGGGCGAGTTGCTGGGCTTGGCCGGGATTCTTGGCCGCCGGCCACCCGAATAACGCCCGCTGCCTCTGCAGTGCGGAGAACACCGCCGCCCGGTCGGCCGCGTCGGAGGGCCTGGGCCCCCCGCAACCCGCCAGCGCCGCCACCACGCCGACCACCACGAAAATTCCCGCCAGCCGCGTCAGCATCTGCGAAACACCTCCACTCCACATCCCCGGCTTAAAATGCACCGCCCGCCGCAGTCCTGGCTGGCGCAGGTGATGTAACTCGATCCGGGCAGCCGATGGACGAACATCGCCGCCACTCCCGCGGCCTCACCCAGCGCCAGCAGGGCGCCCAGGGCGTTTGGGTAGTGCCGGGGAGCTTGGCCGGGCAAAACGAGTTCCCAATGCGTCTCGTAGTCATCCCGACGCGAATAGGACACCGGCAAGTGGGACACCCGTCCTTCCGGGCCATCGTAAACAACCACATCACGCACCACGCATGCCTCCCTTGCCCACCATAATTTCCCGTTTGTTTCGGGAGGCCTTGCGCAGACGTGAACGCGCCCCCCGCGCCCGCAACAGGGCTTCCGGCGTCTCGCCGACTGCCTCCAGAAGCTGGCGCACCAAGGGAGACTCCTGCAATTCGAGCTGGGCCGCACGCCGCACCGCGGCGGACGTGGATGACAGGTCGCTCGCAAGGGACACGAGCAGCGCCCAGCCAAGCAGTTCCAGCCCCTGGTCATTCACGCGCACGCGCGGCATGTCTAGGTCCCGCCCCCTGTTTGCTCAAGTTCCACGCCTTCCGCTCTCCATGCCCCCGCGAAGCCTTGCGGTTCAAGGCTTCGCGGGACCTACCGCCGTTGTGCTGAAGTTCACGCCCCGCTCCCGCCGTCGACGGACCACCGCGCCGGGAGACGCCTCCGCGAATCCGCGACCCGGCAGAGCCACCTTCAGGACGCCGCGAGACCTGACCCCGACCACCCGGCCCTCCGGGACGGCGCCCTGAACCCGCACGGCCACCCAGTCACCCTTGCGGAAGGCGTTCTGGGGAGCGAACTCCCCCGCCCGGTACACCCGCCCATCCGTCCCAAGGGCCGCATTCGCCTCCACCCGCACCCGGACACCCGTGCCGATCCGCACCCGACGGTTGAAAGATGCCCACGGCGGAAACGGGCCCTTGGGAGACAGCACCTGCGCCTTGAAGGCCTGCCGGGTCCTGGCCGTACGGCACGTGATCCTGACCGCCGTACCCCGGTACAGCACGGGCGGCCGGTCCTTGGGATCGCGGCCGCAGGCCGCCGCATCGTTCGCGTGGGTCTTGGAAAGACCCCAAGCATCCCTGACCGCCGCCGTGTCCTTCCCGTCCACCAGCCGCGCCGGAACCCTCAGCGCCCGCTCCAGGGAGAGCCGCAGGTAGTTCTTCCCCGCCTGGAGCCGCGCCGCGTAGCGCATGGTCCTGACAAGCTTCTTCGCCCCGCGCATGGGCACCCTGGCCTTCTCCAGGCAGTCGGGGCACAAGAGCGCCCGGTTCACCCAGGCGTCCGTGCCGCACTCCCGCCTGGGGGTGAGATGGGCCGCCACCACGAAGCCTTCCGCGCCGCACCGTTGGCACTTCCCCCGCTGGATCTTGTTTAGGGCCTCACGTGTGTTGCGGCTGCCCCTCTTGGGACCGTTCCCGGGGGCGATCCCCTGCATGGCCTGGGTGTCGAAGCTCCCCGTCTCCACGGTGGCCGCCGTGACCGGCGTGATCTTCCGAAAAAAAGCAGCCGCCCTGACGATCCGGTCCTTGCGGGCCTTCTGGCTGGGCGGCAGCCACGGGACGAAGTTCCTGACCTCTGCCGGTTCACTTGCGTGGGATCGACACGTGTCCGCGCCTTTGCGGGCATTCCTGCCGCACACCCGGCACTTCGTCCGGGGGCGGTTGTCCCGCCGCTCCTCCCGGTGCCCCAGGCGATAACGCCTAGCCCGACGGTAGTTCCGGCGCTGGTCCAGCTTCCTCTTCGTGTCGTTGGAGAGGTTGATCTCCCCGGCGAACACCACTGCGTCCGGTTTGACGGTTCGGTGCTGGATCACAGCCACGCCGCCCGCCTTCGCCCCGTCGTCCGTCTTGAACTCCACCTCCTGCCCCGGCCAGGGGCCGCGCCCCGACGGCTCGAACAGAAGCCGGATGGTGAACGGGGTCCGCCGGACCACCTCCGCGCGCCCGGCCTTGAGCAGCCTCCGCGCCTTGGCCGGGTGCATGGGCATCAGGGGCTGGTCGTCAGGGGCCAGAACGAAAACACGCATGATGCGGGTCACTCTACTTCCCGGTGAACCAAGAATGAGGTTGTCGTGTCCCTTGCCCAACATTGCCGGAGCCTGGACCCGGATCGGTCCTCCCGCCGTGCCGTTTTCCCGTGATCTCCACGGGCTTGCCTTCCCTTCCCCCGAAAGGGTGTCGGGCGAGTCGTCTTACCCAGCGGGTCCGGGCGGGTACTGGGAGTTGTGACTACGCTTCCCTGCCGGTCTTTGGCCTTCATCGGCAATGCTGGTTCATCCTTCGCTCCGGTCGTCCCGGAGTTTCGTCACCCGGGCTGGCCCAAGTTACCGCGGTTTGACCGTCTTCAGCACAACGGACGGGCCTGAAAACCCCGCCGTTGTGCTGTTTCTAGTCGAAGCTGTGGAACTTGAGTGTTTGGGGAGCCAGCGCCAGCCACACGCCGCGGTTCCGGCGCACCGCCAGGACGTCCGGGGGGCGCTCCCCGCCCACGCGCAGCCACCGGCGCAGGGTCCCGAGGGAGCCCCGGCGCACCCTCACCATCCCGGACACCGGCGCGTGGGCGAAGCCCGCCGCCGCGTACCTGGCCAGGGTCGTCAGAAACAACGGCGGCCCGGCCCCGTCGTCCAGCATGAGCGCCCCGCCGCGGCCCGTGGCGTTGAGCGCGTTGTAGAGCGTGGCGAATCCGGCGGCGTGGTACTTCACCTCAGCGCGCATCGACTCATTGGGGCCGAACACCACGTCATGCTCCGCATCCAGGGTGGCCCCCCGAATACCGGCAGCGCCGGAGAGGGGCACCCGCCGACCGCCCAGGATGCGGGCCACCTCCAGTTCCCCCCTCCTGCCCTTCCGTTGCTGCATAACCCCCAAATGGAATCCACCTCCCTGACCATGCGACCCAAAAGGCCATCTGGGCCGTCCCCCGCGGCGGACTTTCCGAAGGGGGCGGCACAATTTTCCGATACCCTGATACCACCTCTGCGGGAGCGGGGTGCCAGCGGGCTTAAAAACGGCCTCTCCGGTGATTCTGGCTGGGCGTCCGTCCCGCTCCGGCCCCCCGGGTTCCGCGCCTGGTCCTTTTTCCGCCTGGTAGAGTTTTGGTCGCCGGCGGCGCGGCCTTCGGCTTGGCGGCCTTCGCCGCCGCCCGCTCCTTGGCCGCCGCCGCCAGATCCGCCGCCCCCGTGATCGCCGGCAGTCGGCAGCCAAGCGCCCGCTCCAGGTCGCGGCGCACCACGCCGTCCATGCCCGTGGCGGGCCAGGGGCCGTCCATCAACGCCTCCAGGTAGGGCCGGGCGTACATGGCGGCTATCGAGAGCACGTTCATGGCCTCGTCCCAAGAATAGCCGGGCCAGCGGCGGACCACGGCTTCCCGGAGAGCCGCGCCGAAGGCCTTTTGCTCCTCTTCCGGGGGGATCGGCGTGGGGGAGGGCGGGGCCCATCCATCCCACAGGGCAGTACCACCATGCGACAGAGACACTGGTGCGGCGGCCCTACCGGGCAAGACGGTCAGAGGATCCTTGATCATCGGCGTCCTCCCCCTCAACATGCTCCAGACACCAATCGTCCTTGGAAGTTTCCGGCCATACGGCGAACCTCTGTGGATGCCCTCCCGTCCCCGGCGCGTGGCGGCGGCAGGAACCGAGGCTGGTCTGGATCTCGTACCGCCGCCATGCGGCGCACGTGCCGCACCGCTTCGGGCGCATCGGCATCACCCTTCCACCAAGATCAACAGCCGCGCCTGTTCCTGTCGGAACCGAGCGCCGCAGGCGGCGCAGCGGAACGGCGCGCCCGAGCCGTCGGAAACGAAGTGCAGTAGACCGACATGGCAAGCCGGGCACCGCCCCAGGAACAGGTTACCCGGACCCGCCGGATAATCGGGATGGGGCTCAACGCAGCCGCGGTAGCAGACCCGCCGGCCCAGTTCATCGATGAACAGGCTCACGCCGCGGCCACCCCGATCACCCGGTCGGCGCCGCCGTACCAGCACCACAGCCGCCCGTCCGGCATGGGCAGCGCGGCACAGGAGAACACCACGTTGCCCACCACCCCGTCACGCTCCCACGGAAGCTCCGGCTCCAGCAGTGGGCGGTCCCCCGGGGAACGCCATAGCACTTGGAGCGGATCGTCCAGGGCCAGGAGGGCGCCGCCCAGCCGGTACGTCCTCGTACGGTCCACGCCGTGGTACAGCAGGAACCAGCCCTCCGGCGTCCGGATCGGGGGCGCCCCCGCCCCCACCCAGGCGCAGTCCCACGCGTCCGGATCCTCCGCGCGGGGAGCCAGCACGACCCCCTCGTCCTCCCACGCCCCGGTGAGGCTGGGCGCCATGGCGAGCACCACATTGGGATGCGGCCGGCGCAGCAGCATGTACCGGCCCCGCCGCCGGGCGGGAAACAGGGCGCCGTCCTTGTCCCACTCCAGGGTGGGGACATGCCCCAGCCGCAGGAAGAACGGAGGGGCGCAGGAGTACAGCCCGATGTGGGCGGTCCCGCCGTCGAACTCCGTGCAGGCCATGACCACCTCGGGATGCCCCCCGCCCGAATCCATCCGGGTCAGGCGCGGATCCTCCAGCTGCCACGGGGCGGCGACCGTCCCCGGCCACCGGTCGGCGGGAAACGTGATCCCCGTGCGCTCCCAGCAGAAGCCGTCGTCGCTGACGGCGGCCCGCAGCCTGGATTGCCCCTCCGCGTCCACCGCCCTGTAGAGCATCAGCAGCCCATCCTTCTCCCGGACCACGCCTGGATTCAAAACGCCGCCGACCTCCTTGGCGTCCCCCGGAACGGGCACGAGGATCGGCTCCGTGGACAACCGCCGCAGGACGGCGCCGTCCATGATCCGCTGGAGCCATGCCGTGGCCATCAGCTTTCGGCGGCGGGGGATCGCTCCAACCCCGAGCCGCCCTTCCCTCCCCTCTTCCCGGGCTTCCGAAAACGCTCACAGGTTTCCGTGGTAAACATCAGCACCATGGCCCGGGACGGGTGCAGACACGTCCCGGCGCAACTTTCCTTGATGACCGACGGCTTGAACCATCGGCAGTCCAGACAGTGCCGATCATCTGGCCGCTCAGCGCCCATGGACGGCGCCCTCCCCGCCCCGGGGCGCCCGGGGAGCCTGCGGCAATGGGCATACCCCACTGCGCTTCAGGGCGGGACACTTGATCCCGCCCGCCTCGATGCAGCTGCCGCCGGCGGGCCGGAGGCAGGGATACTTCGGCTTGAACGGACGCTGCTTGGCCATAACCATCCCCTCCCGCAAATAGGAAAAGGCCCCGAGCCTTACGCCCGGGGTCTTCCCAAGTGGCGGATCAGTTCACCGATGCGGCTAGTGCACCCACACGTCGGGCAGCGCGCCCACCGCCCGCACCCTGGCCCACGATGGGAGGTCCTGCAGCACATGCTCCGTGATCCTGGCCGTCTCCACGTCGCACGGCACCCCCCAGGTGCCGAGCACCTCCTCCCCGGCCCACATCATGGCCTCCTCCAGCGCCACCACCGCCTCATCGGCCCGCTCCTCCGGCACCACCAGCACGAACTCGTCGTGCACGAAGTTGGCCACGCAACGGGCCACGTCGGGCCTGTCTTCCCACAGCCGCCGCAGGGCCAGCATGGCTATGTCCGCCCCGCTCCCCTGGTCTTGGTAGTTCAGGGCGTCCGTCGGGTTGACCACGGTGAACCGCCGGCCCGAAAGGGCCGCCACGCGCCACACCGGCTTCTTCCTGACCCCCGTGCCGCCGTCCTTGGGTTCGGCCAGCCAGACCTCTTCCTCCGGGCGCAGCAGAGTCCACAACTGCCACAACCGAACTTCAGGGTACAGGTTGAACCACTGCTCCCGAACCTGCGCCGCCTCTTCCGGGGTCATGTCCACCCCATGCTCCACCTTGGCACGGATGCGGAAGGTCTCCGACTGGGCGCCGTACAACAAGGAAAAATTGGCCGGCTTCGCCCCCCGCCGCGCCGCCGCCACGGCGGGGTCCTGGCGCAGGCTCTGCGCCATGGCCGAGTCCAGGGCGGCATCTGGATCGCGCCCCAGAAGACCCAGCGCGGTGCGCAGGTGCGGGTCACCGCCGGCCGCGAACACGTCCCGCATGGCCGACCACTCGGTCGCCCCAGCGGCCTGCGCCCTGCTCCGCACCGCATGCCACCGCAGGGCGGCCTCCACCTCCATGCATCTGCGCTCCGCCGCCCTGCGGGCATCCCACGCCCGGGCCTTGGCCTCCTTCCCAAAGGCGTCCCGCGTCGCGGCCACCGCCGCGTCCAGGCTACGCCGGGCATGGGCATAGGCGTCCGCTTCCGGTGGCCGCCCCGTTCGCAGTTGAACTGCCAGGGGATGACTTGACGTCGCGATTTCCCGCTGCGCCCTGACGGCCAGCGCGGCGGCGACGCGCAGCTCAATCTGCGCGTAATCCGTGGCCACCACCCGCCATCCGGGGGGCGCCTGGACCAAGGCCCGGAAAGCCGGGTCCGCCGGGAGGTTCTGGATGTTTGGCTCCTGGGATGAGGTTCTCCCGGTCGACGTCCCGTGGGACAGCAGAGGATGCAACCGGCCATCGGGGGACCGCCTGGCGAAAGCCGCGTACTGGCGCGCCATGACGGCCCGCTTCTTGTGCTCCTTGGCCTCCTCCACCGCCTGGAGAAGCGGGCCTGCGCCGCCGTCGTAGTACCCCCTGGCCCGCAGTTGATCCGTCCGTGTGCAGATGAGGCCCTTGTCGGTGTCGGGCAGCGGCCGGCCATCGAGTCGTTCCACCGCGGCCGACAGGGCGGCCTTGAACAGCGCATCGCCCGAGTTCTCCGGATTGGCCAGGGTATCCACATGAGGGCCAATCTCCGGGGCAAGGGCCGCCGCCTCCTCAGCCCGCCTGCGGGCGGCCCGCTCCTCCTCGGCCGCATACGCCTCGGAGGCCTCCAGCGACACCGGTAGGCCGGTTTCACGCAGCAACACCAGGTGCTCCACCTGCCCAGCCAACATCCTGTCCCAATCCGGGTGCGCCCTGCGCCATGCGGCAAAGGCCTCAGCCAGATCCGCGTCCTCCGCCCCCAGGAGCTTCAACGTGAGCCGCCAAGTAGCCACCACGTCTCCGGTGGCATAGTGATGGTGCGTTTCCCCAAGGGGTGCGGGCAAGGTCCAATGCTCCGGCCCCTGGAGCCCCTTCGCCAAGACCTCCTGGAACAGCGTCAGCATGAGCACGTCCAGTGACCACGCCTTGCGGTGTGACACCAACTCCCGGGCCGCCCTGGTGCTTTGACCATCCGTCCGGCTCGCCGCCATGCGAGCCAGGGCCAGAGGCACCCCCGGAGCCGCGTACCGGGCCAGGAGCATGGAGTCCAGCACGTGCAGTCCCTTGGGGAACGGTGTCCCCGCCAGGCGCACGGCGCGCCGCAGCCAGAACAGGTCAAACCCGATGTTGTGCCCCACGAGCACGGTCTCCGCCGAACCGGAAACGGCGAGACACGCACGCGCCACCAGCACCCGCGCCTCCTCGGAAAGCGCATCCATGTCCCACGCACCAAGCAGCATGGTACCCGGCTCCCCCGGCGCTCCCCATTTGGCCGTCACCACGCGCAGCCGGGGCGTTCTGTCAACCGCCGCGGCTTCCCGTCTGCCCGCCGGCAGACCGCAAGAGCGCAGCGCCGCCTGCACCTGGCCCTCGGACACCGGCTCGCTGAAGGGGGTCAGGGCGGTGGTCTCAACGTCCACCACCCGCCAGGAGGCCTCCGCAAGGGAGCGCAACAGGGCCGCGTCGGCGGGCGCCCACAGACCCGACGTGTCTTGCCGCATTTGCTGGCCGAAGCCGAATGTGGATTGGTCCACCTATATCCCCCCCTATCCCGCCCGCAGCCGCTGCACCAGCGCCGAATGGCGCTCCTCCGCTCCGGGGGTCATGATCGCCGCCTCCAGGGCCCCCGCCTCGGTGATCATGACCACCGTCTCCCGCGCCCGCGTGAGCCCAGTATAAACCAGGTTCCGGCGCAAGAGCAGGTAGGCGTCCCAACCCAGGGCCATGACCACGGCCGGGAACTGGCCTCCTTGACCCTTGTGAACGGTGGAAGCGTAGGCCAGTTGCAGGTCGCCCGCGGCCTCCCCGGCGCTGTAGGCCACCTCACGCTTCCCGGTTCCCTCGTCGTAAGCCACGAACATGGCCGGCGCCGCCCTGCGGCGACCGGTGACGGGATCCTTGATCTCGGTCTCCCCGAACCGAACCACCTTGCCGATCTCCCCGTTGAAGATGCCCTTTTCGTAGTCATTGCGTACCTGCATCACCCGGTCCCCGATGCAGAACGTCGAACCCCCGGCCTGGAATTCGCCTTTCCCGCCTGGATTCAAAACATCCCGGAGCGCCTGGTTCAGCGCCACGGTGCCCAGAGGCCCCTTGCGCAATGGCACGAGCACCTGGACGTCATCGGGAACGTAGCCCGCGGTCAGGAGTCTGCGCACCGCGGCCAACACGTCTTGGGCCATCCGCTCCCGCTCCCCACGAGGGTAAACCGCATGGGTGTAGGCCGGATTCCCCTCTTCGGCTATCGGGAGTTCCCCCGCGTTGATCCTGGCGGCGTTCCGGGGGATGATGCTCCCCGCCCCCTGGCGGTAGATGTGCGCAAGACGTGTCACCGGAACGGCGCCCGAGCGGATGAGGTCCTGGAACGGCGCGCCCGGTCCCACCGGCGGCAACTGGTCGGCGTCCCCCACGAGCACCAGACGCATCTCCTCCGGCACCGCCTCCAAAAGCGCGGCCATGAGGGGCAAGTCCACCATGGAGGATTCGTCCACGCACAACAGTTTCCCATCGAGGGGTACGTCCCCGTTCCGGCGGAAGCCCTCTTGGGGGTGATACTCCAGCAGCCGGTGGATGGTGCAGGCCTGGGCGCCGGTGGCCTCCGCCATTTGCCGGGCGGCCCGGCCGGTGGGAGCCGTGAGCAGCACCTCGGTCGCCGGGTAGGCGCCCGTGGCCTCGGCTCGGGCGATCACTTCCCGTAGAATGGTGGTCTTGCCGGTACCCGGCGGGCCGGTTATCACGGAGACGGGCTCCCGCAGGACCATTTCGACGGCGTGCAACTGTTCGTCGTCCAGGGCAACTTGCGGCTCATTGAGTGTTGGCATCTTGGCCCCTCCACTCCAGCATCAGTCGATCCGCCACGGCCTCGCACACCCGCGCCACGGCTTTCTTGAGGGTCTCCCGATCCGTGCCGCCGTTGGCCCAGAACAACCCAACCGGGTCCTCGTAGGCTCCTGTTTCGAGCTTCACGTCCACGTCTTTGCGCAGCGTGGGGAACAGCGGCTTACTGACCACCAGGGCGTGGCCGTCCTTTTCCGCCACGTAGGCGTCCACCAGGCCCGCCTGGGTCTGCACCACGATCTGGACCCACCTCTTTCCCATGGGCCGCGCGGGCACCGATCCCCATGACAGCCACTTAAAAATCGTCTTTTGGTCAATCAAAGTTGGTTATGCCTCCTCCTCCTCCTCCGGCTCGGACCGTACAAGGAGTTGCCTTTCGGTGGCCGTCTGCAACTCCTCCAGGGTCCCCCCGTTGCACTTTGGCCACGTTAATGGCCAGGCTGCACGGGGCAGCAGCCAGCAGGGGCAGTTCCGCGCCCGTGTCGGCGAAGAGAAGGTCGAAATCCTCCCCGCGCTCATGGGCCAGGAGCGCCATGGCGATGCTGTCGCACCCGCCGGACACGGCGATAAGGCGCTTGGACGGCGGTTCTTTTTCCCTGGGCATGATTTACCCTCCCCTACTGCCTGCCGGCAACCCCGGTGCCACCCAGATGCCCTCCCCCGATAGGGCGCATGCCCCCCGCAGGTTGGCCAGCAGGCTGCGCAGGATGGTGGCGCCCCACTCCCGCGCCGCCGGCGGCGGTATGGCGTTGCCGATCCTGCCACGCCACCTGGAGTCCGCATTCCCCACCAGGTGGAGGGGCTGGCCGCCCACGAAGGCCGGGAACCCCTGGAGCACCGCCAGCTCCAGGGTCGTAAGCGGGCGATGCCAGGTGCCATCCTCCGCCACGATCAGAGGCGGCGGGTTCGGCCGTGCGGTCCAGTCCGGAACACGCGGGTCGGCTACGGCGGCACTTCCCGAGTGCACGTCCCCCACCCCCAACACCGTCTTGGCCGGAGCATCCCAGGCGATCACCCCATAGGAGCCGTTGCGGGGAGCGCACCCGAGGCGCGGGTCCGCGATGGCCGCCGCCCCGTTGGAGCCGCGAACCGCCGCCGAGCCGATCACCGTCGTGCTGGGCTCGTCCCAGCGCACGATGCGGTAGGCCCCCCTTCGCGGCCGGTAGCCCAACCTGGGGTCGGCCACCGACAGGCCGCCGCAACTGGGACCGCCACCGGTGGTCACCGTACCCGCCGACGCATCCCAGGGCACGATCTTGTACGCACCGTCGAACCACTCACGTTTACGCTCCAGGGCGCGCCAGTCCTCGCCGGCAGGGATCAGAGCCAAGCGCACCCAGGTGCGCCACTGTAATCGCGGGAGGCGGTGCATCGGACCGCCGGCAGGGTCGTCGGGCAGGGGAAGCGGCCCGAGCACCTCCCCGCAAGCCCGAACGCGGCGGCGCGGCGGGAAGTGGATAAATCCGGGCAGCTTCTTGGCGTGGCGCGCGATGAGGAGGTACCTGCGCCGGTGCTGGGCAAGCCCACCCACCTCGCCGCAGTCGTAGAACCCTTCCTGCACGAGGTAGCCGTAGGACCGCAGGAGCGACCTGACCGCGGCGAGCAACTGAGCCCCGCGGCTCGCGATCCGTGGCACGTTCTCCATCAGGATGACCGCCGGCGGATCGGCGGCGAAGGCCTCCATGGTCAGGATCGTGCCGCGCAGCACCAGCCCATTGAGCGCCTGGTACCTGGCGGTCTGCGCCCGCTGCCCGGGCAGCAGGCCGCTGAACCCCTTGCACGGGTAGCTGGCCACCAGGACGTCCGGGTACTCGCCGCCGGCGGAGCGGCGGAGGTCTTCCGGCGTGGCCTCCCGCCAGTCGGCAGGCGGCGGCTTGCCGTGGAAGTCCTCGTACTGGCGCCGGTCGAACAGGTCCAGGCACGTCTCCTCCACGCCGGTAAGCACGCGAAAGTCCTCGCAGGCCTCCGGGTCCGAGTCGCACCCGCCCAGGAGGTGGAACCGCCCGGCCGTGCCCGACCACGCCTCTCGGGCTTGCTGGAAACCTAGCGCGCCTCCGCCCATGCCGCCGCACAGGTGGTAGACGGTCCATTCGTAATCACCGGACATAGGCACCCCCCTATCCCGCCAGCACACGGGCCATATGCTCCTCGTAACCGGCCCGCGCTCCCCCGCGATCCCGCATGGCCTCGGACCAAAGCCTGCGCCCCTCCTCGCACAGGGCCACGTCATCTCCACGGATCACGCACCCGCAAACCCTGGCCCCGGGGGGACACGGGGAAACAGGCTCTTCGTCCCCCCGGAACTGTGCCCCCAGCAGCTCGAACTCCAGCGCCTCGCGCCATGAACCCCGCCCCTTGGCCTGGACCTCCACCAGCGCGAAGTCCCCGTACACCCCAAGAACCCGGATCCGCCGCAGGCACTGCCTCCGGCTGGAGATGCGGCCTCCGGTGTCGTTGAGGACCGACAACTGCATTTCAACCCATACCCCCATGTGCGTCTGTGCCCACTGACGCCCCCGCTCGATCAACTGGGCGCGGTCAACCTTCGGCCGCTTCCCCATGAATCTCACCACCTTTGCTTTTGGCCTTGAACCACTCGGCAACCGTGATTTCGGCCAGCATCAACCCTGGCAGGTACACAAGGCCCATCGGGTTGCGGGGGGATACCCCCCGATCCACCAGGACCTTACCGCCGGCCGCCAGGAAGTCCACCGCGGCGGCCACGTCCCTGCCCTGGGGCACCGCGTCCGCCGGGCCGATCTTTTTCAGTAGGCGAAGCACGCGCATCGTAAGCACCTGCGCCGGCAGGCAGGCGTGACCCTCCCCCGCCGCCTCGGAGAGTCCGTGCAGCACCGCGGCCCGGATCCGCGCCGGTGCACCGGGAGCCACCCCCAACGCCTGGGCGAACCCGTCCGCCGTGGGAAACCCGCAACCGTCCACTTCCGCCAGGCGCCACGGATCGGAAGCCAACAGCACCTGCGCCCGGCCCTTGAACCGCTTGGCCGCCCTTTGGGCCAGGGCCGGCCCGACGCCGTGCTCCACCAGCCAAGCCGCATCCCGCTCGGTGCGCCCAGCCCGGCGCCACTTCGCCGCGGCGTTCAGGAGCGCCTTGCGCTGCGCCTGGGTGAGCCCGGGGATCCTGTCCACCGCACTCGGATCGGCAGTCAAGGCATCAAGGCACCCAGCCCCCAGAACCTCCACCACCCGCCTGGCGGTTGCGGGGCCCACCCCTTCAAACCGGGCGAGGTGCTTGGCGAGCCCCTCCGCCGTGCGGGGAGCCTCGGGCACCAAGGCGGCGATCTCCACCTGCCGGCCGTACTTGGGGTGGTCCACCCACCGGCCATGGACGCGAAAGGCCCGCCCCTCCGCATCCGGCCCCAGGACGTCCGCGTCGACCTCCCCGCTCGCCTTCAGGGTGGCGCCTCCCTCCCCCTCCAGCGCCAGGACGACGAACACCGCCCCCGCGTCGCGGCGGCTGGGAGCGGAGAACACCACCCGGATCAGGGTGGCAGTCAAAGACACCATGGTGTTTTCAGCGACTGCCGCAGGGGGCAATTGAGGCACCTCCATTGTGTATGATCTGTGGACAACCTGTGGATAACTTGGCTGGGCTTTTGGGCCGACCGGTAACAAAGGACGAAAAATCGTCTTAGTGAACTATATGTAGTAGGTCTAGAAACAGTGGCACAGGTTTGGCACAGGTTCTGAAAAAAACCTGTGCCAGTTATCCACAGGCCAAGAATCCGCACGGCTCTAAGGCGCGTTGGTTATTTGTCGGAATTGAGTGTATGTTCAAAATAGTTTTATCCACAACCGAAGGAAGCCTTGCGGCGTGGGTTTTACAAAGTATAGGCTTTCTTTTTGGCACAGGATGCACAGGTTTTTTCCTACCTATCGCGCGCGCGCGCGCGCGAATCAGGGCCGGAGAAAAAAAGTGGTTTGGCTAGAAAAGTAGTTGTGGCGAAAAACCCGTGCATCCTGTGCCAGCGCCCTTTTTGAGCCAACGAAGCTTAGAGCCATGCGGGTTTGTCTGGCACAGGTTCTTCATCCGAACCTGTGCCAAACCTGTGCCACCCGTGCCGAACCTGTGCCAGGGGGCTTGTCATAGCGGGAGGTCGGTTCGTGAAACAGGGCCAGTTCCCAATCGAACTCCCGCCAAGCACCGCACCCGCTGGCCTTCTATCCGCGGTTGGACCTCCACCACGCCCGCCATCTTGGGCAGCGCCAGCAAGCGACGGAAGAACGAGTTCCGCCCGACCTTCCCAACGTTGGAGGCTTCCGCCCAAGCGACGTAGGCGGCATAGATGTCATCCTTGTTCTCCTGATTGCCCGGGTCTGACTCTAGATACTCCTCCGCCCAGGCGAACACCGAGTCCTGCGACAGCCGGTAGCGGGCCAGCTCCTCCTTGGCCGCCGCCGACATTGGCACCGCCCAGTTGTCCGCGCGGCAGTCGCGCAGCGCCTGCACCATCATGCGCAGCATGACCGACAGCACGGCCGGCCGGGCCAGCTTCTCGTCCAGGGTCCTGTCCGCCCGGTCTTCGGCGAAGTTCTGGCTGAACACGATCACGTGCACCCGCCGGAAGAAGCCCTCGGAGTGATCGTTCGCGGGCGGCAGCGTGTTGGCGGAGAAGATCGGCGTGGCATAGTTCCAGAACGTGAACTGCGCCTGGTACTTGCGCTCACCCCGGATCAGGTCGCGGCCCACCAGGGCCTTCAGCGTGCCGGTATCCTGCAGCTTGGCGGTAGGTATGTCGGGGCACACGTTCGCCAGCCGCCCCTCCAGGCTTGCCGCCGCGAAGCGGTTCTCCGCCAGGCTCTGCAGGGTCTCCCCCGCCACGTTCCACGCCCCCAGGACGTTGACCAACAGCCGCAGGGCCGTGCTCTTGCCATTCGCCCCGCCGCCCAGCAGCACGAAGAACTTCTCCGTGGGGATTTCCCGCAGGAGGCACAGGCCGCAGGCCCGCAGGAAGGCCTCCCGGTCGTCGGGGTCCGGCAGGGTGCTGATCAGGAACTGGTCCAGCAGGTCCCCTGCCGCGTTCACCTCCTCCGGTGAGTAGCCATCCAGGCTCCACGGAGCCGCGATCCGGACGGTGTTCAGGTGGTCGGGCGAATGCGGCCGGATTTCCTGAGTCTCCAGATCGAGGACTCCCTCCGGTACCACCACCGTGTCCCTGGGCGGCAGCCGGCGGTCCAGGGTGGTGGGCTCCATGGCGGCCAGCCCGGAGATGGTGGTCACGGCAACCCCGACAGCCGTATCGCTGACCGCCTGTTTCCAGGGCGCGGCCGCGCGGGCCATGAGCACCCGCACGGCGTGCTCCCCGCGCATGTAACGCTCCTCGTGGGGGTGATAGATCCAAAGCCCCCGGTCCAGGGGCGCCGCCCAGCGGAACGGCGATTCCTTGCTCCCAAGCCAAACCGCCAAGGCGGCGAGGTCCACGCCCTCCACACCTTTACCGTCGGTCACCCTCAGGACCTCCGCCGGCAGCCGCAACGGATGATCAGCCGCCCAGTAGTCGGCCGTGTCGGTCGCAGGCACGTCCCAGGGCTCCTGGGGCGTTTGCCGGGGCCCGGCGTTCTCCCGCAGCACCCGGGAGGCGGCCTTTACTCCGGCACTCAGATCCTTGACGCTCATTCCAAAATGCTTGGCGGCCATCTTTATGTACCGCAGCCGCAGGAGTTCCGGCTGCAGGGTGATCTGCACGATCAAGTCCCCGAGGTCTTTTTCCGCCGGGGGCAGACCGGCCGGCAATGCGGCTATCCGCGCCTCCAACTCTTCCGGGGTGAGCACCGCCAGGGTCTGTCGGTCTGGCGAAGGACCAGCTTCGGCGCCCGGAAGCGGCTCCAGATTTTGTGGTTCAAGTTTCCCCTCTTCCGCCAAATCGTGCCGCCTCCCCTGCCACCCCGCGCTGGATCCCTATGGTGGTTCCAAGCTGGTTCCAAGACTGGTTCCAGGGTGGTTCTAACCAAAATTCCGTGACTGGTTCCAAGGTGGTTCCAACGCCGGAAAAAGGGCTTTTTCTTCAGCATCCACCGCCGTCGTGCCGAAGTTCACCCCCCGCTCCCGCCTCCGGCGGACCACCGCATAACGGAGGGGGCTGGAAACCCCATCATTGTGCTGTTTCTGGCCAAATCTATGGAACCTGAGTTTCAGCCCGCTCTATCCGCCGTTTCCGAGCGCCGCGGCCCGCATGCGCGCGGCGACCGCCGGCTCGATGGCCCCGACCGGGCTGAGAACCGTCCTAAGGACGCCGTTCATCCGCCAGCGCGCCTCATCCAGCGCCAACTGGCGCAGGTCCTCCGGGGAGTGTCCCTGGAGCACCAGGTAATCGTCCACGCCGGTCTTCGGCTGGCCACCCTGGGCCTCTCCCCACCTGGCGCCAGGGAGGCACAGCGTCGTTACCCATGCCGCCCCCGCTCTGCGCAGGGCCCCCGCCAACGTTCTCAGTGCCCAACCTGCCCCGTCTCCCTGCGGCCGGCCGGCGAGGTCCGAGTCGCCGACCAGGACGATTTTTCGTCCTTTCACACCCACCCGATGCCAGTCGGGCAGCAGTTCGATCACCAAGTCGGTGGTCGACGGGCGCCGACCCCAGTTCCACACGCCCCCGATCCCGACGCAGGGGATGCCGTGCAGCGCTGCGCAAAGGGCCTTCTTCTCCCCCTCGGTGACCCAGAGCTCGGTCCCAGGGGTGGCCAGGGCCCTCTCCACCACAGGCAGGGCGGGGATGAACAGCCGCGGGGTGGTCCCGCGGGGCTGCAGGTACTTGGCCGGGTGACCATCGGCGCGAGTCGGCAGCGGCTGGTCCAGGCGCAGCCGGAAAAAGCCGTCGGCACACCCCGGGTAGGCCATGAGGATCCCGCCCGAGGCTACGTCCGGCCGGTCCAAGAGGCGCCGCGCCTGGGCCTCGGTGACGCTCCGCCACCCGTGTGCCTGGGCCACCCCCCGGGGGATACCCGACTCGGACATCAGTTGGTGGGCATGGGTGTCTGACAGACTCATGGCCGGCGCGCACCTGTGTAGGTCTTGGCGGCATCGCACCACTTCAGCGAGGCTGGAGCCGCCCCGTGCTCACGAAGCCACGTCAATATGTCGGCTCCTGCCAGCGTCCACTTGTCGGCCGGGAACCGGCAGACGAACGTGAACTTGAAGTCCTGGTGCAGGCGATGCGCCAAGTCCTCGTCTCTGGTGAAGTCCAGAAGGATGGACAGCGCCAAGTCGGCCGGTCCCGACCCAGCGTACCCCCATTCAAAGCCCGTGGGACTGTGGCGCACGACATGCCGCAGGGGCGCCCCGTCAACGGTCACGGCGCACATGAGTTGTGCCCCCCAAACAGAGGGTTTTTCACCCCGTTGAGTTTCACGTTGATGAACCTCCCAACAGCCCGCTGTCCCGCAGATAATGGTCCGACCACCGCTGGGCCATCTGACCATCGGGCATTTGCTCCAGGTGCATGGCGGCGTTGACGGCGGCCCGTTGCCCCCGCTCGAACACCGCCTTCCCGTGCCGTTCCAGAGTCGCGGCATAGCCCCGCTTTCCCAGGATCCGCATGTACTCCCTGCCGCGGTGCTGGGCCACGGCGTGGCCGCCGAGCGGTGCCCCTAGCTGTCTGCCTCGGGCCAATTCTTCTTCCGTCAAGGTGTGCTTGGGCATTTCGCCACCTCCCACAAAAAAGACCCCCGGCATTTCCACCGGGGGGCAAGGAAGGAGGGGATGGCATCGGGGGCCGGTCCCGCATGGCGGTGGTACGGCCCCCCTCGGAAGGCGCGAGGAACTCCCCGTGCGCTCCGAGCGGGGCCGCAGGCTCACTGCTTCAGTATTGTTGGTACAGTACCCAAGGCATGAACGAAAACGAATATCAAGAATCCAGCCACGATAAGAGCACTGTACAATAGCAATACCAGTGTTATCGAGCCGTCGAATATGTCACTACAATGCGAAAGCCGATCTCGGATACTGCGTAGCATGGGCATGTCCCCTCCCCAAAAAACACCTCCACACCAATAAAAAGGCCAGGCCGGGCGTGCCCGGTACCTGGCCTTCGGCGGCTATTGGCTAAAGCGGCAGGCCGCTGGCCTGCTGCCCCGCCTCCACCGTCCCGATATCGTCCTGATCCACGTCCACCAGGGAGGCTTGCAGCCACCCGTGGATCATGCCCCGCCCGGCCTGTATGCGGGCCACGAGCTCCGCCTGCTGGGCGGGCGGCACCGGGGCATCCCCGTGGATTTGGAGTACCCCGTAGGCCTTCTCCTCGCCGGTCTCCCGCTTCACCTTGAGCGTCACCCGCACGGTGGGATACTTGATGCCCTTGGTGATCAGCTTGTTCTTCCAGTCCTCCACGATGCGCACACTGGTCGGCGGGGCCGCCACGATCACGGGCAGCGCGTCCCCGTCCCGCAGCACCATCAGGAGGCGCTTCTCACGGCAGGCCTTGCCCTTGGTCCGGACTCCGGCGTCGTTGGTGGCACTGCCCCAGTTGTTCTGGGGGCAGGTGGCGCAGGCAACGTAGTCCCTGGTGTCCAGGTTGATCCCGAAGTCGGGGTTCACCCGGTTCGACAGGACGCACACCGGAACCCGGCGGCCCGTGTCGGGGTCAGGCACCGAGTAGCGGCGGGCCTTGCGGATGGCGATGATGTGGCCCTCCATCTGCAGCAGGGGCTGCTCCTCGGCCTCGGACACGAACCCGAACTCCTTCACGGCGAACCACATGGGCCGCCAGGTCGTGTCGTCGTAGCCGGACAGCACGTTGTCGATGGTCTCGTCGATGTTGGCCGGAGAGTTGTTGTCCACCTGAGCCAGGGCAGTCGCGGTCTTGGACATGTTGGAATCCTCCTTGTTGGGCTTGACATTGTGGTAGGGGGGCGATTGGTGGTTGTGCCGCCTGGGTCACCTCCTCGCTCCGGATTTGCCGCCCCGCGTCCCGAATCAAAAACCCCGCGCTTGGGGGCGCGGGGTTTCGCTGTCTAGCAGTATGTCGATAGATTGAATCGGCGCTCAGGGAGGGAGGACAACCCCACGGTTTTTTTCCGCGTCAGTGCGAATGCTACGGCTAAAGGAAGTAGCCACCCTGGTTTTGCCCCTGATTACATTAGCCGATTCCACTGGTTGATTCCGCATAATATTTGCCTTGCCAACGATTTTCGCGGGGGCAAAAATAGCATCGCGGATTCTGGCCACATCTCCTTTGGAGAGCCCCCGCCAGCCGACACCGGTCGTAACTCTTAGAATACTGTCCCAGATGGCGGGGTCCAGGGTCTTTTGATCCAGATGGTCGATCTCCAAGTATGTGCGTAGACGATTGCGGAAAGATCGAATTTCGGCGAGACTCAGATCCGGATCTTCATTGCAGATGAGCCTAGTTCCGATGTTCAGGAGGTAATCAGCGAGTCGTGCCCGTCGCACCTGATGCTCAAACATTCTGCGGCTGTCCTCAATTGTTTCGGCCCCGTCTAAGATTAGGAACCGTTTGATGCAATCTCCGCCTACCCAAGCTTCCCCTCCATTTATCACATTGCGAATCCGATAGACATGTTTAAGATTGGCCTCATTGCAAAGCTCGCAGCGTTCCGGGAACTCAACCACTCCATCGTCCAGATACTCTCCGGTGTACTTCCATTCCCGCTGAGCTGCTTCCCATGTGTTGCCGGCACTCAGATCAATGAGGATGTTTTTGGCGCGGGGAGGCCGGGCAGGGATGTCGTGGGCAACTTCAGCAGCAAGTTGTCTCAAGTAAAATCCCTCCTTCCGGTGGTGTTCTTGACTGGTACCAACAAGCACACCTCCTCTCAGGACCTGGCTAACTCAACCCAGTCTTCTCCATCTACCTTGAGATTTCCTGTCTCCCAACGGCCTACACGAAGATCTCGTTGCACCTTTCCCGAAAGGCACATCCCCTGCACCCGAACTTGTTCACCGGGTTGGGGTAGAAATTTCCCCTGGCGGCGGCCTGCATCACCCCCTCCACGATGCGCTTGAACCGGTCGTAGTCGGTACCATTGCGGGCCGTGGTCAGTTCCAGGTACTCCGGGGGCCTGGGACCGTGCCGGTCCGGTCCACGCCGGATCAGGTAGTCGAAGGCGATCCCCCGCTCCGGCTCCCCCAAGAGCTCCCGGTAGGCCATGGACAGCGCCGTGGCCTGAAGGTTGGAGTCCAGGTCACCGGCGGACGGCTTGCGCTTCGTGGTCTTGGTGTCCCGCACCATGCCGTCGGCGCCGATCACGTCCACCACCACCGTCATCGTGGCGTCCCCCGCCCGGACCTCCACCCGCTGCTCCACGGCCACGGGGTTCACCCGGGCGGCCACCTCGCGGGCGTACAGGGCCAACATTGCCCGCCCCTCCTCCGCCAGGGCCTCCGGGTCGGGCGGTTCCTCGTCTCCATTGAGCGGAGGCCGCGCCCCCTCCAGTTCGGCGGCCAGGTCCAGGGGGATCTGCTGGGCGGCCTGCGCCAAAGGCGCCCCCTGGTACAGGACCTCGATGGCCCGGTGAACGGCGTGACCCAACGCCGCCTCCGGCGAGGCAGGCTCCTTTTCCGACGGGGCCACGTGGCGGAACCAGTAGAGCGCGGGGCAGCGCAGGTAGTCCTGGATTCTGCTGGTTGACCAGTTGGGTTCGGTGTCGTGGGACGCCTCCTGGGCAAACTCGCTCAGCAGGGCGTCGGGAGTGCCCATCAGGACATGCGGGTCCATCCTCAGGGCATCAGTCAGCGCAATCAGGTGCCGGCCCCTTGGCTCCGTCCCGCGCATGTAGCGGCGGATCGAGGCCGCGGATATGCCGGTGGCAGCAGCCAGTTGGCGCACGGACAGGTGCTCCTGGGCCATGGTGCCGCGCAGTCGGGCGGCGAAATCGGCGGTCGGCGCGTTGGTGAGAGCGGAAATGGACATGCGGATCACCTCCCATTTTTTGCGTGGTCGGGACGGCCGGATTTGAACCGGCGACCTCCTGCTCCCAGGGCAGGCGCGCTGGCAAACTGCGCCACGCCCCGCGCAAGAACCAACAAAAACGCCCCCTCCCCCGGACTGGAGAGGAGGCGGGGGCAAGGGAACCGAGTGGGCGGGCCATGCTTAATACTTGCCGCAGCCCCCCAGCCACCCATATGGGGCGTCCCGCATGTCGGCGGCGAGATCGTCGATCCGGTGAGACTTGTTTGTCTTGACCACCTTCGCCGGCTTCTTGGCGACCCTACGGGCGGCGGAGGGTTTGCCCCTTGTTGTTTTTTTGACTGGCATGTTTGTCTCCTGGGCCTCCTTTCCTTATGCTTCAAAAAAGAGGGCGGTGCTTTGACGCACCGCCCAGAGTAAGGGGTGGTGGAGTGGACCCGGATAGGCCTCTCCCCAAAAAAAGAATTGCACAGCCCGGAAGGCTGTGCAAGTGTTCTTCTATTGTCCCGCCGCCGCCCCCCATGCCCGCTGGTCGGCGGCTGACTGCCGGCCATGCCGGCGGGCCACGTCGGTGTCGCTCCCCATCAGCTCTCCCCAATTCTCCTCCTCGTCTCGGGCGGCGGCTACCTCGCGCTCCACGCGCAGCGCCTCGGGGGGTTTGCCCTGCTCCATGCGCAGTGCCCGAGCGTACACCGTCCTGGCCCGCTCGCTGCCCGGGAGTCCGGTCACGTAGGGCAGCGTCAAGGCCTCGAATACGCGGTCCTGCAGGTAGGGTGGGGTGGACCTTATCATCGCTGCCACTTGGCGCCGTGTAACGGGAGTCAGGGCGGGATCCGTATTGGCCCGTTCCAGGAGTTTCACCAGAGCGGTTCGGGCGGCGGCAACCTCATCCGCCACGGCGTCGTCGACCAGTTCCCGGACGGCGGCCAGCTCCCGGCGGACCTGTACCCACGCCCGCCAGGTGCTGTGTCGTGCCCACACCATCGCCTCGTCCCAGTCCTGCCAGGGGTAGTGCTGCGGCCGGTAGGGGGATTTTTCCCATACCCCGAAGCACTCCGCCTGGTCCCGGAGATCCCGGATTTCGTCCTTCAGCGGCTTACGGGCCTCTGCCCGCGCCTTGCGATAGGCATCTGCGATGGCCTCGCACTCCGCGCCATAGGCTCTGGCTAATTTCCGTTGCTCCAGGACTGCCGTACCGGCGGGGCTGCGATGCAGCGCCTTGCGTAGAGCGTTGTACTTGTCCTCCGGGAGCGGGGCGTCGTCTGCCAGCCCCAGGACCGCCCGGAAGGCATCGATCAGTGGGTCGAACACGTTGCTCGCAATGCGGGCGATCAGATGGCCCATGCAGCCTTGCCGATCATCCCGCTTGGCGGTGCGCTCCTCCAGTGCCGCAGGGGGCAGATAGCGGTACACATTGCGCACCACGATCCCCAGCACCTTGGCGATCTCGGTTGGGCCGCAACCCATCTGCCACATGGCAGCCGCCACCTCCCGCCTTTCGGCGGGTGCCAGGGCGGGAGCCTGCGCCCCTTCCATTTTTTGTGTGAGAACTTGTCCGGTTTTTGCTGGGTTTGACCCCCTGGGCACACCCATGCCCGGGATCTGCCCCTTGGGGGGCTGCTCCTGGGCTGCGCGGATCGGGCTGCCTCCTGCGGCCACGTCCACCACTCCTTATGCGGATCTCTTTTGCCGGCTTCTTGCGGCCGGTCTGTCTCTATCGGGGGTCAGCCTTCCTGGGCCAAGGACGTGGCCGACAGCCACTCCGCCAACTGCCTGCGGGAGATCCGCACCCCCCGCAGTCCCTCCACCCGGTGCGCCGGCAGCATCCCGCGGTTGATTAGCTGGTAGATGGTCTCCCGGGACCGGCCGACAATTTCCGCAGCCTCGTTCACCGTCAGGAGGCGGTCCTCCCCGTCGGCGAAGTTCTGCGCGGCCAGCCGGTCGGTGAGCAGTTCCATTGCCGCCGCCAGCCGCTCCAGGGCCCCGGCCTGGCGCTCCATCAGGCGTAGGACGGCGGGGTCGGTGTGGGTTGGCATTGGGATCGGTGAACGGTTCACGGCGGGGGGCCTCCTTTCTCGCCCAGGAACAGTTCCTCGATGGTTCCGCCAAAGATCCGCGCTATGGTCGCCGCAGTCTTGAAATTCGGCTCACGCCTGCCACCTTCCCAGTCGGCATAGGTGGCTTTGGGGACGCCCAGCAACTGCGCCACTTGGTCCTGAGACCAGTTCCTAGCAAGCCGCGCTCGGGCCAGGGGCGTGTTCTTGCGGCTGTAGGGGTGGAGCCGTGCCATGGCCGACCCTCCTTGATCTTGGTTTCAGTATAGTAGGTGTATCGCCTACTGTCAATAGGTCTGTTGGGAATTCTCCTTGCTTGTTGTTTAATCGGCAAACTGCCGATATAATAGGCCCGAGGTGATCAGGATGAATTTGGGGGCGAGGCTGCGCCAGTTGAGAACTGGCCAGGGTCTCACGCTTCGCCAAGTGGGTGAGGCGCTTAAATTACATTACACAACGATTGCTGGTTATGAAGATAATTCCAATAAACCCGCTCCAGAAATCCTTTGTAGCCTCGCAGACCTATACCAAGTCTCCGTGGACTACCTCCTCGGCCGTACAGAGATCCCCCAGCCCTACCTGAAGGAGAACCCCATGGAGCAGATGTCCAAGCTCATCGAGGAGGGCACACGGCGCGCCATGACCGCAGCGGAGGAGACCGCCTCCAAGGCCGTCCAGGAGACGATCCGCCGGGCCTTCACGTCGGCCCTGGGGGGGTTCGGAGCGCCGTCCGAAGGCAAAGAAGACCAGCCACCGGTGGCCGCGGGTCCGTCAGCCCCCTCCGACACCCCGGAGACCTCGCCACCCGGCCTGGTCGCCGAAGCGCCCCCGGCCGCCGCCCCCCTAGACGTGGACGAGTTGGGCATCGACCGGCTGGCGGCGAGCATGGAGGCGGAGTACGGTCGCCAGCCGTCCCCCGAACTGGTGGACTTCATCCGCAAGACGGTGGTGGAGGTGCGGGAGAAACACGACGAGGCCGTCAGGAAGGGCTTGTGGCCCCCGAAGACGGCTCCTGATAACTGAGCAGCAAGAAGAGAGGACCCAGGGAGGGGCGATGGTGACGATGGACCAATGGGCCCGGCTCATGCGTGTCGTGGACAGGGAAGGGATTTGGCTGGAGGAACGATGTCTCCCCCCGACGCGGGAGGGGATACGAGGGTGCTACTACCACGACTGGCGGTGGGGCCTGGATGTTGTGGTGCTGGACAAGACCCTGCGGGGTCCGGAGCGCAACTGCGTCCTGGCGGAGGAGCTCGGCCACCACTTCACGGCGCCCCGGGCCCAGTTCACCGGCCCCCGGTTCTGCACCGGGGTTGTGCTGGGGGCGGAGGGCTACCACTGGCACAATGTTTCCAAGGACGAGGCCCGCGCGTTCCGCTGGGCGGCCAACTTCCTGACCCCCGCCGGGCTGGTCCTGGATAGGATGCGTCACCTTCGCTGGGACTGGCAGTTGGCCGAAGAGTTCGACGTTCCGTTGCCGTTCATGCGGCGGCGGATGATGGTCTTGCGGGGGATGTGCGGGTATTGTTAGGGAAACCAAGTGAAATAACTGGGAGGGATGAACATCATGTACCGCATACGGATTACATGTGACAGCATCGGTCTTCGCGGCCCGTATTGGGAACAGACCCTCATCAATCAGTTGTAAACCACCATTCATAGTACTCCTAATATTAGTCTTGGACAGCCTTCTGTTTCCATGAGCCAAATCGCTCAGGGGTCCTTTTTCTCCTTGCGGTCGCACCTTTTTGGTTGATGAGCCTCATGTGTTTCTGCATCCAGCAGCGGAGCGGCAATTAAGTAGCTTTATTAGGGAGCACTCCGAGCATTCATATATAATCGCCACACACTCCCCGTTGCTTATTAACACCTTAGATCCCGTGTGGTTATGGCTTGTGTCCAGGGATGAGCGCGGCACATTAATTCGCCCGATTTATCAATCTATACAGGGTCGGCAATTATTGTTCTCTGAACTCGGCATAAAGTCCGGAGAGGTCGCAATAGCAGACAGGATACTATTTGTGGAGGATGATAGTGACTGTGATATTTACAAAATATTGTTGGGTAAACTCGGTTATGACGAAAATAGGTATAATTATCATGCAATAGGCCTCACGGGGGCTGGCGTAACAAAACCATTTCGTCAAATAGTGAGCGCTCTTAATACGGTTTTCAATATAAAGCATTTATTTTTCCTAGATGGAGATCAACGCGGCAATTTTCTTCAAGATCCCTGTATCCGGTTCCTTCCGGAACCTGAAATTGAAGACCTTCTGCTGCGTGACATGGATGCGGTTTGCCCCATATTTAAGGATGCCATAATGGCTCAGGCCCCCGATAATGGTAATGACACAATTGCTGACTGGACACCCGAGAAAATTAAGCAGTTTGTCGAACAGCGCAGAAAAGAAAAACCGCAGGACAAAGGGTCAAAAATACTCATTGATCTTACCCATGCTATTGGTATTCAGTATCACAAGGGCCGCTTCAACAAAGATATTGCGCAACTTCTGGGGGTAGAATTTATCGCGGATTTGGCGGCTGAATTTAAGGATTTTTGTCGATAAGTAATCAATACTGTGGAGGTGGGGGTAGTATGCCAAGTGATGCCGAGTGGAAAAACAAATTATTCTTTGGGGACAACCTTGACATCCTTCGGGACCGGGAGAAGTTCCCGGACGGAAGCGTAGATCTCGTTTACCTTGACCCACCGTTCAATTCCAATGCAACCTATAATGTGCTCTTCCGAGAACACGGTGGTGAGCCTTCCGCCGCCCAGATTGCTGTTTTCGAGGATACCTGGCACTGGTGCGAGGAATCCGCTCGACTTTATCACGAGATGGTTACTGATGGCCCTCCGCATTTGTCCCGGATGTTGGATGGGCTGTACCGAGTGCTTGGCACTAGCGACATGATGGCCTATCTGGCCATGATGTCTCCAAGGTTACTGGAATTGCACCGGGTACTCAAGTCAACCGGTAGTTTATATTTGCATTGCGATCCTGTAGCCAGTCATTACTTAAAGTTAGTTTTAGATGCCATATTTGGGCCCACGCATTTTAGGAATGAAATTATTTGGCAACGTACTGGTTCGCATAATTCAGCAAATAGGTGCGGTCCCATTCATGACGTTCTTTTGTTTTACACAAAAGGTGCTGATAACACATGGAATCCTCAGTACCAGGCGTATGATCCTCTGTATATTGAGCAACACTTCAGGTTGGCGGATTCTAACGGGCGTCGTTGGCGCGATGTGCTTCTTACCGGGCCGGGTATTACTCCTCAGGGAGATTCCGGAAAGCCATGGAGAGGAGTAAACCCCACCGAAAAAGGAAGGCATTGGGCAATACCCCATAGATTATTGCCGCCAGGCCGAGATTTTGCTTCGATACAAGGCGCACTGGATTTTCTAGATGATGCCGGCCGCATCTATTGGTCTAGTGGGGGCCAACCTTATTACAAGCAATATCTTGACGAAATGCCCGGCCAACCGCTGCAGGATATCTGGACCGATATTCCGCCGTTAAATTCCCAGGCACAGGAACGCCTTGGTTACCCGACTCAGAAGCCCGAGGCACTTCTGGATCGGATCATCCTCTCCAGCAGCAACGAGGGGGATGTGGTGCTGGATCCGTTCTGCGGTTGCGGAACCACAATCGCCGTAGCCGAGCGCAGACATCGACGTTGGATAGGCATAGACATCACCTACCTGGCCATCACCCTTATCCGGCAGCGGATGGAGACCGCGTTCGGAACGGAGTTGACGCCCTACGAAATCAAGGGGAGGCCTACGACACCCAGCGAGGCGAGGGACCTGGCTGCGCTGAACCGGCACCAGTTCGAGTGGTGGGCCTTGGATCTCGTGGATGCCCATCCTGCACATGATCGCCGTCGGGGAGCGGATCGCGGGATTGATGGGGAAATTCGCTATGTGGAAGACCTGAATACCAATCGGATAGGGAGGGTGCTGGTCCAGGTCAAGAGTGGGCATGTCTCAGACAGTATGGTCCGCGATCTTTTGGGAACGGTCCAGCGGGAAAGTGCACAGATCGGAGTGTTCATCACTTTGGAGCCACCCACCCGGCCCATGATACGAACTGCCGCCGAAGCCGGATTTTATGAGGTAGGTATAGGCACCAGCCGGGTCAAGCGATACCCCCGCATTCAGATCCGCACCATAGAAGAGCTGATGGCCGGCCAGAGAATTGAGTACCCGCGTGAAACGGTCGTGACTTTCCAGCGCGCCCCGCGCCGCACCCGCGCCCAAAGGCCGTCTCAAACTACTTTGGGATTTACCGATCGGGGGGATCAATAATGCCCAAGCGCCGCGGCCACGGCGAGGGGTCCATCTACGAGCGCAAGGACGGGCGCTGGTGCGCCGCCGTGACGGTTGGGCGGAATGCCGGCGGGCGGCTGAAGCGGCGGTACCTGTACGGCGCCACGCGGCGGGAGGTCCAGCAGGCGCTGACCAAGCTTCTTGGGGAGCGGCAACGCGGCGCCCTCGTTGATCCGTCCCGTGAGACGGTGGAAGCCTTCCTGGAGCGGTGGTTACGGGATTACGCCGCCCACAACGTGCGGCCCGCGACATTCCAATGTTACCGGTATGCAGCCAAACGCATAGTCAGGATCCTGGGCCACGTGAGGCTGTCCGCCTTGCGGCCCGCCATGATCCAGGCATTCTACAGCCAGGAGCTGGCGGAGGTGTCTTCGCAGACGGTGCGCCATTCCCACACCGTGCTGCACGAGGCCCTGGGCCATGCGGTGCGCTGGGGGCTCTTGATGGCCAACCCGGCGGACGCCGTGGCAGCCCCCAGGGTGCAGCGGGGGCCGGTGACGGCGTGGACAGCCGAGCAGGCAGCCAGGTTCCTGGAAGCCGCCAAGGAGGATCGTTTCCACGTGGCATATGTGCTCTCGATGTACCTGGGGCTCGGTCGGGGAGAGGTGCTGGGCCTGAAGTGGTCCGACCTGGATCTGGAGCGGGGCGCCATGGCGGTGCGGCGCCAGGTGTGCATGGTGGGTGGCAAGGTTTCCGTGGAACCCACCAAGACGAAGGGGCGGCAGCGGCCCCTGGAGCTGGACGCGGAGCTTGTCGCCGCGCTAAAAAGACATCGGGCGGCCCAGAACGAGGAGCGGTTGCGGTTGGGAGCGGCATGGCAAGATGAGGACTGGGTCTTCCCCAGCCAGTTGGGGGGGGCAATGGATCCGCAGCGGTTTTACCGCCTGCACTTCAAAGCGGCGGTGGAACGTGCCGGCTTGACGCTGCCGGGTCGACTGGGCTACCATGCGGCCATGCGGCACACCTTCGCCTCCCTGTCGCTGCAGGCCGGTGTTCCGGTGAACACGGTCAGCGCGGGGCTGGGGCACACCACGTCCCGCATGACCCTGGACACGTACTCGCACCTGATGCCCGGGATGCAACGCGAGGCCACGCGGAGGATCCGGGAGGCCCTGGCCGGCGCCGATCGGAAACCGAAACCCGGTTCCCAAGCCCGCGAGAAAATCCCCCGGCAATGAGCCGGGGGATTTCTGATTGCTGTCGTTTTGCTGTCAAGGGCGTTAACGCCGGACAATTATCAGAAAATAGAAAGCCGCAAACCCTTGCGGCTCTAAGCTTTCCTTGGTGGGCGAAGCAGGTGTCGAACCTGCCACCTCTCGCTTGTAAGGCGAGCGCTCTCCCGCTGAGCTATTCGCCCGTGCCTGCCTTTGCAGTATACCATGCCTCGCCGACGGGGGGCAACGGGCGGCGACTGCCCTCACGGTGCCCCCGCCCGCAGGACCAGCGCCGGATGATGCAGCAGTTCCAACAGCAAGAACAAGCACAGCAGATACACGGTGAGCCGCTTCACGGGAGGGCACCTCCCCTCCCCACCCTATGCGCCGGACCGCCACGGCATGCCCAGCCGCTGGGGCCTCTCTTCTTCCCTACGCGGGACGCGGGGCCTCCGCCGGTCGCCGGTTGGCCCGCACGCCGCCGTACAGGAGCAGCACCCCCACCACCTGGGCCAGGAAGAAGAGGACCGGGAGGTTGTAGGCGGCCATGGTGTCACCCATGCTGTAGACCACGCCGCCCAAAAGGATCAGCAGGGGCTGAATATGGCGCGTGCGGATGGCGGAGACCAGCGCTCCCAGCACCATGGCGCCGGCTCCCAGGGTCCCCAGCACGGCGAAGCCGATGAGCACGATGGGGGAAGGCGTCACCTTCTGCACAGTGGTCGCCGCCTGGAGTACGTGCTGCAACGCGCCGGCGGATAGCGCGGCGGAAGCCGCCCCGTAGATGGTGAGCAGGGTCAAAAGGCCGATGATGACGGTATAGACGTTGGCCCAGCGACGGGAGGCCAGCAGGTACATGGTTCCCACGCCCATGAAGGCGGGCACCACGCTGGCCAGGATCAGATAGAGGCGATACAGCCCGGCAGGCCACATCCCCTGGGCGAAGGCGACGAACTGGCTCAGGGCGGCCACCGCCGTCACCAGGAAGGCGATGGTCCACCACAGGCTGTAGATCCGTCGCTTGCGGCTGTACTGCCCTCCCAGGACCACCATGACCGTCGCCGCCACCAAGGCGGTTACCAGTGCGAACCAGGCATTGGGATTCAATCAGTCCAGCTCCTTCCCGCTAGGAATCGACAGGGCTCGCCGCAGCGAGCCCCTCCGTTTCAGGCCGACAGGACGATCAGTACCGAACTCACGGCCAAGGCCGCGATGGCCACCACCGCGATGCCGAAGGAGAGGGGCCCCAGGATGCTCAGGATCCAACCCACCAGCATCAGGCCGATGGCCACCGGGAAAGCCTTGGGGATGTGCGGCAACATCAATCTCATCCTCCTCTTCGCTTTCCTGCCCCCATCATATGAGCCCGTCCCAGAAATGTCAAGCCGCCCCGTCGCTCGAGGGCATCCGCTGGGCGCGGCGGTCGTCGTCTCCCATAGATCACCTCCTTGGCCGGCAGGATTTCGCCCTTTTTGTGCAGAACAAACTTGCTAAAGTTCGGAAGGGAGCGATGAACTTGAACTCCGTGGTGTACGACGTGATGATGGTGGTTCCGGAGCTACTCATAGGCGTCATCTTCGCCCTGGTGGCCGCCAAACTCCTGGACGTGCGCTTCCCCGGCGGGCTCGGCGGCGGCATGGTCCTGGGGATTGCCGGGGCCTTCGCCGGCGAACTCCTGCTGTTCGCCATCCCCCAGGTGGCCGCCAGCGTCAACCTGCAGCACGCCCTCTTCGGAATCTCCGCCGGGGTCTTCGCCATCGCCTTCCTGGCGGTGGGCGCCCGCTTCGCCCGCCGCTAAGGACTCCGGGCCAGGGAAGACAAAAGATCCGCCTCGCGGGGACGCACCAGGAAGACCTCCCGCCCACCCTGCAGCGCCGCGTAGTAGCCGTCCCCGGAGGGGGCGGGCCCTCCCAGGAGCAGCGTGCGGTGTGCGCCTCCCACCGAGGTCAGGGTCAGCACGAGTTGCGGTCTGGTGAGGCCGAAGGCCTGCTTTTGGCCACCCAGCGAGGTGACCGACCGGCGCGGAATTCCCGCCAGGGCGCTCAGGAAGGGATCCACCCGGGCCGTGGCGTTACCCTGGCTTCCCCCCCGCACCCATTCCCCACCGCGACGCAGGAAGCTTACTTGGACCGCTCCGAACCGTTCATAGACCGCCTGCACCCGGCGGGGCGACACGGCCAAGAGGGAGTCCGTGGCGGGATGCGGCTTGGCCGCCAACTGCCGGCCCACCACCAGGGCGCCCAACACTAGGGCGCCGGTTAGCAAGAGCCAGATGCGCCGGGTGTCCATCCCTATCGCCTCCCCCACCAGACCATCCCCGCCGCCAAGAGCAGTCCCAGGGGCAGGAAAACCACTGTCACGTAGAAGATCAGACGCTGGTGGGCCGGGGACAGGATCAGGTGCGCCGAGCCACCCCCCGCCGCGGCGGCCGCGGCGGCCGCCTGGGGCCGGGCCAGCCAACCCACCGCCCGCAGGAACAGCTGACGGTTGCCCAAGGAGTTGTTCTGGTTGTCGGCAAAATCCGCGTCCCCGGCGAGCACCAGTTGCCCCCCCTTCCCATCCACCGCCGTGAGGAGGCTCACCCGGCCCAGCGGCGGCGTCCCCGGTCGCGGGCGGTTCTGTCCCGCCGGCAAGAGCCAGGTTTGCGGACTGGTTAGGACCAGCGGATGCACGCTGACCCCCTTTACCGCCCTCTCCTGCCGCACCGCCGCCGCGGTGGGAAAGTAGGTGGCCGGCAAACCCAGGGTCAGGGGGCTGAAGCCATAGCCGGTCACCAACGGGGTCAGCGGGTCTTGCCCTCCCAGGTTGTCCTGGGAGTCGTAGACCGTGCGACGGGAGAAGTCCATGCCGAAAGGGGCGACCAGCGGCGCGAACACGGACGCGTCGGAGGGTTCCGCCAAGAAGAAGGCCTTGCCGCCGCGCTGGAGGTAGGCGGCCACCTCCCTCACCTCCCCCGCAAGGAAGGGCACCCGGGGATCGGCCACCACCAACACCGCGCAATCCCGGGGGACGCGCTGCCGCGCCGCCAGATCCACCGTGCGCACCCGGTACCCCTGGTCAACCAAGGCCTTGGCCGTGCCGGCGTACCCCGGGCCGGTGATGTCCGCCGCTTGGCGCTCCCCGTGACCGCCCAGCAGGCAAGCCGTGGCCGGCTTGGCCGTCACGTCCACCAGGGCCGCCGTGAAGGCGGCCTGCCCGACGGCCAGATCCGGCACCTGTTGGCGGGTGGAGCCGCCGGCAAAGACGATGGCGCCGGGATTGCGCACCCCGTAGCGCTGGGCCAGGGCCGGCTGACGGTTGGGATCGACGAAGCGCAGCCGGATCTCGGAGGAGTGTCGGGCATACTGTTCCAGGAGCAATTTGGCCGTGGCACCCTGCCCCGGCCCGTAGAAGGCCAGTATCTTTACCGGCTGACGCATAGCGGCCAGAACCTGACGCGTCTGGGGCGTCAGGGTGTAGCGGGAGGCGCGAGTCAGATCCCAGTGCACGTCCGCTCCCGCCGCCAGAACGTTCAGGAGCACCAGGCACACCACGAAGATCAACGCCGTGAGGGCGGTCTGTCCGCCCAGGCGCGCTCCGCGCCGGGCCGTGCCCCCCACCCGCCGCCCCCCGGCCGCCAGATAGGCACCCAGCAGGACCAAGGCGCCCAGGGCCAGCCAGATCCAAGCCGGCCCCAGAAGGCTCCCCGCCGACGCGCTGACCAAGGCGGCCAAGGCCAAAACGAGTCCGGTGGCCCCCAGCCAGGCTACCCGTTCCGGCATCGGCTCACCTCCATCGCCGGCTCTCCAGGGACAGGACCGCAAAGAACAGGAAGGCCGCCGCCATGCTCAGGAAAAACGCCGTGTCCGACAAAGTCCAAAGGCCCTGGGACAGGGCCGTCAGGTGGGTGGACAAGCCCAAGGCGGCCAGGAAAGCCCCCACCGGCGGTCCCACCGCCAGGCTGATGGGCTGCAGGAACCACAACAACAGCAGCACCACGAAGGAGAAGACCCCCGCCACCACCTGGCTGTCGGTGAGGGAAGAGACGAATACCCCCACCGCCACCGACACCGTGGCCAGGAGAAACAAACCCAAGTAGCCTCCCAGCACCTGCCCCGGGTCCACCCCCCCGAAGACCAGGAGGATCAGCGGGTAGAGGACGGTAAGGGCCAACAGGCCCCCCACCAAGGCCAGGCAGGCCAAGAATTTCCCCAGCACCACGCCAATCTCCGAGACCGGGGTGGTTAGGAGCAGCTCCACGGTGCCCCGCGCACCCTCCTCCGCCAACAGGCGCATGGTCAGGAGGGGGGTCACCAGGAGCGAAAGCACCGCGATGTCCTGAAAGGTGAGACCCAGGATGCCGGGCTGGCCGCTCAAGACCGCCACGGAGAACAGGTAGCCGTTGCCCAGGAGGAAAGCCGCCGCCAGGATGTAGGCCAAGGGGGTGGAGAAATAAATGTAGAGTTCCTTGCGCAGCACGGCGCTCATGCCGCACCATCCCCCGTGAGGCGCAGGAAGGCCTGCTCCAGGTCCGGCACCACGGCCGCCAGGGAACGCACCTCCCAACCGGCCTCCACCACCCGACGCACCACCTGCTCCCGCACCAGGCTATCCTGCCGCCCCTCCACCACCAGCAGGCAGCGGACCACCCCCGGCTCTTCCCCGGTCTCCTGGCGCACCTCGGCCACGCCGGTCTGACCCTCCAATAGGGAACGCACCTCAGCCGCGGGACCGCGCACCTCCAGCCGCACCAAGGTTTGATCCGGACGGGCCGACAGCCCCAGGTGCTCCAGGGAGTCCTCGGCCACGATGCGCCCCTCCTGAATGATGATGGCCCGCCGGCAGATCAGGCTGACCTCCGCCAGGATGTGACTGGCCACCAACACCGTGTGGTCGCGCCCCAGCTCCCGGATGAGTTCCCGGGCCTCTACGATCTGGCGGGGATCCAGCCCGTCGGTGGGCTCGTCCAACAAAAGCACCGCCGGCCGATGCACCAAGGCCTGGGCCAGCCCGACCCGCCGGCGGTACCCCTTGGACAGCTTGCCGATGAAGGTCCCGGCAACCTCCGCCAAGCAGCAACGCTCCATGGCCTCCTCCACCCGACGGCGCCGGTCGCCGCGGGGCACGCCCTCCAGGGCCGCCATGTGGTCCAGGTACCACCGCACCGGCAGTTCCGGGTACAGGGGGGTATGCTCCGGCACGTAGCCGGTGAGGCGCCGGGCCGCCCTGGCTTCCCGAAACAGGTCCACCCCGCCCAGCCGCACCTCCCCCGCCGTGGGCGGCAGGAAGCCGGCCAGGATCCGCAGGGCGGTGCTCTTACCCGCGCCGTTGGGGCCCAGAAAGCCCACCACCTCCCCCTGAGCCACGGTGAAGCTGACGTCGTCCAAGGCCCGCCGCTCCCCGTAGGTCTTGCTCAGGTGGCTTACCGCGATCAAGACGGTCTCCCCCGCAGGCTGAAAAGGTAGTCGGCCAGGTCGGCCGCCTGGCTGTAGTGCAGGTCCGGACGGTCCAGGGGCATGTTCAGCTTGATGTAGGCCGCCACCTCCCGGCGGTCGCGGTAGGTTCGGCGGAACAGATCGGTGTCCAGGGCCGGGGCGGTTCCCCCCTCACCCCGCACGCCGTGGCAGCTGGCACAACGCGCCGCGAACAGCCGCGCGCCGCGGCTGACCTGCGCGGACCCTGCGGGCACCGGTCCCGTGGGCAACGGATTTCCGAAGCCGCCCGACAAGGCCGCGACCAGGAAGGCCAGACCCAAGGCGACCACCAGACCGCCGACCACGGTGAACCATCCTCTCCGGTCCATTTGGCTACACCTCGCTCATGGTTCCAAGGGGTGACGGGGCAGGGTGGTACCCCAGGTGGCCAGATCGCCGCTCAATACCCCGTAGAGCAGGCCGAAAAGCGCCAGCACGGCCAGCACGAAGATCAAACGGCCCATCACGCCGTTGCCGCCAGCCGCCGCAGGGCCGGCAACACGTTGTCCAGCCCCCACGCCCCGACGTACTCGTAGGTGATCACCCCTCGGGCATCGATGAGGAACACGGCGTGATCCTGGGGCACGTGCCAAGGGCGGACGAAAGCCGCATCCCGGAAAGGATCCACATAGATGAAGGCGATTTGCCGCCCGAACTGGGCCTTGAGCTGCCGGAAGAGCATGATCTCGCGCCCACCCTCGGTGCCGTCGGCCGCGGCGTCAATGAGCAGCGCCACCGGCTTCCCCTGGTCCAGGGCTTGGGCCACCGTCTGCCGCTGCAGATTGGCCGCCACCGAGGCGTGCAGGCTGGTGAGTTCCAGCGGGGTCAGGCGCCGAGGCCGACCGTGGATCTTCACGACCTCCCCAACGACCCAATTGTTGGTCATGGCCGGCATGACCCGGCTGCCCACGGGCGGCGGGCCGGCCACCGCTCGCACCGCGCATCCCGTCATCCCCAGGGTCACCGCCAACAACAAAAAAGTTTCTATCCACCGCATGGGGCCACCTCCTCAGCGCAACAGGAAGCCGTACCAGAAGAGGAAGGCGGCAAAGATGAAGACTACGGTAGTGGACAGCGGCGCCAGAGGGCAGACGGCGTGGTAGCCCACCAGGCATTTCTTTTCCCAGTTGCGGCGCATGGGCCAGTACCGGGCCGGCAAGGCCGTGAAGATCCCCAGCGCCACCACGCTGATCAACCCGAACCCCATGCAGACCTCGGCGATCAGATTCACCAGCCCCACCGCCTAGCCACCCCCCAAGTGGCGGGAATGCTCCTCGATGGCGGCCACGGCCTGACGGCCCAAATCGGCCCAGAAGAAGCCCTCCCGCACCGTGCCTCCCGCTGGATCGGAGCCCTCCACCACCAGGCCACGGTAGAAGGTGTGCCAAAAGGAATCCTGACGTCGCACCTTGGCCACCCGGGCGATGCTCAGACGCACCTTACCGTCCCGGCGCAACACCCGGATGGCGCGTCGGCGCAGTTCCACCGCGGCCGAGGCCGAAGGCACCAGGCGCAGGTAGGAAAGGACCGAAGCTCCGTTGATCAGCGCGAACAGCAGCAGCACGGGCACCGCCCAGGCCCGATCGGGCGGGCTCCAGATGATCAGCGGCACGGTGTAGCTGGCCCACCCCAGGAGGATGGCCACCAGCCCCCCCGCCATCAGGTAGTTGCGCCGAAAGGGGAAGACGCGCACGGCTTCCCCTTCCTCCCGCTTGCTCCGCTTCTTCAACGCACCTCACGCTCCGCCGAAACGGCCGCAGCGCGCTGGTTGGCACGACGCCCCCACACCGTCAGGAACACGTTGCCGATGAAGCTCCAGTAACCGATGCCCATGCCGATGGCCCCAAAGATGACCCCGACGTTCAGCCACGAGTAGCGCGCCATGGCCGCCAGGTAGGTGTGTCCAGCCTGCATGTAGAACCCCTCGGTCAGCCCCAAGGCCATCAGGAAGGCATAGAACAGGTAGGCGCCGGTGAAGGAGAACCAGAAGCTGCCGTCCGCCAGGCGCATGCTGTAGATGGGACGACGGGCCGCCCGGGGCAGCAGGTAGTAAAAGGTTCCCATGAGGGCGGTGGTCACTCCCCCCACCAGGGTGATGTGGGTGTGGGCCAAAGGATCGATCCAGGCCCCCGCCAGCCCCGTGGCCAGGATCCAGGCATGGACGGGGGGCAGGATCTGGATCACCCCTTGGACCGTGCCGATGAGCAGGCTGAACGCAGCCAGCAGGAAGTACTTCACCGTCGAGGCGTCGTAGGCGCGGATCTCCTCTTCCAAAGGACTATCCCCTTTTCCTCATTGATACCGACGCGGCTGGGCCGGCAGCAATAGCCCGATGATCGCCCCCACCACCAACCCCAGGACGGTCCCCACCAGGGTGTCCAGCCAGCCGAAGGTGGAGTTGTGCATGTCGGTGGCGATGGCCCCCACCGTGAAGCCGCAGAACATACCCACCGCCGTAACCGTCAGGAGGATCACCACGAACTGCTCCCCTTTGTTCACTTTCTGCACCGTTTTTCGCTCCTTTCCCGACTCTCCCGCCTCAGGCGGCAGGAGGTTTGTAGAAGATGTACAGGAAGGCGTAGGCCAGGTAGGCCGTGGCGGCCGATCCAACGAAGAACCACAGGGTGAGCTTCCCCACCCGCCGGTGCCGTCGGCCTTCCTCCCCGAGCAGCACCCGGCGTCCGCCGCGGCGGCCGCTGAACTTGAAGCCCAGCGCCACCGACACGGCGCACAGGAACAGGGCCAGGGTGGACACCAGGGAATGGACCAGGATCAAGGGTATGAACAGGAAGTGATAGACCACGGGAGGACCGCCGAACCGCACGTAGCCGTAGGTCAGGGCCATCACCATGTAGGAGCCGATCCACCCGAACACCACGGCCGTGGCCAGGAGCATCATCCAGTGGTGCGCGTCCGCGCGATGGCGGCGGACCGCCGCGTACCCGATCCCCCCCGCCGCCAGCAGGGCCGCCTCCGTCAGCAGGATCAGATGCCACCAGAAGGCCCCTACCTCGGCCACCTCCCCCCTAGCTGCGGAAGATGCCCAGCACCGCCCAGGCGAACACCCCCAGCACGCCCAGCACCACCAGGGCCGCCACCAACTGGGTGCTCATCTTCAGAAGTCGAAGAAGTCCGGCAGGCCCGGCACCGCCGCGCCGCCCGGCTCCAGGTGGAAGTAGGTGAGCAGGAACACCACCAGGGCGAAGCCGCCCAGGGCTCCCAGCACCCACTTCAGCACATCCCACGAGAACACGCCTTGGTACACGCTCCCTTCCTCCTTTAGGTGTTGGGCATCTGGAACTGATCGTGGCTATTGGCCGGGGCCTTGAGGGTGGTCAGGAAGACGGCCAGGGCCTTGATCTGCACCGGCGTCAGGTGCCGCAGCGGGTAGCCCATGCCGGGGATTTGCCGCCCGGTTCCCTGCAGGTAGGCGTAGATCCACGCTTGGGAATGGCGGCCCCCGATCCCGCCCAAATTCGGCCCGCCGCCCAGGGCCTGATCGATATCGCCCAGGGTGTTGTACACCATGTGGCACTCGTCGCACTTCATGGATAGGAAGACCTGCTGCCCCTCCATGGCCTGAGGAGTCAGGCGGGTGGGATAGCGGGTGGTGGGCCCGGGCAGAAACTGCTCGTAGGCGTAGATGCCCGCCGCCACCAGGAAGATCGCCACCGCCGCGACCACGAACAGCTTCTCCCCCAAACGCCAGGTTTTCAACCTCGTTCCCCCCGCGGCGGACCGGCGGGAGGCTGGCGCTGGAATATCTTGTCATCCTCCTCGGTGAAGATCTGGTACTTGATCGCCTCGTCGAACTGCCCCTCGCGCTTCGCCCACCGCACGCCGATGACGGTGCCCACCAGGGCCAACATGGCGAAGACGATCCAGATGAAGATCACCAGGTTGCCGGGAACGTTGATCTCGAGCACGGATCCACCTCCTCACTGTCCGGGGGGCGCCGGATAGGTGTCGGCCCCCGGCAGGCTCCTCAGCCCCTCCAAGAAGGCCACCATCTCGCGTTTCTCCTGCGGCGTGTACCGGCGGAAGGCGGTGGCGTACTTCCCATTGTGCAGAGTGCGGGCCACCACCGCTCCCGGGTCGTTGAAGAAGGCGGTGAGCCAGCGCGCGCTGCGTCGGGTCCCCTCCCCGTCCAGCACCGGACCGGCCGTGGTCGTGCCCTGACCCATGATCATATGGCACTGCCGGCAGCCCTGGGCCACCATGAAGGCGTAGCCCCGCTGGGCCTGGGGCGTCAGGTGGTAGTACTTCAGGGTGAGACCCGCCCCCGGAAAACGGTGGGTGACCCCCAGCAGGAACAGCACCGCGAACACCGCCAAGAGCCCGCCGCTCAGGGCCAAGACGAAGGATTCCCCGGGCTTGAGCTTGCCCACCTCAGATCAGCTTCCCCATCAAGAGTTGCAGCACGGCGTCGGTGAAGAAGATCAAGAGACCCACGCCTCCGAAGATCAGGATCAGCCGCTCGCCGCTCTTGAGCGGTTCCGCCTGTCCCCTCAGGATGTACCAGGCGAAGGCCACGAAGAGGAGCACGGCGGTGGTCAGACCCCAGAAGATGTCCCGGGACATCACCATGCTCAGGTTGCTCACGCGCCGCACCTCCTTCCGGATGCCCCCGACCGGGGGAGGGTTCGTACCCTCCCCCCTCCCAGTCTCCTAACGGTACCCTTTCTTGATCAGCCAGATGATCCAACTCATGACCGCCCCGATGTAGATGATGATCATGGTGTAGCCGATGTCCCACCAGGGCCGGGAGTCGGAACCGTTGTAGAAGTTGGTCACCGGCGCGAAGGGGTCGCCGGCGGGCCGCGCGCCCCACAGCGGGAAGGTGAAGATGATGCCCGCCAGGATCACCACCACGAAGGAGGCGATCAGAGCCGTGGGGACGATGCCGCCCTCCTCGTCGATGCCGTCGTACAGCTCATGCTCCTCGTTGTTGTTGTCGCCTGCCATGCTCCCTCACCTCCTCATTTCTGCGCCCGCAGGAAGTCCGCCAGAGCGTTCAGGTCGGTGTTGGACAGCCAGTAGAAGTCGGGCATGACGGAGGGGGCGTGGGTGGTGACCCCGTCCGGCTCCACCGCCAGCCGCGGGTAGCGCTCGTGCTGGATCATGTACATCTTGCTGGGCAGCCGGGTGCCCACGTGCTGCAGGTCGGGGCCGGTGCGCTCGTTGGCGTTTACCGTGGGCCGCTGGGCCCACCACCAGCCGGCGGGCTCCGGCTTGCCGTAGTCGGTGTAGTCCATGGTCTGCTCCACCATCATGGTGTGGCAGAAGTAGCAGCCCTCCCGCAGGAACACCACCCGGCCCCGCCCGACCATGCTGGGGGCGTTGGCCCCCGTGTTCAGGGGATCAGCGATGGTCCAGCCGGATTCCGGACGGTACAGTTTGGCCAGCTTGGCCGCCTGGGGCGTGGGCTTTACCTGGCTCAGCATCTGGGCGTCGGGCAGCACCACCGTCACCACGATGGCCGTGGCGAAGATGAACACCACCATCAGCATGCCCCACATATAGCGCATCGCTCGTCCCCCCTTAACCGGTCGCCTGCACGGCCGCAGGCTCCCGCTCCGCCACCGGCACCGGCGCCGTGGCGGTCTTGACCATGTTGTAGAGGAACATCCAGGTGGCCAGGATGATCATCCAGCCGAAGAAGATGGCCGCCACGTTGTAGGGATGCTCCTGGGCCAGCACCGTGTCGAAGGGCGTGTTGTAGGCCTTGCCGGCCGCCTGCACGAGTCCCGCGGTGGTCAGGCTGGTCCAAAAGCCCATGAAGCCCAGGGCAGTCAGCCAGAAGTGCCAGCGGGCCATGGCCACGCTGTACAGCGGCTTGCCGAGCAGCCGGGGCAAGGCGTAGTAGACCGCCCCCACCTCGATGAAGGTGGAGAAGCCCAAGAGCGCCATGTGGGCGTGGGCCACGATCCAGTCGGTGCCGTGGATATACCAATTGATGGCGCGGGTCTGCTGGAAGGCCCCCTGCACGTTAAGCGGCAGGGCGAAGAGCACCCCCGTGAGGCTCCACTGCACCACCGGGTTGTCCACGAACATGTGCCACTTGCCCTCCATGGTCAGGAGGATGTTGGTGATGAAGGCCAGGGCCGGGATCAGGATCAGCACCCCGGACACCGAGGCGAAGGACTTGATCCACTCGGGGATGGGCGCCGCCATCAGGTGGTGCGCTCCCGGGGTGGAGTAGAAGCCGACAATGGCCCAGAAGTGGATGTGGCCGATGCGGTGGCTGTACAACGCGTTGCCCGTGACCTTGGGGATCACGTAGTAGGCGATGGCCGCCGACACCGGCGTGATCCAAAGCCCCAGCACGTTGTGGGCGTACCACCAGGTCATGTAGGCGGAGGCGATGCCCGTCCAACCCATGGCGTCGGACCCCAGGAGGAAGGTCACCGCGATCATCAGCAGGCAGGCGGCGAAGAACCAGAGGCTGACGTAGATCCCCTTGGTCTTGCGGTGCAGGATGGTCATCCACACGTTCACCGCCAAGGGGACCATGACGAAGAAGATGATGTAGATGTCGATGGGCCAGATCCACTCGTGATACTTGATGCCGGTCATGATGCCGTTTAGGAAAGTGGCGATTATGACCACCATGCCCACGTTCCACAGCCAGATGTTCACCACGCCCAGGCGTTCGCTCCACAGTTTGGTGTTGCAAAGCGCCGGGGTCATGTAGTACATCGCGCCGGCGAAGGCCATGGAGATCCAGCCCAGGATCAGCACGTCCACGTGGGTAGGTCGGATCACCCCGAAGGTCAGCCAGGGCACCCCGGACAGGAAGTCGGGGTAGGCCATCTTGATACGGGTGATGCCGCCGAAGGTGACGCCCACCGCGAACCACAAGACGGCGGAGAAAAGGGCCAGCTTCGCCGCGGTTCCCGGCGCCAGCTCTCGTTTGGCAGCAGTTGCCGTCACTCGCTTTTCCCCCTCTCTAGCGCGTTTTTCATCCCTTGCGACTCTTGGCCTCGATCATGTTGCGGAAGAGCACCATGATGAGGGCAAACAGGATCCCCATCACGGCCATGACGATGAACATGAGCTGGTAGCCCTCCGAGCCGGAGATCAGGTTGATGATGGCTCCCAGCACCGTCCCCAGGCCGATACCCATGAAGAGTCCGTTGTAGAAGTAGGTCCAGAAGGAACCCACGGCTTGCCGCCTCCTTTCCCCGCCGGCGTCAACTGGTGGCCATGCCGGGCCGCATCAGGTGGCCCGCGCTGGTCCAGCTCTTGCCGCCATCGGTGGACTTGAGGATGGTGACGACCCCCGTCTGGTACCCGCCGGGTCCGGAGGTGCTGGGCGTGCCCACCACCCACACGGCCCCGCCCGGAGCCACCGTGACCGACTCCAGCCAGTAGTCGGTGCCCTTGGCCTGGGTGAACACCGTCTTCCAGTTCTTGCCGCCATCGGCGGTATAGAACACCTGGCCGCCGGTCCCCACGGCATAGCCGGTCTTGGGTCCGGTGAAGTACAGGGAGGTCAGCCAGCCGAATTGCATCGCGCCGCTGGATTCCTGGGTCCAAGTCCGACCGCCGTTCTTGGTCACGAAGACCGGCACGGGATGGGCCGACTGGGGCGAGCCGTTGACGAAGGGGTTGGTCCCGGAGGCGTAGCCGACGCCGGTTCCCGGCACCATGAAGACGGTGCGTAGCCAAGCCTCCACCGGAGTGAAGGAAACGCTCCAACTGGTCCCCCCGTCCCGGGTCACGGCAATCACGCCGTGGTCGCCTACCGCCACCCCGTCCGCCGGGCTGGCGAAGGATACCGCGCGCAGGTCAATGGAGGTGCCGGAGGGCTCGGCGGTCCAGCTGGCGCCACCGTCGCCACTCTTCAGGATGGTGCCGTTGTCGCCCACGGCCACGGCCGTGGCTTTACCGGTGAAGGTAACCGCCTCCAGATCGTTCTGGGTGCCGGAGGACGCTTGCTGCCAGGTGGTCCCCTTGTCGGTGCTGTACCAGATGGTGCCGCTGTTGCCCACGATGATGCCGTCGGTTCCCGCCTGGTTGAACGCCACGGAACGCAGTCCTTCATTCAAACCGCCCTGGGCGTGCAGCACCCGGCGCCGCCAGTGCCGGCCGCCGTTCCCGGTGGCCAGGAGGGTGCCGCTGTCACCTACCGCGAAGCCCCGTGCGGCGCTCGTAAAGCGCACGGAGTAGAGCCAAGTGGTGGGTTGGTTGGAGACCTGATATTTGCTCAACACCTGCTCGTGCCCGGTCTCCCAGGATGGGTGCAAGGCAGCCGGGTATGCGCCGCAGCCGCCCAGCAGGCCGACCGTGGCGATCCCCGCTATCCCCAGCACCCCCCATCTGCTCCATCCAATTCTCATCCGCTTTCCCCCGCTCTTCGCATAGTCTGGCGCGCAAGCCCTGCCTCACCCGTGCCACGGGGTGAGACCCATGGTGGTTCCGAGAGTATGCAGGTGCCCCGTCAGGAGCAGCACCCACAGCAGCGTCACCACCACCAGGATCGCCGCCCCCAGCACGTGCGCCGAGGCCTGTCCCCCCTCCCCCTTCTCAGCCAATCCAATCCCCCCTTTCCGCTGCGGCTGTCCGCCCCGCCGTCTCTCCTCCTTCCGAAGGTTTAGAAAGTCGAGGCTATAACAAAGCTTATTCTACCCCGCCCGGCGGAATCCTGCCCATTAAGAAATTTTCTTGTTTATTTTTTATCCCCCTCCGGTGGCGCGGCAGGAGCCCTCCCGCTCCGGGGAGAATGATTGCCCCTGGGAGGTGACCACGATGCACAAATCGCGGCGCGACTTCGTCTGGGGAGGCCTCTTGCTCCTGGCCGGAGTGTTGGTGGACGTGCCCTTCTTCCCCTACGGCCTGGATAGCCTCTTCCGGCCGGGAGGCGCGCTTTGGATCCTGCCCCTCATGATCCTCAGCCCCCTGGCCCTCATCGGCGGCGGCCTCTACCTGCTGCTGCGCCCATGACCCGCGCCGGCTGCTGGAGCGCCCTGGCCCGGCGCGCCGCGCGTCACCCGGTAATCACGGCGCTTTTCTGCACCGCGGCGGTGGGCCAGTTCTCCATGGTGCTGCAGTTCAACAGCCACCTTTGGCTGGAGATCGGCTCCAGCTTTCGGGGTGCGGTGGAAGGCCTGCTGCTCTTGGCCGGCTACAGCCTGCTGTTCGCCGGGGTCATCCCCTTCGGCCTGTGGCTCCTGGTATGTTGGGCCTTCGACTAGGAGGGGCGCCGGCTGCGGCGCCGACCGCCCAAAAGCCACAGCAGCACGAAGGGACCCCAAAGCAGCACCGCGATGCCCGCAAACCCCAGCAGGGTCAGGGACAGCGGCAGGTGCAGCACGGTGAAGCCGTGCCCCATAGGCTGAAAACTCCAGTTGTGGTGCAACCCGCATCCTCCCCTCCCGAAAGACAAAAGCCCCCGGACCACGCCGGGGACTTTCGTCTCATCGGGTCAGCAAAGGAAAACTGGTCCACGGGCCGAAGGCCAAAAACAAAGCCAGAACCCAGATCAACAGGAAACAGACCACCGCCAAGCCGCTCCAGAAGCCGGCCCCCCCCTTGGCGCCCTCGTCCAAAGTCCTCTCCCCCTCTTTTGGATTCCCTTAGACGGCTCAAATATAGCACGGGGAGACCCCTTTGTAAAGTAGCTCATTAATAAATTGATCTTTCACTTTTTATTTGACTTCCTCATCTTCCCCGGAGTCCGCCGGCTGGGCGAACCTCCGCCAGGGGGCAGGACGCCGACCCGGCGAATCCGGCCCCGTTAGTGCCCCCGGGAACCACTCCCCGCCGGCATCGCCTCCGGCGCCGCTGCCCGCCGAGGTCGGGAGGCGGTTACCGAGGCTTCAGCCGTGCACGCCTTGCCGCAACCGGTCCTTTTTGTTAGATTGTTTTCATAGAAATATCTTTGGAAAGGGAACGGCCATGACCAAACGATGCTCCGGCTGCGGCTACTTCCAGCGCGCCCAGGATCCTAAGCTCGCTCACGACTACGGCAAGTGCACCCTCGAGGCCGAGGGAGCATGGTTCTCCCCCGACCACCCGGCTTGTCCCAAGCAGGTCGCCCAAACGCCGCAGCAGCGCAGGCTGGCCAACTGGATCGTCATCGTGGTGGCTGCCGACATCGCCCTTTTGCCCCTGCTCCTGTGGCTGTTGCTCATCGCCTGGCGGCCGGCGATCTTCTCCTTTCCCGTCTGGGCGGTCTACGCCTTGGTGGCCTTCGCCTACCTGATCCTGCCCTTCGGCGTGCTCTATCTAACCATCGCCCGGCTGCGGCGCCGTTAGCCCCCGCTCAGGCTCGGGAAAAACCGCCGGTCCGGGACCTGCCCGGACCGGTGTTTCGTCGGCCCTACGACGCCATCTTGCCGGGGCCCATCAGGGCGAGCACCGCGCCGGTGCTGGTGCCCACAAAGGCCATGCCGCGCGCCGCGGCAGGCGCCGTCAGCACGGCGCTGGTGCGGTAGACCCAAAGCAACCTGCCCGTCGCGATGCGCACCGCCGCCACGGCATGGTCTCCCACCCGCTGGTAGACCACCCCTCCGGACGGCACCGGCGCCGAAGTGGGGGTGCCCCCGAGGTCCCTGCGCCACGCCCGCTGCCCGTCGGCAGCTCGGAAGGCGTATAGGTGGCCATCCTGGGAGGCCGCCAGGACGAGGCTGCCGCTGGGCACCGGGGCATAGGGGGAGGCATCGGCCATCGCCGCCGACCAGCGCTTTTTCCCGGAGACCGCGTCCACCGCATACACCTGCCGGTCGGCGCTGCTGACGAAGACCGTGCCGGGGCGGACCGCCACCGGCGCCGTGATGGCCCCGCCGGTGGCGAAGCTCCAGACCGGGTGGCCGTCGGCAGCCCAGTAGGCATGCACCGTGCCGCCCCGATTGCCCAAGACCACCAGGCCTCGGTACACCCTCGGCGCCGCGTCGAAGGCGTAGCCGGTGGTCTGGATCCAGCGCACCTCCCCCGTCGCCGCGTCCAATCCGTACACTCGGTGGTCCTGGGAGCCGAAGACCACCATGCCTGCCACCACCACCGGCGCCGTGAGCTTGGCCCTGTCCCCGGGGAACCGCCACACCCGCTTTCCTTTTTGCGGCTCGAAGGCGTACAGGCTGTGCCCGTCGGTAAGCGCGAAGACGAGTCCGCCGCCCACCTGGGAGGGATGGCTGCACATGCACTGGGGGGCCTTATTCCGGGTGTAGGCCCAAAGCAGCCGCCCCGTGCGCCGATCGAAGGCCCGCAGGTAGTGCACGCTTCCCACGTCGGAGGCGATGAAGAGGAAATTCCCATTCACGGTGGGCGGGATTCCGATGGCTCCCCCCGTGGCGGCTTTCCAGGCCGTGGTGCCGCGCATCAGGTCCAGGGCGTACACATTGTCTCCTTTGCCCTGAGTGGTGGTGACGTACAATTTGCCCCCCTGCACTTGGGGAACCGCGTACACGGGGCCGCCCACCGGCGCCGTCCACATGGGAGCTGCCGCGGCGGTCTTCTCCATCCCGCCGGTGGCCGGGGCCGCCGGGCCGCAGGAGGCCAGGGCCAAAACCAAGCCGCAGCCCGCGACCCAAGGAAACATCCGTTGTCCGAGCAAAGTCATCCCTCCCGAAATTATGCCGCGCGGTGCGGCGCGTATCCCCGTCATCACCTCCCTACATGCGCATGGGCAGGCGCGGGAGCCCGGCCAGGCCATGGGCCAGAAGAACCAAGACCAACGTGCCCGCCATATGGGGCACCGCCGTACGGACGGAGCTGCCTGGCCCCCTTTGACGGGCGATGAGCAGGAGGGCAGCCCAACTGGCCAGGAGCCCCGCCACGGCCAGGGGGCCGGCCAAGACCTGGGCGGCGTCTTTCCAGATCGGACCCGGCAGGAAAAGGGCCGCCGGCAGGTTCGGGCGTAGCCCCGCCAGGACCCGCAGGGAGTCCTCCACCGTGCCTCCTTGGCCCAAGACGTTGTGGAGCAGGTTGTGGGCGAGGCTGCCTGGGACCACCAAGAAGACGTAGGCGGGACCGAAGCGGGCCAGGTTGCGCCGCCAGGAGGTGCCCTCCACCCGGGCGCCGGCCAGCGCGGCCAAGCCCGCGATCCCGGCCGCCGCCCCCAGGCCGACCGCCAGGCACAGCAGGTAGGCCCACCGCCCTGCGGACAGGGCCGGCAAGGCCGCCGCCAAGGCCCGGGCGGCGGAACCGGTGAGGATGTTGCGGGTCATGTCCAGCCACATCCACAGCTGCCAGATACCGACGATGGCTGCCCCCATGAGGGCGGCCGACAGTTCCGGGCGGGCCCGCAGTAGCTCCCGGCCCGGCCAGCGGCCGCGCAGGGCGAGGGCCCCGGAAGGACAGGCCGGCACGCACGCCAGGCACAGGGTGCAGTGGCGGCTGGAGGCCGCCCGGCCCGGAAATTCCCCCGTGGGGCAGGCACTCTGGCAAGGCTTCTCCCGACAGCCGCGGCAACGGACCGCATCCGCATGCAGCGCCAGGGGGGCCGCCGCTGCAAGGACGCCGCTCGCCAGTCCGATGGGGCAAAGGGCGCGGCACCAGGCCCCCTCTCCCCAGCGGAAGCCCACCCCCGCCGCCAAGACCAGCCAGGCCGACAGATAGCTGGCGGTGGCCGGAGGGGAGGACAGGAAGGGCCGCAGAACCCAGAAGCCCAGCAGGAAGGAGGCCAGGGCGGTGACGCCGCCTGCGCGGCGGACCCAGGCCGGAACCCCCGGACCACGGTCCATCAGCCGGGCCACCATCCGCAGGGGACATACGGTGCACCAAAGGCGGTTCAGGAAGAGGAGGCTCAGGACAATGAGGGTGGGCCAGAAGACGATCCACATGGCCGCCAGGGCGAAGTTCCAGCGGCCGGGGGGAAGGAGGAACCCCGCCCCCACCGCCAGGGACAGGGCCACCAGTACCGCCCCCCGCAGGGCCCCCCAGGCGAGGCTGTTGTGCCGCCGTCGCCGGGTAACGTCCCGCCCTCCCCCGACCGATTCCACCCGCCGGGCCATGGCCACCGCTCCCCCCTACCCGTTCTCCGGGCCTCAATGTTACATCATGTTATAACCTGTCGTTCTTCGTCCAAGCACTTCGTCGTCGCAAACCCGTTTCCTGCAGGTTTCAGAACTTTTTTCTTTCGATTATTTCAGGCCAAAGAGAAGGCACCGGCTACCTGCCGGGGCCTCCCCCACCCCCGCCGCCTACTGCACGTCGAGCAGGAACCGCGCCCGATCCTGCGTCTTGCCACCTTCCTTCACCTGCACCGTCACCTGCCAGGAGCCGTTCATGCTGAACACCCCCTGACCCTGCCAGCGCCCCGGCCCCGCCGGCTCCATCCGCGGGGCGGTTTTGCCCATCTCCATGGCGGGCATGGACAGGTCCAAGGATACCGCGGCCCTCCGCACCGCCCGCCTATCCGGCCCCATGATCCGCACCTCAAAGGTGCTGGTGGTGAGGCTGCGGGCTGGCCAAGGCCGCACCGTGAGCCACACCGTGTTCTGCCCCGCCTGCTGGCGAAAAGTGGTCTGCCCTCCGAAGGAGGGGGGCACCCCGCCGCAGCTAGCCGCCAGCCAGAGTACCGCCACCGCCAGCCACCACCGCCTCATGCTCCTTGGCTCCTTTCCCGGCGATGTCGCACCGCCCAGCCGGCCAACATCGCCGCCGTCAGTCCTGCCACCGTTCCCACGGCCCACGGCGGAAGGTCCCAGCCCTCCTGAGGAAAGCTCCCCCGCACCCGCACCGGACCGCCCGCGGCCGGAAAAAGCTCCAGGCTCACCCCCGCCGTTCCCGGCCGGCCTTGCGCCAGATACTGCCCCTGGTACTCCCCGGGCGCCACCCGCTGCAGGGGCACCGGCCGCGGCCCCACCTCCGGCTGGCGCAGGATCAGCTCCATGCCACCCCGGAAGGGCCGCCCGCTGCTGGCATGCTCCACACCCACTAGCAGCACGGCGATCCGTCCTACGCGCGGCGTCTGGGGATAAACCGAGAGGGTGATCAGGTATCTTCCGGGCGCCGGCAGGGCCAGCACCCGCGGCACCCCCACGCCGGGGGTACCGTCGGCCAAAGCCGGGCGGGCGCTCAAGCAGGCCAGGACCAGCGCCGCCGCCAACCAGCGCCTCATAGCAGCATCCGCATGGCCATGGGCAGCGAGAACAGCCACCAGCCGAAAGCCAGGTAGCCGCCCAGGACCACCAGCATGGGTGCCGCGGCCCGCACCGCCTGCGCCGGGGGATACAGGCGGCGGCTGCACACCGCCAGCACGCCGGCCGAGGCGGCGATACCGAGCCCTAAGAGAAGCTCCTGGAGGCCATGCACCGTGCTCAAGGGCAGCAGGGAGGCCGGGGGGATCCAGCCGGCCGTACCGAAAAGGTTCCAACCCATTCCCAAAGGATCCGAGAGCACCGGCACCACCTTGGCGAACTCCATGGCTAGGTGCATGGTGTTGTGGGCCAGGTGAAAAAACAGGGCCAAGGGGATCATGGCGTAGGCATAGGTGACAAACAGCCGGCGCCGCGGCACGCCCCGCTCCCTAGCCAGCCGCCATCCGATGCCGGTGGCCAGCCGGTGCGCCAGCAGGGGCACCGCCAGCATGACGGCCATCAGGAGGGAGAAGGCTCCCGTATAGCCCCAGCCCGTGACGAACTCCAACAGGTCCACCAACTGGAACCAGGGTGGCACCATGGTCACCGCGTGGAAGATGACCAGGCTCAAAAGGACCAAAGCCAGGTAGGCCTCGTCGCCCCGCGCTCGGAAAGCCTTCACCAAGTCGGCCCCAAAGGGGCGCAGGTTCAAGGCGAGGTTGTCCCGGGGGCACGTCTTGACGCACTCCAGGCACAGGATGCAGTAGGTGTTGCGATCCATGGTGCCAGGGTACTGGCCGGTGGGACAGCCGTAGCCCCGTTGGTTTCCGGTGAGGCAATCCTTGCTCCGGCATCGCCGGCACACGCGCCGGTCCCGCGCCCTGAGTTCCACCGGAGCGAAGAGGGCGTAAAGACCGCTGATGCGCCCCACGGGGCAAGCATAGCGGCAAAAGGGGGCCCGCCGGTACACCAGGGCGCTCACCACGGTGAGGGTCAAGAGCAACACCGCCGCCACCGCCGTGAACAGCGGGTCCATGGTCAGCCCGACCCCCAACTCCAACCACACGAACAGCAGAAAAAAAGCGATGGCCGGGCCAAGGTTGCGCCAGCGCCGCGGCCAGGCGGCCTCCCCCGGCGCATCGAGCCGCACGCCCCAAAGCGCGCCGTGCTTGGTCCACTCCGCCAAGGCGTTCCAAGGACACACGTAGCACCAGACCTTGCCGAAGCACAGGATCAGGAAGATCACCCCGATCCACCAGATCATCCAGGTGCCCACGGTGGCGAAGCTCTTCGCGGCGATGCTCGTCCCGACGAGTCCCGCCACGATGACCAGACCGAACAGCAGCACGAAAATCATCTGGGCACCGAAACGCACCCCCCGGCTCGCCGCCAGACGACGCACCGGGCTCAGGGACAAAAGATCATAGCGCCAAGGTTTCGGATGCGCTCTGGGACGCGGGTTTGCAGCATCCTCCCGCCGGTGCAAGACCGCCGCCACCTCCCCCCCGGCGCCGTCCCAGGTCCCGCACGTCCCGACTGATCAGGTTGCCGGCCGGACAAGCCGCCAGGCAGTTGCCGCATCCGGTGCACCCGCCGTCTTGCACCCGCCCGGTGGCCGCCAGGGCCGCCGCCGGGCGGCAACTGGCCTCGCAGACGGCGCTGCAGACCCGGGTGCGGCATTCCCGGCAGATCTGCGGCCGCAGCGCCTCCAGGCGGAAGAACCCCCACCGGCTGATGCCGCCCAGGAGCATCCCCACCGGGCAGAGGAATCGGCTGCAGGCGCGGGTGCCCAGCCAGGGCATCGCCAACCAGGAGAGGTACATCAGCAGCATCCAGACCAAGCCGTAGGCCAAGACCGCCGGGTCTTGGCCGAGGAAGCTCCAGGCACCCCAATGCAGGGCGCTGAGGACCGACAAGACGGCCGCCACCACCACCGCCGCGGCCACCCCGCCGCCGATCCACCGCCCGATCAAGGCGGGGCGCCCCGCCAAGTTGTAGGGGATGAACCGCTCCCCCACCGCGCCGTAGAAGAGGGCGGAGGTGCAAAGCACGCCACACACGCTGCGCCGCCCGAAAAGCCAGGCGAACAGCGCGAGCGCGGCCAGCGACGCCCCGAGGGATAGGCTCCAGACCGAGCCTGCCGCCCCCGGCGCGCCTTGCAGCGGCCATCCGCCGCCCCACAGCCAAGGGCCGGCCACTCCCAGAAGAAAGTAGGCGGCCAGGGCGGCTCCCAGACGGCGCCGCCGGTAGGTATCCGCCAGGCCCGGCAACCGGGCCAAGACCAGGAGCGCCAAGACCAGTCCCACGCCCAAGACCGACCACGGCATGCCCAGCAGCGTGGTCACCCCGCCGCCCCACACCGCAGCCGTGGCCAACCCCTCAAGCAGCGGTCCGCCTTGCGGCGGCGCGGCGAAGAGGCGGGGCAGCTGCGGCCACGCCTGGGCGGCCCCGAGGCCGAGCGCCAACAGCAGCAGGGATCCGGGCAGGGCGGCAGAGCGCACCCGGCCGCCCTGGCCCCCGTCGACCCCCTTGGCCGCAGGTCCCAAAAGCCGGCGCGTGGCCGTCCCATGATCCAGCACCTCCCCTCCCAACCCCGCCGCGAAGCCCTCCGCCAATTGCCGGGAGTGGAAGGCGGTGACCGGCGGAGAGCAGCAGGAGACGGCGTTTCCCCCAAAAACATACCAGGCCTCGCCGGCGCTCAAGGTCACCCCGGTGATGAAATCCTTGACCAGGGCCGCCAGCACCCGCCGGCCCAGGGCATGCTGGCGCAAAAGGCCGCAATGGGGACAGCAGGCCACCTCCTGGGTGCCGTCGCTCAGAAGGACTTGATAGGCATTGTGGGCGGACACCTCCTTGCCGCACAGCGGGCAACCGCCCTTCTCGGGGGTGACCTCCGCTCGGGCCAGGGCACCTCCGAAAGTCTTCACCAAGGCCCCCTCCTGGTGCAGCCGCTTCAGGTCCCGGTGCACCGTCATCTCCGTCACCCCGAAGCGGCGGGCCAGCTCCGCCACCGTGGCCGACCCTTGGCGCCGCAATAGCTCCAGGATCTGGCTGCGTCGTTGTGCCCCCAGCACGCTCGCCCGCTCCTTTCGTTATTTTGGGTTATATTTTGTTTTGAAATATTCGCGACGCCGCCTGGGATTCCTGCAGGAATACGCCGCCTTCCCGCGAAGCAGAATCCCATCCGCCCCGCGAAGAGGAGGAACCGCCCGTCAGCCACCCACGGCTAAAGCCGTGGGCATGAGGGACCAAGGTCCCGAATGCCCGGCTGACCAGACCGAGTACGGTAGGCAGGCCGGCCGATGACCGTGCTACGTCGGCGCCAGGCGAAAAGACCCGCTCCGGGGTGCTTCTCCAGCCCCGGACCACGGAAGCCGCAGTTCACGGAAGCTGCAGGGTAAGGCGGAACGGATCGCGGCCGGAAAACCGGGCGCCGACATGGTCGAGGAGAGCGCTTTCTTCCGCAGGCAGGGGGAGAGCCGGCACTAGGCCCGTAAGGGCAACTTTGAAAGGAGGCAGGCGAAAATGGTCTTCGTGCTGGACGCTCACCACAAGCCGCTGATGCCGTGCACCGAAAAGCGGGCACGCCTGCTTCTGCAGCGCGGCCGGGCGGTGGTGCATCGCCCGGAGCCGTTCACCATACGCCTCAAGGACCGCACCCAGGAAGGCAGCACCCTGCAGCCGCTGCGGCTGAAACTGGATCCCGGATCGAAGGTCACGGGGGTCGCGGTGCTGCGCTTCGTTTCCCAGGACCATGCGGCGGCCGTGTTCCTGGCGCAGATCATGCACCGTCAGGGGATCAAGAAGCGGCTGGACGTTCGCCGTGGCGTCAGGAGAAGCCGGCGCAGCCGCAAGACGCGCCATCGGCCCGCCCGGTTCGACTGCCGCGCCCGGCGCAACGGCCGGCTGCCACCGTCGCTGGCGGCGCGAGTCGACCAGACCCTGCGCGTGGTGGGCAAGCTGACGAAGCTTTTGCCGCTCACGCAGGTGTCCGTGGAAAACATCCGGTTCGATACCCAGGCTCTCCAGAACCCGGAGATCAGCGGTGTCAACTACCAGCGGGGAACATTGGCGGGCTACGAAGTCCGGGAATACCTGCTGGAGAAATTCCGCCACGAGTGCGCCTACTGCGGCGGAGCGTCGGGGGATCCGGTGCTGAATGTGGACCACGTGGTGCCCAGATCCCGGGGCGGCACCGACCAGGTGTCGAACCTGGCGCTCGTGTGCCGGACGTGCAACGAGGCGAAGGACGATCTTTTGCCGGTCAAGTGGC
>JAJZIM010000005.1 GCA_021810565.1 Bacillota bacterium
TCATGGCCGCGATCCGTTCCGCCCTACCCCTGGGCTTCCGTGAACCGCGGCTTTTGTGGTCCGGGGCTGGAGAGGCACCCCGGAGCGGGTCCTGGAACCTGGCTCCAACGTAGCGCGGTCATCGGCCAGCATGCCTCCCGCGCTGGGTCTGGTCAGCCGGGCATTCGGGACCTTGGTCCCTCATGCCCACGGCTTTAGCCGTGGGTGGCTGACTCCTTTCCGCGGGCGTCTCATCCTACGGCTCCATACTAAGCCTCGGACGGTCGTACGGTCAAGGCCCGCAGGGCCCTCAAGCGGCCCCCGGCGTACGCAGCAGCACCCAGGCGGTGACGACCCCGAACATGACGTGTCCCAAGGCGAAGACTCCCACCGCCATGGTTTGAGCCATCAGGGGATCCAGGGCGGGCAGGACGGCGAATTGGCTGACCAGCCAGGCCGCCAGGCCGAACCCCATGCCCCAGGCCAGGCGCACCGGACCGGGGGCGATGCGCCCGGCGGCGAAGGCCAGCGCCAGCATCATCCCCAGCACGACCCCCACCATCATGTGGGTGGCGAGCCCCGCCAGCAGGACGGGGGCTGTCAGGTGCATGGCGGCGGGTCCGTACCAGACCGCCGCGATGAGTTGCACCGGGGCGAAGAGGCTTCTTCCCATGACTGCGGCCGCCATCATGGCCCACATGGCCATGACCACGGCGCCGGCTAGGCCGGCCAGGGCGGACCTTCCCCAGACGGCCGCGGGCAGCGCGAGGCGGGTAGCGGTGCGGGCATCGGACACGCTCATCGTTGGACACCTCCTGCCGCCAGCGTAAAGGATCCAAAACGGCTTTTCTGTATGCCGGCTTACACTTGGCCGGGGCGGCACAAAAAAAGGCCTCCCGCGCGGGAGGCCTAAGGGGCCGGTCCTCCTTCAGCAGGAGGACTTGCACTTGCAGGTGCTGGAGGAAGCCTTGGCGACCTTGACGATCTTCACCGCTTTCTCACCTCCACGCGCGGATTTGGACCAGGCCGGTCAGGCCGGCCGGAGTCCCGACGACCAGGGGTCCCAGCCGCAGCGGGCGCAGGCCACGAGATCCGGCCCCCGGCCATCCCCCGCCGCCTCGGCCCGGAAGCGGCAGCCGCCCCGGCACTCGGCCAGGTGCGGGCAGCCGCAGGACAGATCGGAAAGGTGCATTCGGGGCAGCGCCTCCCACGCGCGACGCAGGTCGCCCCCCCAGGGCACCCCGCGGCCGCGGTAGAAGCCGCACTTGCAAAGCTCCCCCTCCGGGGTGACGGCCCCCAGGTGGGTGCCGCACACCCCGTCGCCGCCGGAGTCGTGCAGGCCGCCCTCGCGGCTGTAGGCCAAAAGGGGGGCCAGCTCCTGCGGGGAGAGGAGGAGAGCCTCCTTCCGGGCGCGGCCGGCCGCGGCGGGGGCGTCCACGTTCCATTCCGCCACCCCCAGATGGTCCAGGAGCCGGGCCAGTTCCGGGAAGTCGGTTCGGTTGCCCCGGTGGGCCATGGTGGCCACGGACACGGTGATGCCCGCGGCGCCCAGATGCTCCAGGGCGGCCACGGCGGCTCGAAAGGAGCCAGTGCCGCGCAGGGCGTCATGGGAGGGCTCCAGACCGTCCAGGCTAACCTGCACCTCCTGCACCGCCAGGTCCCGCGCCGCACCGGGGTCGATCAAGACGCCGTTGGTGAGCAGCACGCTGCGGAAGGACCAGCGGGGCAAAAGCTCGTTTAGCCGCCAGAAGTCCGGGTGAAGCAGCGGCTCGCCGCCCGAGAGCAAAAGGCGCAGGCCCCCCAGGCGGTCGAATTGGTCCAACAGGCGCACGGCCTCCTCGAAGGGCAGGTCCGCCCCGCGCGGCTCGCCCAGGTAGCAGTGGGCGCAGCGCAGGTTGCACCGGTCGGTGAGCAGAAGTTCCAGGTACCGCAGGGATGGCCGGGGAGCCGGCTCGGGCAGGGAACGGGGCGAGGCCGGCCCCTCCTCCAATAGCCCCTCCGCGCGGCAAAACTCCCAAAACTCCGGATCGGGGGAGGGTACCTCCTCGCCCCGCGCCAACCGGAGCAGGTAGGCTGCGGCGGCGTCGTCCAGCTCATACAATTCGTCAGTCTCCCGGTGGTACAGGTGCGGCCGCTCCAAGAGGCGCAGCGAGCAGCCTGGGGTCAGGCGCACCCTACTCAGCGACGGCACGGACCACGTCCTCCGGGGTGATGACGCCCTTCAAGAGCAGGTGCTTCAGGATCCGAAAGGCGCCGCACTCCAATTCCTCGTCTTCTCCCTCCTTGAAGAAGTCGCAGTCCCGGCAAAAAAGGTCCACCAATCCCTCCTCCGAGGTGCAGTAGGCCAGATTGGCGGAGCAGAAGCGGTCGGCGTGGGCGCGGATGTGGGGGAAGCCGGTTGACACGGGGCACCCCTCCTTCTGCGTTGACGCTAACTAATTTTACCATCAGATTGCCCTCCGGTCAAGCCTGGGCCGGCCCGAAAAGGGACCAAACGCTGCGGCCCCAGCGGGCGGCCTGCGACAAGGTCAGGTAGGCGGGCGCGTCAGCGGCGGGGTCGTCGGGCCCGACCGAGCCCACGAAGACGATGCCCTCTCAGGTGCCCCCGCACATGGTGCGGTGCGCGTGGGGCGGCAGGACGCGCACGAAGACTTCCCGGGAGGCCGCCTGGGGCGCTCCCCGGCGAAACTGCAGGCGCAAATCCTCGCCGCCGTCCGCCAAGCGGCTCTCCACCAGCGCGTCGGCTCCCAGGGCGGCCGGGATGGCCGCGGCGTCCAGGGCGCACCAGGTCCAAAGCCGCCTACCGCCCAGGGTCAGCCGGTGCGCCGCCGGCTCCACGGAAAGCCCGGCGGCGCCGGTGATCCTGGTCCCATCCCAGGTGAGCCAGCCGGCCTCGCCCAGGGCGGCTGCCGCCCGGGCGGTCTTGCCCGGCGTCCTGCGGGCGGCCGCCGCCACCTGCTCCAGGGAGACCGCCGCTCCCCGGGCCAGCAGCCGGAAGGCCGCCCCCAACACCCGCCGCTCCGTGGGCGGGTGGGCGGCGATCTCCTCGATCCATACGCGGCGCATCGTCTCCTCAGTCATCGGGGTCCCTTCTTTCGCGGGAGTGCGCCTCCACCCGGGAGGCCTCAGAAGGTTCAGCCGAAGGGCAGCTCGATGCCCACGGCGGCGGCACACTCGGAGCACAGCACACCCTCCGGCAGCTCGGCCCGGTGGCAGTGATCGCAGATCAGCCGGCCGCACCGGGTGCAAGAGGTTCCCGTGCCGTCCGGCACGGGCAATCCGCAACCTTCCACTTCGCAGTAGCGCATGGGAATTCCTCCTTTGCGTTCAGGCGCCGTGCAGGGCGCTCCACCAATACCAGATGAGGTAGACACCGGAGAAGGCCACCAACCCGCCGCCCGAGCGCTGCACCAGGCGGATGCCGCCGCGCAGCAGCCGCTGGAGGGCGCCCAGGGAGAAGGCCGTGGCCACGGCGATGGCGGTCACCACCAGGCCCATGCCCACCGACCAGGCCGCGAAGGCGCCGATGGCGCCCAGCAGGCTGCGGCTGAGCGCCGCCTGGGCCACCAGCACCATAAACAGCGGCAGGGTGCAGCTCAGGGCCCCCAGGCCGTAGGCCGCGCCGTACAGCACCAGGCTGGCCGGACCCGGGGTGCCGGCCCGCTCCAGCAGGCTGTTGCGGGCGGCGTCCACCGGCAGTCCCCAGCGCCACCGGCCCAGGACCATCAGCACCCCCGCCAGCACCAGGAGGACACCCAGGACGAGGAGCACGTAGGGCAGGACCGGCAGGAGCACCCGGTCCACCTGGGCCAGTACCAGGCCGAGGAGGACGAAGACCGCCAGGAATCCGGTGGTCATGCCGCCGCCCGCCCCCAGGCCGCGGCGCAGCCGGACTGCGGCCGAGGCCGCGTCGACCCGGCCGAAGAGCATGCCCAGGTAGCCCGGCAGCAGGATCACCCCGCAGGGGCTGAAGGCCGCGCCCGCTCCGGCGGCGAAGGCCAGGGACCAAAGCCCCACGCTCATCGGTGCACCGCCGCGGCAAGGGCCGCCGCGAGCACCTGGGGAGTCGGGGATACCCACCGGCCCAGGATCCGCCCGTCGGCCCCCACCAGGATGGCGGTGTCCAGGGAGGTCACCCCGTAGGCGGTGACCAGTCCGGCCGGGGCGAAGGCGTGGGGCCAGGGGCCGCCGTAGCGCTTTTGCACCTGGGCCAGGGCGGCGGGGGTGTCCTGGCCGGGGGTGACATCCAGGCTGACGAAGCGTACTTGATGCGTGAACCGCGGGTACAAGGCGGCCAGGTGCTCCTCTCCGGCCCAGCAGCTGGAGCACCAGGCGGCCATGAAGTACAGCAGGGTCGGCTCATGATGGGACAAGGCGAGCTTTTTCCCGGCCAGGTCCGTCAGCTGGAAGGCGGCCGCCCGGTCGCCCACGGCGTAGCCGGGAACGGCCGCGGCCGGGGAGACGGTCGCCGGGGCGGTGCCGCAGCCCGCAGCGGCGCTCAGGAACCACAGGGCGGCGGCCAGGAATACCACCTTACGCACGGGGGCCTTCCTCCCCGGGGACGTCGGCCGGACGCCGCCGCGGCTTCCCCCAGGCGGCCAGGAGGAAAAGGCCGGCCGCCAGGGCCGCCAGGATCCAATGCGGGACCGGGGCGGCCAGGGTCAGCCCCACTCCGCCCAGGCCGACCCAGGCCAGCAGGGCCGGACCGGCGCAGCAGGCTCCGCCCGTGAGCAGGGCGGGCAAGAACAGCCATCCGAAACGCAACGCAGCCACCTCCCACGTTTTTTTCCGGGTCCCCGGGTTCCCCGACAGGGCTTTTTCAGGGGGGCCGGCGGCCTGCTGGCGGGCCAATGCCCCCGCCGGGCCTGCGCCCGCGCCCCAGGGAGAGGCCGGACTCGGCCCCGGAGCGGGTGGCGACGATCGCAAGGACCCGTCTTGCGGTCAGCCGCGCCCTGGCGGCCTTGGTCTTGATCACCGGCAGGGGGCGGCAAAGCCCGGAGATGTCCGAAGTGCAATCCGCCTGCATCCTCGCGCCGCACCTCCTCGCCTGGGATCTGAAGTCATGTCCATCGCCCCCCTATCCCGCGCAGCAGGAGAGCAGATGCACGTCCCGGCCGAAGGTCTGGGCGGCCAGGCGCAGGCCCTCGGCCATGGTCAGGTAGGGGGCCAGCGCGTCCGACAGGTCGGCCACGGTGAGGCGGTAGCGCACGGCCAGGGAGGCGGCGTAGATCACCTCGCCGGCGGCGTCGGCCACCAGGTGCGCGCCCAGCAGCCGGTCGTCCTCGGCGTCGGCCACCAGCTTCACCAGGCCGCGGGTGTCCCGGTTGACCAGGGCGCGGGGCACCGCGTCCAGGGGTAGGATGGAGACCTTGACCTGATGGCCCGCCGCGCGGGCCTGGGCCTCGGTCAGGCCCACCGTGGCCACCGAGGGGTCGGTGAAGATCACCGAGGGCACCGTGGCCAGGTCCACCCGCCGGTCGGCGCCTAGGGCGTTCTGGGCGGCCAGGCCCCCCTGGTAGGCGGCCACGTACACGAATTGGGGACCGAAGGTGACGTCCCCGGCGGCGAAGACCCGGGGGTTGGCGGTGGCGAGATGCTCATCCACCGGGATCTCCCCCCGCGAACCGGGGGTGATGCCGGCCCGGGCAAGCGCCAACTCCTCGGTGTTGGGCTGCCGGCCGGTGGCCACCAGCAGCTCCTCGGCTTCCACGACGCGCTCCTTTCCCTGGTGGGTCACCCGCACCCGGCGCGTCTTACCGTCCGTCTCCACCCCCAGGTAGCGCACCCCGGCCAAAACGTCGATCCCCTCGTCGGCCAGGAAACCCTCCACCGCGGTGCCGATCTCCGGCTCGTACTCCTTCAGGAGGTGGGGGTGCCGCTGCATCATGGTCACCCGGCTGCCCAGGCGGGCGAAGAGCTGCCCCAGCTCCAGGGCGATGTATCCCGAGCCGATCACCGCCAGGGAGGCGGGCACCCGGCCCAGGGAGAGGGCGGTGGTGCTGGTGAGGTAGGCGGCCTCGGCCAGACCGGGGATGGCCGGGACGGCCGGGCGGGCGCCGGTGGCCAGCAGGTAGGCGCGGGCGGTCAGGGGTTGGCCGTCCACCTCCAGGGTGGCCGCGTCCCGGAAGGAGGCCGTGCCCCGGAGCACCTCCCAGCCGTAGGCCTCCACGATGTCCTCGTACTTCTCCTTGCGCAGCCGGGCCACCAGCTCGTCCTTTTGCGCCCACAGGGCCGGGGCGTCCACGGGACCCGCCGTGGTGGCGATCCCGGCGAAGGGATGGTGCCCTGCCGCATGGCGCGCCGCCGCCGCCCGCAGGAGCGCCTTGGAGGGGATGCAGCCGACGTTGACGCAGGTGCCCCCCAAGGTGCCCCGCTCCACCATCACCACCCGCGCCCCCTGGTCCCGGGCGCGGATGGCCGCGGCGAAGGCGGCGGAGCCGGAGCCCACGATGGCCAGGTCGTACTCGCCGGCCGCCGCGGCGCGGCGCGGCGGCGTTCCCGGGGCCTCCAGCCCCACGGGGCGGTAGCCCACGGCGCGGACCGCCGGCGCAAGACCGGCGCTGTCCACTCCCTCGGGCAGGAAGAAGCGCGCCTCGCCGCGGCGAAAGTCGGCGCGCACGCCCTGGGCGCCCGCGCGCTCCAAGGCCTCGGTCACGTGCAGCTCGCAGTCGGTGCAGGTCATTCCCTGGATGGACATGCGCCATTGGTCTTCGGCCATGATCGTCACTCCCTCTTTCCAAGGTGGGTCTGCCGGCAGGATGCCCCGGCGCGGATGCCGAAGATACCGGCGGAGGTGGATGCGTCTTGCGGATGGAAACCTTTCGGATCGTCTCGGTGCTGGTGGCGGTGCCGGCGTTCCTCGCCTTGGCGGACCTTTTGGCCCGCACCACCGGCCTGCACTACCTGCTGTTTCCGCCCCTGGCCACCATCGCCTACCAGGCCTTCTCCGACCCCCGGGGCCGGCGTTCCCGGTTGCGCTGCCTGGTGCTGAGCCCGGTCTTGGGAGCGGTGGTGGGGGCCTTGACGGTGCATTTCTTCGGGGACACCCCCTGGTCCATGGCGGGCTCCTCCCTGCTGGTGGTGGGGCTGATGCTGCTCTTGCGCTCGGAGATGCCGCCGGCCCTGGCGGTGAACGTGCTGGCCCTCTTCATCGGCGCCGGTACGCCCTGGTATCCCGCGGGGGTGTTCCTGGCCACCGCCGGGGTCGCCCTGGCCTTCTGGGTATGGCGCTGGGTGGGCTTCGAGGCGGTGGGCCGGCGGGAGACCACGGCCAGCCACCCATAGGTAATATTCAAATATCCAAATGTCAAGTTCAATATACCCCACCAGGGTAGCTACGTCAAGGGGGGAGCCCATTGCTGGTGATACAGGACGGCGAGTTCCACACGGTGACGGGAGGCGTGGTGCGGGGGAGTCTCCTGGTCAAGGACGGCCGCATCGCGGCCCTGGGGCGGGTGGAGATCCTTCCCGAGGCCGAGGTGCTGGAGGCGGGGGGACGGCCGGTATACCCCGGCTTCATCGACGCCCACACCCATCTGGGCCTGTACGAGGAGGGGGAGGGCTGGGCCGGGGACGACGTGAACGAGACCGGGGAGCCGGTCACGCCGCATCTGAGGGCCATCGACGGGATCAACCCGGCCGACGCCGGTTTTACCGACGCCCTGCGGGGCGGTGTCACGGCGGCCTGGGTGGCGCCGGGCAGCGCCAACGTCCTGGGGGGTGAGGGGGTGACCCTGCGCACGGCGGGCCGGGAGGTGGCCCAGATGGTGCTGCGCGCCCCCTGGGGCTTGAAGGGGGCCCTGGGGGAGAACCCCAAGCGGGTGCACGGAGATCAAAAACGGGTTCCCTCCACGCGCATCGGCACGGCCGGGATGCTGCGGGAGACCCTGGTGCGCGCGCAGGGCTACCTGGAGAAAGTGCGCGCGGGTGGCGACAAGACCCCGGAGCGGGACCTGCGCCTGGAGGCGGTGGGACGGGTGCTCCGGGGAGAATACCCGCTGCGGCTGCACGCCCACCGGGCCGACGACATCCTGACCGGGGTGCGCATCGCCGAGGAGTTCGGGATCCGGATCTGCATCGAGCACTGCACCGAGGGGCACCAGGTCGCCCAGGAGCTGGCCCGCCGGGGTATCCCCGCCGTGGTGGGGCCCTCCCTGGCGGCCCGGGTCAAGGCGGAGTTGCGGGATAGAAGTTTTCGCACCCCGGCCGTATTGTCCCGGGCGGGGGTGAAGGTGGCGCTGATGACCGACCACCCGGTGGTGCCCTCGGCCTTCCTACCTCTGGCGGCGGCCCTGGCGGTGCGGGAGGGCATGACCGAAGAGGAGGCCCTGCGCGCGGTGACCATCCACGCCGCCGAGATCTGCGGCGTGGGGGACCGGTTGGGCAGTCTGGAGGCGGGCAAGGACGCGGACCTGGTGGTCTGGAGCGGTCCTCCCTTCGACCTGCGCTCCCGGCCCCTGGCGGTGCTGGTGGCGGGCCGGGTGGTCCACCGCCAGGAGGGCTTTTGATGGCGGACATTCTGGTGGTGGGCAGCGTCAATGCCGACCTGGTGGTGCGCACGCCGCGACTGCCCCAGCGGGGAGAGACGGTGGACGGGGTCGACTTCGCGCTGCACTCGGGCGGCAAGGGGGCCAACCAGGCGGTCGCCGCCGCCCGGCTGGGGGGCAAGGTGGCCCTCTGGGGCCGGGTGGGGGACGACCCCTTCGGGGCGCGGCTGCGCGACGGCTTGGCCGCCGACGGGATCGACGTGTCGGGGCTGGTGACCGACCCGGAGCACGCCACGGGGGTGGCTCTGATCGAGGTGGAGGAGCAAAGCGGCGAGAACCGCATCGTGCTGGTGCGGGGAGCCAACGCCCACGTGGCGGCGGCCGAGTTGGAGCCGGCCTTCTTTCGGGGGGCGCGCTTAGTGCTCCTGCAGCTGGAGGTGCCCCTCGACACGGTGCGCCGGGCGGCCGAGCTGGCCCAACAGGCGGGGGCGCGGGTGCTTTTGGACCCGGCCCCGGCCGTGCCGCTGCCGGAAGAGCTTTTGGCCCTGGCCGACTGGGTGCTGCCCAACGAGCACGAGGCTCAGTTTCTGACCGGGGTGGCGGTGGAGGACGCGGCGGGGGCGCGTCGGGCCGCCGCAGCCCTGCGCCGGGCGGGGGCCGCCCGGGCCGTGGTCAAGCTGGGGGCGCGGGGAGCCTTCCTGGATGACGGGGAAAGGCGGCGGCTTTTTCCGGGCCATCGGGTGGCGACCGTGGACGCCACCGCGGCGGGGGATTGTTTCGCCGGAGCCCTGGCCGTGGCCCTGGTGGAGGGCAAAACGCCGGGGAAGGCCGTGGAGTTTGCCAACCGGGCGGCGGCCCTGTCCACCACCCGGCCGGGAGCCCAGGAGTCCTTGCCGCGCAGACGGGAGGTGGAGGAATGGGATCCAAGCCTGATGAGCGGGTGCCCCTGATCCTGGACTGCGATCCGGGGCATGACGACGCGGTGGCCATCTTGCTGGCGGCGGCGGACCCGGCGGCCGAGCTGCTGGCGGTCACCGCCGTGGCGGGGAACCAGACCGTGGACAAGACCAGCTACAACGCCCGCCGGGTGCTGACCCTGGCGGGCAGGAAGGACGTGCCGGTGGCCGCCGGGTTTGCCGGCCCCCTGGTGGGGGAACTCGCCACGGCGGAGGAAGTGCATGGGAGCACCGGGCTGGACGGGGCCGACCTGCCCGAGCCGGCCTTGGAGCTGGATTCCCGCCACGGGGTGGATCTGATCATCGAGACGGTGCTGGGCGCCTCACGGCCGGTGGTGTTGGTGCCCACGGCCCCTTTGACCAACGTGGCGGTGGCCCTGCGCAAGGAGCCCCGCCTCAAGGGGCGCATCGCCCGCATCGTGTGGATGGGCGGCGCCGCGGGGGAGGGCAACGTTACCCCGGCGGCCGAGTTCAACGCCTTCGTGGACCCGGAGGCGGCCGCCATGGTCTTTTCCGCCGGCATCCCGCTAACCATGGTGGGGCTGGACGTCACCCATCAGGCTTTGCTGGAGGAGGTGGATATAGCCTGGATCCGCGCCCTGGGCGCGCCGGTGGGCACCGCGGTGGCGGACCTGCTGGACTTTTACCGGGGCTTCCACCGGCGCCGCTACGCTTTCTCCGGCTTTCCCCTGCATGACGCCTGCGCCGTGGCGGAGGCGCTGCGCCCTGGCTTGGTGCGCACCCTCCCCATGGCGGTAGAGGTGGAGACGGCGGGGCGCTGGACCCGGGGCCGCACCGTGTGCGACCGCTGGGGCGTGTGGGAGCGGGAACCCAACGTTCAGGTGGGGGTCTCCATCGACCGGGCGGCCTTCATGGCCTACCTGCGACAGATCCTGGCCCGCTACCGCCGGGCCTGATCAATCGGCGGCGCCTGCCAGGAGCCGGGTCACCTCTGCAGGCTCCAGCACCGCCAGCACCACCGTCTCGGGGACGGAGTTGGCTACCACCTCCGTCGGCTCCTTGCCAGGGTGCCGCTCTCCGGGCGCCATGAGCCGCACCACCGGGTGCAGGGAGTCGTCCCCCTGGCGGAGGCACACCCCGACGAGGCCGCCGGCCAGGCGCAGGAAGGATCCCACGGGATAGACCGCCACATGGGCCAGGAAGGTCTCCACCACATGCGGCTCGTACAGGGAGCCGGCCTGGGCGGCCAGTTCCTCGCAGGCCCGGTGGGGCAGCTTGCCGCGGCGGTAGGGGCGCTGGGAGGTCATGGCGTCGTAGCTGTCCGCCACGGCGCAGATGCGGCCGGGCAGGGAGATGTCCTCCCCCTTCAGGCCGTGGGGATACCCGGAGCCGTCCAGGCGCTCGTGGTGCTCGCAGGCGGCCAGGGGCACCCGGCTACTGAGCCCCTTCAGCTGCTGCAGCACCTGGCACCCCAGCTGGGCGTGGCCGCGCATGGTGGCCAGCTCGACGGCGGTGAGGGGCGCGGCTTTCAGGAGCAAGGCGCTGGGGATGAAGGCCTTGCCCAGATCGTGGAGCAGGGTGCCCACCCCCAGGTCGCGCAGCAGCTGTCCCCGCATGCCCAGCCAGCCTCCGAGGAGCATGGAGAGGGCGCACACGTTGGCCGAGTGCAGGAAGGTGTAGTTGTCGGCGCCCTTGAGCATGGTGAGGCTGGTCAGCAACTGGGGATGGGCGGCGATGTCCTGGGCGATCTGCTCCACCAGGCTGTAGATGCGCGGCAGGGGCAGGTCCCGCCCCCCGGCGGCGGCGCGCATGGCGGCCCGGACGGTGTTCATGGCCTGGCGCTTGGTGGCCTCCTCCAGCGGCTCGGGTTCGCTGGCTCCGTCGCTTACGGGATGCTCCACCCATACCTCGCGGTAGCCCAGGTCTTGCAGCCGGTGCAGGTAGCGCGGCGTCAAGACCACCCCGGCGGCTAGGAGCACGTGGCTTTGGTAGTCCAAGACCGGTCGGGCCAGGGCCATTCCGGAAAGGCTGGGCCCTACGGGCAGGCGCAGCAAAAAGATCACCTCTTCGTCCGTTATCTCGGGAAAAAGGCGCCGACAATTCACGGTGGTTTCGTCACCGAGCGGGTGAGGCCGCGGGCGGATGAAGCTGGTGAGCCTCGGAGATACTCCCGAGCGGGGGGATCTTCATGTCCACCAAGGTTTCCGGCTTTCGCCACCGGGCCACTTCGGATCGCCAGGGAGTGCGGTTCAAGTCCATCCGCACCGGGGAACTCACCCTGATGACCATCGGGGGCATCATGGGATCGGGGCTGTTTTTGGCCAGCGGGCAGGCCATCCGCTACGCCGGCCCGGCCGTGGCCCTGGGGTATCTGGCGGGGGTGCTGGTGATGGCTGCGGAGATGGGCGCCCTGGCGGAGATGGCTGCGGCGGACCCCATCCGAGGTAACTTCATCACCTACACCTCCCGGGTGCTGGGCCGCGGCCCGGCCTTCACCGGGGGCTGGATCTTCTGGTTCTCCAGCATCCTGAACATGGCGGCCGAGGCCACGGCGGCGGCGCTGTTCACCCGGATGTGGCTGAGCGGGGTGCCGGTGTGGGCCTTCAGCCTGGGCTTCGCCGTCTTGGTGGCGGCCCTGAATTTCCTCCCCGTGCGTGGTTTCGGGGAGGTGGAATCGGTCATGTCCGGACTGAAGATCCTGGCGGTTGGCGCCTTCCTCGGGCTGGGGGTGCTGGCCCTGACCGGCCACGCCGGGGCCCACCCGCCCCTTTGGAGGAACTTCGCGCCCCGGGGGGCGCGGGGGGTGGGTCAGGCCATGATCCTGGTGCTGTTCTCCCTCTCCGGCACCGGCATCCTGGGGATGGCGGCCCCCGACACCCGTGCCCCCGGCCGTACTATCCCGGCGGCCATCCGCAACGTCTCGCTCATGGTGCTGGTCTTCTACGTCGGCGCGGCGCTCTTGATCCCGGCCATGGTGCCCTGGCAGCGGGTGCCCACCCACCAGAGCCCCTTCGTGGCGGCCCTGAACAGCCTGCGCATCCCCTATGTGGGCGGCGCGATGAACCTCCTGATCCTGGTGGCCGTCCTGTCCGCCCTCAACGCCGGGCTCTACTCCACGGATCGGGTGTTGGTGTCCCTGGCCCGGGACGGGTACGCCCCCGGGCTATTCGGACGGCTCTCCGCCCGCAAGGTGCCGGTGGCGGCCAACGCCCTCACCGGAGTATGCCTGACGGCGGCGGCTTCCCTGATCTACTTCCTGCCCCAAGAGGCCTACCTGTATCTGGTCAGCGCCACGGGGCTGATGGTGCTGTTCATCTGGGCCCTCATCATCTACACCCAGATCCGCTACCGGCCCTGGCTGGAGCGCCATAAGCCTGAGCGTTTGCATTTTCGCATGCCGGGTCACCCCTACACCTCCTGGCTGACCCTGGTGCTGCTCACGGGCATCCTGGGCACCGCCTTCCTGGCTTCCCGGGAGGCGGTGGCGCTGGTCCTGGGGGTGGCGGCCAGCGCCTGCTTCGCCGGAGTGTACTTCCTGGTGCGCGGCAGGCTGCGCGCGGGCGCCTAGGATCCAGCGGGTTGCGGCCCCCCGCCCGCCGTGCTATGCTCAGGGCGGAGACCCACAGGGGAGGCGGGGATTTGGGGCGAGGCACACCCCAGGAGTGGTGGCGGGTGGCGGAGGAGGACTTAACCTTCGCCGGCGAGGCGGCGGCCTTGGGTCACCCGGTGTGGTCCCTGGTGCTGTGCCAGCAGGCCTTGGAGAAGACCCTGAAGGGGCTGTACCTGGCGCGCCGGGGGCGCACGCCGCCGCACACCCACGACCTTTTGATCCTCGCCTCCCGCACCGACGTGCTGCATCTCTTGGACGCCAACCGGCGTCGCCTATTGGTGTCCCTCACCAACTACTACCGCTGGCGTTACCCGGACACTCATGAGCACCTGGCGCGCCGCTCCACGGCCCAACTGGTGTCTAGGACCCTCGAGGAAGCGGGGGAAGTGATGCGATGGCTGCGACAAAGGGAGAGGTGAGGGAGCTTGTCCGCCGCTTCGCGCAAGAGGTGGCCGCGAGCGGCATCCGGGTGGATCACGTGATCCTCTACGGGTCCCATGCCCGGGGAGGAGTGCACGAGACCAGCGACATCAACGTGGCGGTGGTCTCCCCCGACCTGGGGCGGGATCCCTTCGAGGAGGCCCTGACCCTGCGGGAGATCGCCCTGCGGCTGGATCCCCACCTGGTGCCGGAGCCTTACTCCCGGGAGGAGTACCGCACGGCGGCGGAGGGGGATTTCCTGCACGACGAGGTGCTGGCCAAGGGGGAGGAGGTGGCGCTGTCCTGAGGGACCCCCAGGAGCCCACGGGGGAAGGGCCGCCCAAGGGCGTGCAGCTTCCCGCCGTTTTTTTCGATGTATGGGATATAGGCCGCAAGCGGGGTTCGCGACCGCGAACTTTTTTAATATCTTCACCATCCGGGCATGGGGGGCGACGGGGTGTTCGGCAGGAGCGCCGGCGGACGGGAAGCGGCGTGGCGGGCGCTGGGGGAGATGGTGCAAGCCCTGGAGGAGCGCAGCCGATACTTCAAGGGTCATTCCTTCCATGTGGTGCAGCTGGTCCGGGGTATGGGGGAGCAGTTGGGGTGGCGGCGGGGGGCGCTCGACACGTTGTGTCGGGCGGCCTTGGTGCACGACCTGGGGATGGTGCAAGTGCCCGACGCCGTCTTGAACAAACGGGGCAACCTCACCCCCCCGGAGCGGGCCTGGATGATGGACCATCCGGTGGTGGGAGCGCGGATCCTGGAGGCGGCGGATCTGGGGCGCTTGGCCCTCCCGGTGCGCCACCACCACGAGTGGTACGACGGTCGCGGCTATCCCGACGGGCTGGCGGGCGGGGCGATTCCCCCGGGAGCCGCCATCCTGGCCGTGGCCGAGGCCTACGACGCCCTGACGGCCGAACGCCCGTACCGGCGGGCCGGGAGCGAGGCGGCGGCCCTGGCGGAGATCCAGGCGTGCTCCGGGAGCCAGTTCGATCCGCAGGTGGTGGGAGCTCTGGCCGAGTGCCTGCCCGCCATCGCGACACGGCAGCCGCAGCGGCCGGCCCAGCGCCTCGGCAGCGTGCCTTTGAACGTGCCCGGACAGCACCGCTGGGCCGTGGAGCGGGAAATGCGGGTCTTCGAGCGGGTGGCCCGGGCCGTGGAGCTGGTGGTGGACGTGACCCCGCTGCTGAACGAGGTCTGCAACATCGTGCGCGAGGAGCTGGAGGTGTCCATGGCGGTGATCCGCCTGCTGGATCCTGCCACCGGAAACCTGGTCCTGGGCGGGGTGGCGGGGCGTCAGCCCATGGGGCGGCCGCGCCGCTTCCCGGCGGAGCAGGGGATCCTGGGCTGGGTGGCCTCCCACCGGGAGGCGGTCAACGTGGCCGATGTGCACCTGGATCCCCGCGCCTACGAGCCCTTTGCCGAGCTGCGCTCCCTGGCCGCCGTGCCCATGATCTCCCGCGGCGGCTTGGTGGGGGTCATGGGCATCGGCAGCGACCGCCCCGGGGTGTTCACCGCGGAGGACCTGCAGCTCTTGGAGGGGGTGTCCCACACCATCGCCGCCACGGTGGCGGTGGCGCAGCTGCACCAGGAGGTGAAGCTGGCGGCCACCCAGGACTACCTGACGGGGGTGGCCAACCGCCGGGAGGTGCTCTCCCAGTTGGAGCACCGGCTCGCGCGGGCCCGGCGAGAGAGGCGGCCCTTGGCGGTGGCCATGGTGGACGTGAACGACTTGAAGAAGATCAACGACCACCGGGGACACCGGGCGGGGGACGAGGCCATCCGGGGGGTGGCCACGGCCTTGTCCGAGGGGGTGCGCTCCGGGGATCTGGTGGGCCGCTACGGCGGGGACGAGTTCCTGGTGGTGCTGGCCGACCTGGACCGGGAGCAGGCCCAGGCCGTGCTGGACCGGGTGCAGCCCCCCTCGGACCTGGAGTTCCCCCTGCGCTGGGGCTGCGGCGTGGCGGCCTTCCCGGCGGATGGGGCCACCCTGGAGGAACTGGTCATGCGGGCCGACGAGCGCCTGTACCACCACAAGGAGGCGATGAAGCGCGGCGAGGGCTAGTTTTTTGCCATGTAGCCCGCCCCGTGGTATAATACTAGCCGTTGCCCCGGGATCGACCGTCGTCGGGCGGAGCCGGACAGGGCCCCGCCGCTTTTTTATGGGAAGAGGAGAAGAGATCATGCGTCGCGAGGACATCCGCAACATCGCCATCATCGCCCATGTGGACCACGGCAAGACCACCCTGGTGGACGCCATGCTGCGCCAAAGCGGCGTCTTCCGGGCCAATCAGCAGGTGGTGGAACGGGTGCTGGATTCCAACGATCTGGAGCGGGAGCGGGGGATCACCATCCTGGCCAAGAACACGGCGGTGATCCATGGCGGGGTGCGGATCAACATCGTGGACACCCCGGGGCACGCCGACTTCTCCGGGGAGGTGGAGCGCACCCTGACCATGGTGGACGGCGTGCTCCTTCTGGTGGACGCGGTGGAGGGACCCATGCCCCAGACCCGCTACGTGCTGCGCAAGGCCTTGGAGGCGGGGCTGGTCCCCCTGGTGGTGCTGAACAAGATCGATCGGGCCGATGCCCGCCCCGCCGAGGTGGAGGACGCGGTGTTGGAGCTTTTCTTGGACCTGGACGCCGCCGAGGACCAGTTGGAATACCCCGTCCTGTACGCCTCGGCCCGGCGGGGGGTGGCCGGGACGGACCCCCTGGATCCGGGGACGGATCTGGAGGCGCTGTTCCGGGCCATCCTGGAGCGCATCCCTTCGCCGGAGGGCGACCCCCAGGCCCCGCTGCAGATGCTGGTGTCCAGCGTGGACTACGACCCCTACCTGGGACGCATCGCGGTGGGGCGGATCAGCCACGGCCGGGTGATCCCGGGGGAGCCGGTGGCCCTGTGCCGCCGGGACGGCGCCGTGGTCCGGGGCAAGCCGGCCAAGGTGTTCCTCTACGCCGGCCTGGAACGGGTCGAGGTGGCGGCGGCGCATGCGGGCGACATCGTGGCCCTGGCCGGGCTGGAGGACGTGAACGTGGGCGACACGGTGGCCGCGGCGGACGACCCGGTGCCCCTGGGCCTCTTGCGGGTGGACGAGCCGACGCTGGCCATGACCTTCCGGGTCAACGACTCGCCCCTGGCCGGAAGGGAGGGACGCTACGTCACCTCGCGCCACCTGCGGGAGCGGCTGGCGCGGGAGGCCGAGCAGGACGTCTCCTTGCGGGTGGAGGACACGGGGTCCCCCGACGAGTTCCGGGTGGCCGGACGGGGCCAGCTGCACCTGTCCATCCTGCTGGAGAACCTGCGCCGGGCCGGCTACGAGCTGGCGGTGTCCCGGCCCGAGGTCATCTGCAAACAGGAGCACGGACAGCTTCTGGAGCCCCTGGAACTGTTGGTGGCGGAGGTGCCCCAGGAGCTGATGGGGGCGGTCATGGAGCTGCTGGGCCGCCGCCGCGGGGAGCTTTTGGAGATGTCCACGGCGCGCGACCTGCTGCGTCTGGAGTTCGAGGTGCCCTCCCGCGGCCTTATCGGCCTGCGCTCCGAGTTCCTGTCGGCCACCCGCGGCTTGGGGACCATGCACCACGTCTTCTCCGGCTACAGCCCCCACCGGGGGGAGCTGCCCGGCAGGCTGCGGGGCAGTCTGGTGGCGCTGGAGGCGGGAGAGGTGACGGCCTGGGCCCTGCACGCCCTGGCCGACCGGGGCACCTTCTTCATCCGTCCGGGAACCCGCGTCTACCCGGGCATGGTGGTGGGAGAGCACACCCGGGAGGCCGACCTGGAGGTGAACGTGTGCAAGAAAAAGCACGTCACCAACATGCGCAGCGCCACGGCCGACGAGGCGATCCGCCTGCCCGACCCGCGCCTCCTGAGCCTGGACGAGGCCTTGGAGTTTCTGGGCCCGGATGAGCTGTTGGAGGTGACGCCCCAGCATCTTCGCCTGCGCAAGGCGGTGCTGGACAGCGCGGCCCGCCGCTCGCTGCGCAAGGCGCGCTGAGGCGGGGACACGGCGGGAGGTGCCTCTCCCGCCTGCGCATGCCCTTATCGGGCAATAGGGCCCAAAAAAGCGGCGGCGGACCTCGGGAGGAGGCCCGCCGCGCTCTTTTTCCCGCGCTTTAGGGCACGGGAGAGATGGTGAACAGGTGGGTCATGGAGGAGATGGGGATCAGAAAGAGGTGAGGCAGGATGCCGGTGGCCAGGACCCCCAGCACACCGATGCCCACCACCACGACGGCGCCCGCGGGGAGGGGCCGCGGGGCAAGCCCCGCCTCCTCGGCCGGGGTGAACAGGGCCACCACCACCCGCAGGTAGGCGAACAGGGAGATGGCGGTGGCCGCCACCAGGATCACCGCCAAGTAGGCGTGGTTCGAGGCCACAGCGGAGAGCAGGATCAGGAACTTGCCGGTGAAGCCCCCGGTGGGGGGGATGCTGGCCAGGGACAGGAACAGGAAGGCCAGGGAGGCGCCCAGCCAGGGGCGCCGGTAGGCCAGACCCCGGTAGGCGGGAAGCTCGGCCCCCTCCTCCGCGTCTTTGGACAGGGCGGCGATGCCGGCGAAGGCCCCCAGGTTCATGAAGGTGTAGGCGGCCAGGTAGTAGGCGGCGGGGACCAGCCCGAAGGAGACCAGGGCCACCAACAGGTAGCCGGCGTTGACGATGCCAGAGTAGGCCAAAAGGCGCTTCAGATTGGTCTGACGCAGGATCAGCAGGCTTCCCACCAGCAAGGTGGCCACCGCCAGCACCGTCAGGGCGGGGATCCATCCCCCCGGGGGAATGATGCCGTACAGGGAGCGCAAAAGCGCCGCGAAGGCGGCCGCCTTGGTCCCCACGGACATGAAGGCGGTGATGGGGGTGGGCGCCCCCTGGTACACGTCGGGCACCCACACCTGGAAGGGAACCAGGGCCAGCTTGAAGCCGAGGCCCACCAGGAACAGCGCCAGACCCACCTTCAGGAAGGTGAAGGCGTGGGGCAGGTTCAGGGCGCCGCCGCTTAGGGCCTTCTGAATGCCGAAGAGGGTGACGGCGCCGGTGGACCCGTACAGGAAGGCGATGCCCAAGAGCAAAAAGCCGGTGGCGAACGCTCCCAGGATGAAGTACTTCAGGGCCGCCTCCCCGGCGGCGGCGTTGCCGGGGGCCAGGGCCACCAAGAGGTACAGGGAGATGGACAACAGCTCCACCCCCAGGAACAGGGTCATCAGGCTGGAGGCGGCGGCCAGGAGCATCATCCCCGTGCCGGCCCAAAGGAGCAGGGCGAAATGGCCGGAGCTGAGCTTGGGCAGGCGCAGGGACAAGAGCAAGGTCAGGAGGATCACGGTCAGGAACAGGAAGTCGAAGCCCAGGCTGAAGGGGTCCACCACCACCGCGCCGTGGAAGGCGGTGGCGGCCTGCCCCCAAAGGCCCGCGGCGTATACCCCGGAGAGCACCACCCCGGCGATGCTGGGGACCACCAGCCAGCGCGCCTCCTCGTCCCGCAGGAACAGGTCCAGGATCAGCACCAGCACACCAACCAGACCCAGGGCCAGCTCGGGAGAGACGATGGACAGGTTGACGTCGTACACGGCCGGAATATGCATCCCTCTACCTCCCTGTGCCGCCGGGGAAGCCGGACGGCGGGGCATACGAGACCTGGGCCACCAGGTGGTGGGCGGTGGGAGCCACCTCGGCGGGGATCGGGCGCGGCACGATGCCGATCCAGAAGATGATGAACAAAAGCGGCACCATCAGGGTGAACTCCCAGGCGGACATCTCCCGGCCCTGGCCGGGGAAAGCGCGCGGCCCGTGGAAGGCCGCCTGCAGCAGGCGGATCATGTAGGCGGAGGCCAGGATGACCCCCAGCATGGCGGCCACCGCCAGCCACAGGTGGGTCCGGAACACCCCCAAGAGGATCAGGAACTCGCCGGCGAAGCCGTTGAGGCCGGGCAGCCCCAGGGCCGCCAGGGCCACGATCAGGAAGGAGGCGGCCAGCACCGGCGCGCGCACGGCCAAGCCGCCCAGGGCGGTGACGTCCCGGGTGCCGGCGCGCTCCTCGATCATCCCCAGGAGGAGGAACAGGGCCACCACGTAGACGCCGTGGTTGACCATCTGCAGCACGCCACCCTCCAGGCCCTGCAGGTCGAAGGCGAAGATGCCGAGTAGGATGATCCCCAGGTGGGCCAGGCTGGCGTAGCCCACCAGGCGCTTGGCGTCCCGCTCGGCCAGGGCGATGAGGGAGCCGTAGATCACGCCGATGATGGCCAGTCCCGCCACCCAGGGCCACACCTCCCGGGCGGCCGCCGGGAACAGGGGCAGCCCCAGGCGCAGAAAGCCGTACAGGCCGGCTTTGGAGAGCACCCCCGACAGCACCGCGGTCACGGGTGCCGGCGCCTCGGCGTAGGCGTCGGGCATCCAGGTGTGGAAGGGGAACAGCGGCATCTTCACCGCGAAGGCCAGGGCGAAGGCCAAAAAGGGCAGCAGCTGTGCCGCCGCGGGCAGGTGCAGGTGCAAAAGGGACAGGTAGCCCCAGGCGTCGTGACCCGCTCCGGCGTTTTGGATCCCCACCCAGACCAGGGCCACCAGCATCAGCAGGCTGGCCGCCAGGTTGTAGATCAGGAACTTGGTGGCGGCCTGGCGCCGCTTCGGACCGCCCCAGCCGATGATCAGCAGGTAGATGGGGACCAGCATCACCTCCCAGAAGATGTAGAAGAGGAAGAGATCGAGGGAGACGAACAGCCCCAGGCAGGCGGTCTCGGCCAGGAGCATCAGGAACAGGTAGGCCCTACCCCGCTGGGTGATCCCTCGCGAGGCGGCGATGCTGACCAGGAAGGAGACGCTGGTCAAGAGCAGCAGGAAGATGCTGATCCAATCGGCGCCCAGGTGGTAGCTGAAGAAGCTGGGCAGCCAGGCGGCGCGCTCCTGGAACTGGAAGCTGGCGCCGGGGTGGGCGGCCCAGGCCAGGTAGGCGGTCAGCACCACGTCGGCCAGGGCGAAGAGCATGGCCACGGTCCGGGCCACCCCGACGCGACCCCGGGGCACCAGGAAGAGGAGGATGCCCCCCAAAAGGGGCAGGAAGGTGATGACCGTGAGGAGCGGTGATCCTTGCATCTATATACCCCCCTAGGCCCAGAAGACGTAGTAGGCCAGGATAGCCGCGGCGCCCAGAGCGATGGTCAGGGCGTAGCGGCGCACGTAGCCGGACTGGAGGAAGACCAGGCCGTTGCCCAAGGTGCGCACGCCCCGGGCCAGGCCCATCACGCCGCCGTCGATGACCAACCGATCGGCCACCGCGCCGAAGACGGCGCCCAGCCGCACCGCGGGGCGCACGAACACGGCGTCATACAGCTCGTCGAAGTAGTACTTGCGGTACAGCAGCTGGGAGAGGAAGGGCCAGGGGGCAGGCTGCCAGGCGCGCCGGTGGTACACCTGGTAGGCCACCCCGAAGCCGGCCAGCGCCAACAGCACCGAGATGCCCATGGACAGCCAGTTGACGTGGTGCGGGTTGCCCACGGCCCCGGCACCGCCGTGCCAATGGCTGAAGGCCGGCGCCAGGAAGTTGCCGATGAGGTCCCAGACCCCCGGCAGCACCAGGTAGCCGCCCACCACGGCCAGCACCGCCAGGATCACCGTGGGGACCAGCATCACCCGCGGGGCCTCCCCGTGGGGATGGACCTCCCCCCGGTAGGAGCCGGAGAAGGCCAGGAAGAACATGCGGAACATGTAGAAGGCGGTCAGGAAGGCCGCCGCCACTCCCACGGCCCACAGCACCACATGGCCCCGGTTCAGGGTCTGGCCCAAGAGCTCGTCCTTGCTGAAGAAGCCGGAGAAGCCGGGGATGCCGCTGATGGCCAGGGTGCCGGCCAAAAAGCTCCAGTAGGTCACCGGAAGCCGCTTGGCCAGTCCGCCCATCTTGCGCAGATCCTGCTCCCCGCCCAGGGCGTGGATGATGTTGCCCGCCGCCATGAAGAGGAGGGCCTTGAAGAAGGCGTGGGTGAGGAAGTGGAACAGCCCCGCCGCATACATCCCCAACCCCACGGCCATGATCATGTAGCCGATCTGGCTCATGGTGGAGGCGGCCAGGGCCCGCTTGATGTCCGTCTGGGCGGTGCCGATGGTGGCGGCCAGGAGGGCGCTGGCCCCGCCCACCACCGCCACGGCGGTGGCGCCGGTCGGGGAGAGGTGGTAGAGAGGGTAGCAGCGCGCTACCAGATATACTCCGGCGGTGACCATGGTGGCGGCGTGGATCAGGGCGCTGACCGGGGTGGGACCCTCCATGGCGTCGAAGAGCCAGGTGTGCAGCGGCAGCTGCGCCGACTTGGCCACGGCGCCCAACAGGAGCAGCAGGGTGATGGCGGTCATCACTCCGGCCGCCGCCGGATGGGTGTAGGCCAGGTGGAACACCCGGTTGTAGCTGACGCTGTGGAAGGACAGGTAGATGAGGAAGATGGCCAGGAAGATCCCCACGTCGCCGATGACGTTCATCACGAAGGCCTTGATCGCCGCCGCCACCGCCGAGGGGCGCTCGTACCAGAAGCCGATGAGGAGATAGGAGGCCAGACCCACCCCGCCCCAGCCCACCAACAGCCACAGGAAGTTGTTGGCCATCACCAGGAGCAGCATGGTGAAGATGAACAGGTTCAGGTAGGCGAAGTAGAGGCGGAAATTCTTGTCCTCCCCCATGTACCCCACGGAGTACACGTGGATCAAAAAGCCCACCCCGGTGATCACCAGCATGAACAAAAGCGAGATGGGGTCCACCAGGAGGCCGAAGGAGATGTGCAACGGCCCCGAGACGATCCAGCGGAACAGCACCTCCTGCACGGCCTGCAGCCGGGGGGGCAGCCCCTCCAGTTGGACGGCGGCCGCCACGGTACCCAGGAAGGCCAGCCCCACCACGCCGCAGGCGACCAGAGAGGTGGCCAACTTCGACAAGTAGCGGCCCAGGATGCTGATGACGGCCGTGCCCACCAGGGGCAACAGGAGGATCACCCAGGAATGCTGTAGCACGCTATCCTACTCCTTCAAGGCGCTGAGTCGATCCGCGTCCAGGGACCGGCGGCGGCGGAAGACCACCACGATGATCCCCAGCCCCGTGGCCACCTCGGCGGCGGCCACGGTGATCACCAGGAACACGAAGACCTGCCCCGCGGCGTCGGCCAGGTAGCGGGAAAAGGCCAGAAAGATCAGGTTGACCGCGTTCCACATGAGCTCCACGGACATGAACATCACCAGGGGGTTCTTGCGCACCAAAACGCCCGCGGTGCCCACGGCGAACAGACAGATTCCCAACACCAGGTAGTACGTCAGGTTGGTGTTCATCCGCTTTGCCTCCTCATCGCTCGTCCCGCACCAGGACCACCACGCCCACCAGCGCGGCCAGGAGCAGGAAGGCGGTGATCTCGAAGGGGAACAGGTAGGTGGTGAAGAGGGCCCTTCCCAAAAAGGCCAGGCTGCCGAAATGGGGCGGCGCGGCCGTGGGAGTCAGCACGGCCCCCAGGGTGCCCCACAGCAACAGCCCCAGGGAGAGGACTCCCGCCGCGATGCCCAAAGGCAGCTGCCAGGCTAGGGCCGGTCCCGTCTCGCTGGCCTCCGTGCCGGCGGACAGGTAGGCGATGACGAAGAGGAACAGCACCATCACCGCCCCGGCGTACACCAGAATCTGGGCCAGCCCCAGGAACTCGGCTCCCAGGGTGATGTAGAGGATGGCCAGGATCACGAAATTGCCGATGAGGAAGAGGGCGCTGTGCACCGCGTTGCGCGTGGCGACCATGAACACGGCGAAGACCAGCGCCAAAAGGGCCAGGATCCCAAAGAGGATCACCGCGCCTCCTCCTTTCGGGGCACCAACAGGCGGGGCTTCTCGTAGGTCAGGGGATCGCGACGGTATTCGGCCAACTCGTTGAAGGGCGTGAGGACCACGGCCCCGGTGGGGCAGGCCTCCTGGCAGAAGCCGCAGAAGATGCAGCGGATCATGTTCACCTCGTAGGTGGCGCCGTAGCGCTCTCCCGGGGAATGGGGATGATCGGGATCGTTCTCGGCGGCCACCACCCGGATGGCCCCCGAGGGGCAGGCCTGGGCGCAAAGTTCGCAGCCCACGCACCGCTCCGACCCGTCGGCGTGGCGGGTGAGCTGGTGGCGCCCCCGGAAGCGTTCCGGGTAGGTCCGCTTCTGCTCGGGGTACTGCACGGTGACCTTCTTCTGGAACAGGTAGCGCAGGGTGATGAACAGCCCCTTAACCAGGGGCGTCACCGGCTCGCTCATGCCGGCACCACCCCCCAGGCCACGAAGGCCGCCACCGCCACCAACTGCACCAGGGCCACGGGCAGGAGCACCTTCCAGCCGAAGGCCATGAGCCGGTCGTAGCGCAGGCGGGGCAGCGTGGCGCGCAGCCAGACGAAGACGAAGACCAGGGCCGCCACCTTCAGCAGGAACCAGACCACGGAGGGCGCCACCGGCCCCTGCCAGCCGCCCAGAAAGAGCAGGGTGGCCACGGCGGAGACGGTGATGATGTTGATGTACTCGGCCATGAAGAACATGGCGAAGCGCATGCCGCTGTACTCGGTGTGGTAGCCGGCCACCAGCTCCGCGTCCGCCTCGGGCAGATCGAAGGGGGGGCGATTGGTGTCCGCCACGGCGCAGATGAAGTAGATCAGAAAGCCCAGGGGCTCGTAGACCACGTACCACATCGATCGCTGGGCGTCCACGATGTGCGCGAGATTGCCCGAGCCGGCCAGGATCAGGGAGCCCACGATGGCCACGCCCATGGCCAGCTCGTAGCTGATGAGCTGGGCGGTGGAGCGCACGCCTCCCAGCAGGGCGTACTTGCTCTGGGAGGACCAGCCGGCCAGGGTGAGGCCGTAGACGGCCAGGGAGAAGATGGCCAGAAGGTACACGATGCCGGCGCTGGGGCTGGCGATGGACAGGGTGACGCGCGCGCCGAAGGCGGTGAAGGACGGGCCGACGGGGATCACCGCGAAGGCCGCCAGGGCGGTGAACAGGGAGATCACCGGGGCCAGGTGGTACACCAAGGAGTCCACCCGGTCCGGCAGCACGTCCTCCTTCAGGGCCAGCTTGAGCCCGTCGGCCAGCGGCTGCAACAGACCCCAGGGGCCGACCCGGTTGGGGCCCAGGCGCAGGTGGAACCAGCCCAAAAGCTTGCGTTCGAAAAGCATCACCCCGGCGAAGCCGGACATGAGCAGGACGATGAGAATCAGGGACTTGATGATCAAACCGAGGAGCAGGCTCACGGCAGCACCTCCTTGCGCGGCACCGGGGTCAGGGCGACGGCGGCGCCCTCGGTCAGCAGGTTGTCCGGCGAGTGGGGCAACCGCCGGGGTACCAGAGCCAGCCCCGGCGCCACCTGGGCCGAGGTGCGCACGCTGAGGGTCAGCCGAGAGTCGCCGCAGGACAGCTCCACCACCTGCCCCGGCGCCAGGTCGCGTCGGGCGGCCTCCTCCGGATGGAGGGTGACCCAGGCCTCGGGCAGCACCGGGGAGAGGGCCGGGGCGTGCAACACGGTGCCGCCGCCGGAATAGGTGAGCTCCACGGTGGCTACTCGCAGGCCCTCTGCCGCAGGCGGCGTGCTCAGGGGATAGGCTGCGGCCGCAGCCGGGGGAGCGGGGGCGGGCAAAGGCGCGCTCACCTCGCCGCCCAAACGGCGGATGAGCTCCCGGAAAATGCCGCCGTCGTCGGGCAGGTTTTCCGGGGCGGGGGTGAGGGCGGCCAGCGGGCGGTGTCGTCCCTCCAGGTTGCTCCAACTGCCCGTTTTCTCGCTCCAGGCGGCCACGGGCAGGAGGGCGTGGGCGCTGCGAGCGCTCTCGGTGGCGAACAGATCCTGCACCACCAGGAAGGGTACCTTTTCCAAGGCTTCCCGGACCAGGGCTCCGTCGGGGAAGGAGAGCGCCGGGTTGACGCCGACCAGGTACAGCACCTGGAGGTCCCCGGCGGCGGCCGCCGCCAGGAGCTCCGGCGTGGACCGGCCTCCGGAGCCGGGGAGCAGCCCGGCGGCTTCGGCGCCCCGGGCGTTGGGCTGGTCGCCCACGATGAGGAGCCGGGCCCCAGGCATAGCCTGGCGCCAGCGGGCGAGCTCATCGTGCACGGCGGCGTCTTCGCCGCTCCACACCAGAACCACCGGCTGGTCCTGGCCGGCCAGCTCCTCCCGCAGCCCGGCCAGGGCGGTGGCCGTCGATCCCACCGCTGGCAGCCAGCGGGAGGGGGGGATCCAGGCGTGGCCGGGACCGTAGGTCTGCCAGGGTCCCAGTTCCGTCACCGGGGTCCCGCGGCGCAGCGCCTGGCGTACGCGCAGGGCCAGGACGGGGGCGGTCTCCTCGGGGTCGCAGCCGATCAAAACGATGTGCGCCGCCCGGTCCAGGTCCTCCAGGGTGCCGCCCGCCAGGTGCGGCGTGGCCGTCAGCTGGCGTCCTGCGCGCCGGTCCAAGTGCGCCGTGCCCAGGACCTGCCGTCCCAGGTGGTGGAGCAGGGCCGCCTCCTGGTCCGTGAGGCGTCCGCCGCCGATGATGCCCACCCGGTCGGGACCGGCCTCCCGCAGGGCCTGGACCACGCGGTCCAAAGCCTCTTCCCAGGAGGTCGCGGCGAGTTTGCCGCCCCGGCGCAGTTGGGGCGCCGTCAGCCGCTCGGGCGAGGCGGCGAAACCGAATCCGTAGCGGCCGCGGTCGCACAGCCAGCCCTGGTTGACCGCCGGGTCGTCGGCGCCGCGCAGGCGCACCCAATGGTTCTCCCGGGCGTCCAGCCGCGCGGCGCAGCCCACGGAGCAGTGGAGACAGGTGGACGCGACGCTGGTGAGGTCCCAGGGGCGGGCGCGGAAGCGGTAGGGCCGGCTGGTGAGCGCCCCCACGGGGCAAAGGTCCACCACGTTGCCCGAGAAGGGGGTGTCGTAGGGGCGGCCTTGAAAGGTGCCCACCCGGGTGCGAAAACCGCGGCCCATCAGCCCGATGCCGCCCTCCCCCAGCACCTCCTGGTCGAAGCGCACGCAGCGCTGGCACAGGATGCAGCGCTCCTCGTCCATGACGATGAAGGGGCCGAAGGGCAGCGCCTTGCCCTTGCGGTTCTTGGCTTCGCGGAACTGACTGGCGGGGGCTCCCCAACGGTGGGTAAGGTCCTGCAGCTCGCACTCCCCGCCCTTGTCGCATACCGGGCAGTCCAGGGGGTGATTGGCCAGCAGGAACTCCAGCACCGACTGCCGGGTGAGCCGCACCTGCTCCGTGTCGGTGCGCACCACCATGCCCTCGGACACCACGGTGGTGCAGGCGGTCTGCAGCTTGGGCGCCTTCTCGATCTCCACCAGGCACATGCGGCAGGCGCCGAAGGGCAAAAGGCGGGCGTGGTGACAGAAGGTGGGGATGTCGATGCCCAGTTCCCGAGCGGCGTGCAGCACCAGGGTACCCTCGGGGACGCTGGTTTGCCGCCCGTCGATGGTGAGGTTGATCATGAGGCCACCTCCCGACGGCAGGTCTCGCCGCGGAGGTGGGCGGCGTACTCCTCCGGGAAATATTTGAGGCTGGAGAGGAGGAAGCCGATGGCGGCGTCGCCCAGGGGGCAGAAGGTGCGGGTGCCGATCTGGCCGGCCAGGTGCTCCAGGAGGGCCGGGTCCTCCTCCCGCCCGCCGCCGGCCTCCAGCCGCTCCAAAACGGCGGTGATCCAGTAGGTGCCCTCCCGGCAGGGGGTGCACTTGCCGCAGGACTCGTCCCGGTAGAACTCCGCCAGGCGCCAGGCGGCGCGCACCATGCACACCGAGTCGTCCAGGACCATCACCGCCCCGGAGCCGAACATGGAGCCGGCCCGGGCCACGGAGTCGAAGTCCAACGGTGTGTCCAGGTGCTCCTCCACCAGGGCGGGGGAGGAGGAGCCGCCGGGCAGCACCGCCTTGAAGCGCCTTCCCTCCCGCAGGCCGCCGGCGTGCTGGAAGATCAGCTCCCGCAGGGTGGTGCCCATGGGCAGCTCATAGTTCCCCGGCCGGCGCACCAGGCCCGATACGGCGAACAGCTTGGGGCCTGGGGAGCCCGCAGGGCCGATGCCCGCAAACCACGCTGCACCCCGCTCCACGATGGAGGGCACGCAGCACAGGGTCTCCACGTTGTTGATCACCGTGGGCATGCCGTAGGCGCCGGCCACGGCCGGGAAGGGGGGCTTCAGGCGGGGGTTGCCCCGCTTGCCCTCCAGGGACTCCAAGAGGGCCGTCTCCTCGCCGCACTCGTAGGAGCCGGCGCCCCGGTGCACGGTGACCTCCAGGGAGAAATCGCCGCCCAGGATCCGCTCCCCCAGATACCCCCGGGACCGGGCGGCGGCGATGGACGCCTCCAGGATCCGGGCGCCGGTCAGGAACTCGCCGCGGATGTAGATGAAGGCGTGATGCGCTCCGATGGCGTAGCAGGCGATGGCGATGCCCTCCAGCAGGAGGAAGGGGTTGCGGTCGATGAGCAGGTGGTCCTTGAAGGTGCCTGGCTCTCCCTCGTCGGCGTTGCAGGCCAGGTACCGGGGACGCCCGTCCTGGGGCAGAAAGCCCCACTTGCGCCCGGCGGGGAAGCCGGCGCCGCCGCGGCCGCGCAGGTTGGAGCGGGTGACCTCCTCCACCACCTGCTGGGGGGTAAGCTCCCGCACCGCCTTGGTCAGGGCCGTGAAGCCCCCCTGCGCCACGTAGTTCTCGATCCGGGTCAGGTCCCGGTCGATCCCCCGGGTGAGCACCGGTTCAAACATCCTGTTCGGCCTCCTTGCGCAGGGCATTCAGCAGGGCGTCGACCTTCTCCGGGGTCAGGCCGGAGTGGAAGTCCAGGTTCACCTGCAGCACCGGGGCCTGGCCGCACTCGGCCAGGCACTCCACGCTTTGCAGGGTGAACAGCCCGTCCGGGGTGGTCTCCCCCGGCCCAATGCCCAGCTTTCGGCCGAGATGGTCCAGCAGGTGCTCCGCCCCCAAAAGGGAGCAGGAGAGGTTGGTGCACACCTGCAGCACGTAGCGGCCCACGGGACGCTTCTGGAGCAGGGTGTAGAAGGAGGCCACGGACTCGGCCACGGCGGGGGCGACGCCCAGGAAGGAAGCCACCTCCTCCAATCCAGCGGGGCTCACCCAGCCGTCGGCCTCCTGCACCAGGTACAACAGGGGCAGCATGGCAGAATTCGGATCGGGGTAGCGGGTAAGGACGTCCCTGGCGTGCGCCATCAGCGCTTCCCTCATCGGTCCACCTCCCCCAGGATGATGTCGATGGAGCCGATGCAGGCCACCACGTCGGCCACCAGGCGTCCCCGCACCATGGCCGGCAGGGCCTGCAGGTTGTAGAAGCAGGGGGGACGGACCCGCATGCGGTAGGGACGGTTGCCGCCGTCGGAAACCAGATAGAACCCCAGTTCCCCTCGCGGACCCTCGATGGCGGTGTAGGTCTCGCCCGCCGGCACGGAGAAGGCCTCCGAGGCCAGCTTGAAATGGTGGATCAAGGACTCCATGCTCTGACCAAGGAGTGGCCGGGGGGGCAGGCTGTAGTGGGGATCCTCCACCTTCACCGGACCCTCGGGCAGGCCATCGAAGGCCTGGCGCACGATCTTGAGGCTTTGGGCCATCTCCTCCATGCGCACCCGGTACCGGTCGTACACGTCGCCGGTTTTCCCCACCGGCACGCGGAAGTCGAAGTGGTCGTAGGAGCAGTAGGGGGCGGCCTTGCGTAAATCCCAGTTCACCCCGGAGCCGCGCAAGGTGGGGCCGCCCAGCCCCCAGTCGATGGCGTCCTGGGCCGACACCACGCCGATGTGGCGCAGCCGCTCCAGCCAGATGGGGTTCTGGTCCAAAAGGCCCAGGTAGGTATCCAGCCAGGCCGGGAAATCGTGCAGAAAGGCCTGCAGCTGCTCCGGGAAGCCCTCGGGCAGGTCCCGGGCCACGCCTCCGACCCGCAGGAAACTGGTGTGGAAACGGGCGCCGGAGATGAGCTCCAAAAGGTCCAGGATCTGCTCGCGTCCCTGGAAGCCGTACCAGAAGGGGGCGACGGCTCCCATGTCCAGGGCGTGGGTGCCCAGCCACACCAGGTGGCTGGCGATGCGCTGCAGCTCCGCCATCATCACCCGGATGTACTGGGCGCGGGGCGGCACGGGAAGGCCCAAGAGCTTCTCCACCGCCAGCACGTAGCCCAGGTTGTTGGTGACCGAGGCCACGTAGTCCATGCGGTCCACCAGCACGATGGCCTGGTGCCAAGTGCGATATTCCGCCGTCTTCTCGATCCCGGTGTGCAGGTAGCCGATGACCGGCTCGGCGTCGACCACGGTCTCGCCGTCCAACTCCAGAATCACCCGCAGCACGCCGTGGGTGCTGGGGTGCTGCGGCCCCATGTTCAGGACCATGGTCTCCACCGTGGTGGTGCTCATCCCCGGCTCGCCTCCTCCGCGGGCTTCTTTCCGGTCAGGGGGAAGTCCTTGCGCAGGGGATGATCCTCCCATTCGTCGGGCAAAAGGATCCGCTTGAGATCCGGATGCCCCGCGAAGCGGATCCCGAACAGGTCGAATACCTCCCGCTCGGCCCAGGGCGCGGCTTTCCACACCGTGGCCACCGAGTCGACTTCGGCCGACGCCTCCTCCACCGGCACCTTCAGGCGCAGCCGCCAGCCCTGGGGGATGGCCAGGAGGTGGTAGACCACCTCGAAACGGGGAGTGCGCTCCGGGTAGTCCACGGCGGTGAGGTCGGCCAAAAAATTCATGCCGGCGGCCTTCAGGTGGCGGCACGCCTCCAGGAGGCAGGACCGGTCCACCAGGGCCCAGGCCTCCCCCTCGGGGTGCGCCTCCCGCACCCCCTCGGGCAGGGCCGCGGCGAGTTCGGCCAGAAGCTGTGCCTCAGGCATGGGCTTTCACCATGGGCAAGCCGGCCTGGGGATCATTCTTCTGGATCTTCTCCTGCAGCTTGATGAAGCCGTGGAGCACCGCCTCCGGGGTGGGCGGGCAGCCCGGTACGTAAACATCCACCGGGAGGATGCGGTCCACTCCCTGCACCACGGCGTAGTTGTTGAAGACGCCACCCGAGGAGGCGCAGGCGCCCATGGCCATCACCCACTTGGGATCGGGCATCTGAGCGTAAAGCTGCTTGATCACCGGAGCCATCTTGACACTGACGCGGCCCGGCACGATCAAGAGGTCCGCCTGGCGGGGGGTGGCCCGGAAGGCCTCGGCCCCGAAGCGGGCGATGTCGTAGCGGGAGATCACCAAGGCCATCATCTCGATGGAGCAGCAGGCCAACCCGAAGACCATGGGCCAAAGGGAACTCTTCTGAGCCCAGCGGGCCGCTTGATCCACCGGATTCAAAAAAACAGGGCTCACTGCCACTTGAAGCCCCCCTTCTTCCAGATATAAGCATAACCCACGGCCAGCACCACGATGAAGGTGAACATCTCCAGAAAGCCGAAGACCAGCAGGTGGTGCAGGTAGACCGCCCAGGGATAGAAGGCCACCGCCTCCACGTCCAGGATCATGAACAGCACGGCGATCAGGTAGAACTTCACCGAGAAGCGCCGGTTCACCTGGGTCTCGGGAACGATGCCGCACTCGTAGGGGTCGTTCTTGCCCGGGACGGGACGCCGGCGGCGCAGCATCTGGGACATGAAGGATGTGGCCACCGCCACTGCCAGGGCCAGGATGGCGTAGACCAGGACCGGGAAATATGCCGACAGACTTACCACCTCCCATGCCACCCCATCAGTCTAACAAAGAAGACCGGCGGATTGAAAGGAATCACAGGCGGGGCTACGCGCCAAAGATCGCCAAAACCGGCCGTGGCGGCGGGCTGTCCGGCGCGCGCTGGTCCGTGGCGGGTTTATGGCTTGCCTATTATTAACTCTTATACCCCCGTTGTGATATAAATAAAAGGGCCAGGAGAACTCCTTGCCCTAAATTTTCCGCCGATCCTGTTCCCAAGATACCCGAGGGCGCCAACGGTGGCAACCTTTGCGACGCGAACGGCCTAAATCCGCCACCGTCGTGTCGGGCACGGCGGCGAGGCGCATAAGGGGGAGGTGCTGGGGAATGCTGAGAAAGATGCACACCTACGAGTACCCGGCCCATCGGCTGGCCGTGGGCGCCAGCCTGGGAAATCCCAAGGCCTGGGTCAACACCAAGGTCACGGGGGCGGTGGAAGGCTTCTTCTCCTGTGAGTTGGGGATGGCGGTGGCGGGGTCGCTGCTCTTGCGCTACGCCGATCGGGGGCACCACCCGGACGGGGAGCGGCGCTCCACCGTGCTGGATGAGGAGGGCGAGGCGGTCTTCCTCTTCCACCCGGCCTACCAGCGGCGCCGGGTCGAGCTGGTGGGCGGCCTTACCGCCGAGGAGACCATCTTCCTGCCGCGCACCGGCGGGAGCGATCCCGCGGCCTGCTATCTGATGGTTCGGCTGACGAACGGGAGCGATGCGCCGCGCCGGCTGCTTTTGCAAGCGTGGGCGGGCCTGCGGGGGGATACCCAGGCCGATGTCATTGCCCGGTGGGAAGCCGAGGAGGGGTGCCTGTTGGCCCACAACGAGTCCTTCCCGCATTGGGTGCGGCTGTTCGCCGCCCTGCCCTGGGCCACCGCCTGGTGCGTCACCGCCGACGAGAGCCGCGCCTACGATGCGGTGGGCATGGACTTCTTGCCGCAGCGGGTGGAGGGGACCGGCGACGTGCTGGGCGTCCTGCAGCAGGAGGTGGACCTGCCCCCCGGCGGTGGGTGGGAGGGTGCCTACCTCTTGGCCTTCACCCCGGCGGGGGAGGAGGCGGCCTTGGAGATCCTGCGCCGGGGGCGGGAGTTCGCCGCCGCCTTCGCCGCCACGGTGCGCTACCACGAGGAGCGGCTGGCGCTGGCCGGGGTGGCCACGCCGGACGCGGTGATCAACCAGGGGACCTTCTGGGCCAAGGCCAACATGCTGCGGGTGTTGGCGGAGTACCCCCAGGGGCTGGCCTTCACCAACGAGCCGGGGGTGTCCTCCAACGTGGTGGCCCGGGACGTGGTGTGGTTCACCCACGGCTGCGACTGCTTCTTGCCCCACGTGTCGCGCCGGCTGCTCTTGTCCCTGGGACGGCTGCAGGAGGAAAACGGCAAGATCGTCGAGTACTACGACGCCCGGACCGGGCAGACGGCCGACTACGGCCTCAACATCAACGACGACACGCCCCTCTTCATCCTGGGGGTGCTGCACCACTTCGCGGCCACGGCGGACCGGGACTTCCTTCATGAGAGCTACCCCGCGGTGGCCAAGGCGGCCCGCTACATCGTGTCTCAGGAGGACGAGCGGGGCTTGGTCTACTGCGTGGCGGCGGGAGAGGAGGTTTGGGGCATCGCCGGATGGCGCAACGTCATCCCCCACCATCGGATCAATGGGGCGGTGACGGAGGTCAACGCCGAGAGCTACGCCGCCTTGCGTGCCGCCTACAAGCTGGCTCAGGCGGCGGGGCACGCCGAGGACGCGGCCTGGTTTCGGGAGCAGGCCGCCCGGCTGAAGCGGGCGGTCAACCGCCATCTTCTGAACCCGGAGAACGGCATGTACTACCTGAACATTGACGACCGGGGGGTGGCGCATCCCGACGTCACGGGGGACGAGGTCTTCCCGGTGATGTTCAACGTAAGCTCCCCCGAGGTGGGCAGCCGTATCGTGGCGCGCCTGAACAGCCCCGATTTTTGGACCGAGGCGGGGATCCGGACCGTGTCGCGCCGCTCGCCCCAGTACCGGCCGCGGGGCGTGCGCCGGGGCGGATCGGGCCTTTTGGGCGGGGTATGGCCGGGGCTGACCTTCTGGTACGCGTTCGCGGCGGCCCGCCACCACCCGGAGTTCATGGCCCGCGCCCTGCACAACAGCTACCGGCAGTACGTGTCGGATCCCCGGGGCAAGAACACGGTGCCGGGGGAGTACTCCGAGTGGTTCGACGGGGAGGCCCTGATCAACTGCGGCATGCGCCTGTCGCCCTGGGAGCCCCCCCGCTATCTGTGGGCAGCCCTGGAGGGCATGGCGGGGCTGCACGTGGTGGAGGAGGCGGAGGGGGATTGCCTCCTGGATCCCGCCCTGCCGCCCGCTTGGAAATGGCTGGCGGTGCGCCGGCTGCCCCTGCGAGGCCGGGAGGTCTCCTTCTGCGTGGTGCGCCAAGGCAAGAAGCTTCGGGTCCACGCCACTTGCTCCTTCAAAACCGTCTTGCCCCAGGAGCACTGGGGGCGGGACGCCACGGACCGGGTGGAATGCCTGCACGAGGCGGTGGAGCCGTTGGCCTTCAGCCGGGAGGGGGAGCACCTGATCTTCTTGGGCAACACCGCCCAGGCGGCGGTCACCGCACCGGTGGACCTGAGCCGCCTGCTGGCGGACGACCCTTACGAGCTGTCGGTCTACGACTCGGAGACAGACCGCTGGGAGACGGCGGCGGGCCTGTCGTGCCCGGCCGTGCGCATCGAGGGAGGCGGCTTCCGGCTGCTGGGTTGCCGGAGGAGGGCATGAGCCCGGGACCGCTGGAGGGGCGGGCCGCGGTGGTCACGGGGGCGGCTCGGGGCATCGGGCGGGCCATCGCGGAGGCCTTGGCGGTGGCGGGGGCCGCCGTGGTGCTGAACGCCTTCACCGCCGAGGATGAGGAGCAGGCGGCCCGGGCGGCCGAAGGCATCCGATCGGCGGGAGGCCGGGCGGTGGTAGCGGTGGCGGACACCGCGGCCCGAAAGCAGGTGGCGGGGTTGGTCCAGCGCTGTGCTCAGGAGTTCGGACATCTGGACATCTTCGTCAACAACGCCGGGATCATGCTGCTGAAGCCGGCCCTGGAACTAACCGAGGAGGAGTGGCGCCGCAGCCTCGCCGTGGATCTGGACGGCTATTTCTTCGGCTGTCAGGCGGCGGCGCGCCGGATGCTCGCGGAGGGGCGCGGGGGCAAGATCATCAACGTGGCCTCCATCAACCATCGGCTGGGGCTCAAGTATCTGGCGGCCTACGACGCCGCCAAGGGCGGGGTGGTGGCCATGAGCCGCACCCTGGCCGTGGAGTGGGCCGAGCACGGCATAAACGTCAACGTGCTGTCCCCGGGTGCCGTGGAGACGCCCCTCAATCGGGACGCCTACACCGCCAAGGTGCGGCGAAACTACGCCCAGCGCATCCCCCAAGGGGTCATCGCCGCTCCGCGGGACATCGCGGGGGCGGCGGTCTTCCTGGCCTCGCCGGCCGCCGACTACGTGACCGGGGCGGAGCTGGTGGTGGACGGCGGCTTCTCGGTGAACGGCACCGTGGGCCACGGCGAGGGCTGAGCGACGGCCCTTTCCCCAGGGTGGCCCCTGCTTTCCGGGCCGCAGGGACCTGCGCTATATTTTGGGTGGTTCAGCGTCGGCGCGCCTCGGCCAGGGGGGATTTCGGACCTGCGGCCGAGGGAGGGAGGTGGATCCGGTGCGGGCGGCTTCCCCAATCTACACCGGGGAGCGACGGGGTGATCTGGTGCGACTGGACCCGGCCCTGCTCAGAGAGCGGGTGGCCCAAGCCCTGCGTCCCCTGCCGCAGGTGGCGGGTGCCTTCTTGTTCGGATCTGCCACCGGGTTCTTGCGCCCGGATTCGGACGTCGACCTGGGATTGATCTTGCGGCGCGACCCGGAGGACCTCCTGGAGGATGACACCGCCTGGGAGACGGAATTGGTCCTGGGACGAGTGGGAAATCACCCGGTTCAGGTGAGCATCCTGCGGGAAAGGGAGAACGAGTTTGCTTTCCGGGTGTTGCGCGAGGGGGAGCCGATCTACCTGGCCGATCAGCGCAGGGTCGCGGATTTCATCGAACGGGTGGCGCGCAGCCACGACGACCCGGCTCCCTTCAGGAGCACCTTTCGCCACGCCATGGGGTGGGATTTGCCTTGAGCCTGGTCAACGCGAACCTGGTGGCGCAACGGCTGGCCTATATCCGGGAGCAGACCGGGCTGCGGTGCCCTTGGCCGGGAACGCCGCGCAGCTGCAGGCGAAACTGCAAGACCCGCTGAGCTACGGCGGGATGGTCAGAGCTTTGCAGACCAGCGTGGAGGCCATGATTGATATCGCCTTCCACCTGTGTGCCCGACTGCATGCCCGGGCGCCGGAGAATGCGGCGGATGCCTTCGCGATACTGGCGGAACACGGAGATGTGCCGGCGGATTTCACGCCTATGGTGCGGCGGATGGTCGGGTTGCGCAACCTGGTGGTTAACGGGTATCTGCATGCGGACCCGCAGGCGGTGCAGCGGATAATCAACGAACACCTGGGGGACTTCGCGGCCTGGGAGCGGATCGTGCAGGGCATCCTGGACCGGGAGGCCCGGGGAGGCTGAGGGCTGAGATCCTCCCACGGCTAGACGCCCCGGGAACTCTTGCGGGCCGCTGGGCGGTGAGATCTGGGGCTCCCGGCGGGTTGCCGGAAGGACAGGGATAGGAAATGTTTGCTCGAAGGAAGGGCGAGGCGGTCGGAAGAAATCAGGCGGAGGCCGAGGCTTTCCGCGGCGGCCTGGACTTCAGCGGGCGATTTGAGGCGGTGGGACGGCATCAGGAGTTCCAATGAGGAGAACGGTGAGGGACTGAAAGGGGCGAGGTCAGGACAGGGCAATTGCAGGAGGAGGCTGAGGACGCCGCCGGGCGCAAGCTGCAACGTCAGTCTGCCCAACGTCTGGGCTACCTGGCAATACTCGAGGACCAAGGCGGCGTAGATAAAGTCCACGGGGTCGAAGGAGACCGCCGGGTACTGGATGTCGCCCGAGTACAACTCCAGGCCCGGCAGGCGCTCGGCGTGGCGGGATCTGGTTGCGGCAATATACGCGGGATTGATGTCCACCCCGACCACCCTGGTCGTCACCGCCGGATCGATCCGGTCGAAGCCGTTTCCTCCGGCGCAGCCGATGAAGGCAAGGGAAGGCGGCGCATGTTCCCGCAACAGCGCTTCAAAGTGATCGGCGATCATTTGGGCTTGAGCGATCTCCGGAAGGGACATGTGCCCCTCGTAGTCGGCCAACGGCACGTCGAGCCACGGACTGGACATCGGGCTGCTCCCCCTCTCCCCGAGTTTCCCCACAACCCGCTCAAACCGGGCAGGGCTTCCGCTCCATGCCGGGCGGGGTCAGGCGGACTACAGCATTGATACCACCTTATTCCGTCTGCTTTCCTGCGCCCTTTCCCGGTCCGGAATTCTCCCTCGGTCGGCTGTGTTCCTCTTGGACGTCCCGGTGGCCGTCCTGGGGCTTCCAAGGGGCAGTGACGAGGGTGGTGGCGCGTGCCCGGTCACCTCACCCCTGCCCTGACCTTGTCCGGCCGCCTTGCGCATGGACTCGCCGCGCAGCACGAGCTTGAGGGCGTTGCGGAGCAGGCGGTCCAGGATGGCGTCAGCCGCGGTGGGATCCGGCAACGTCCGCTCCAGGGGCGGTCGGTCGGCCACCACCGTGGAGCGCTCCCGCACCCGGTCGTCCCGCGGCCGACTGCGCCAACAGCCGCGGCATGCGCCGGTAGCGGGCGGGGAAGCCCTTGCGGGAAGCTGCGTTGCCCAGGGTGCATCCCCGCTGTGTATCGCCGGTCCCCCAGGGCCCGGTGATCACCATGTTCCGGTGCGAGCGCACCCACCCGCGGCCCGTCAAGCTGTGTGCCAGCCACCGGTTCAGGCCCCGCGGTCGGCGATGGTCGATGTCCTCCAGGCACCCAGGCAGTCGCCAACGGGCCTCCTGCACAAACCGCCGCACCTGCCGGTACCCTGGTTGACAAGAACCCTGCGGGATGGGAAACTCATTTCGGGAGGGCAACATCGCCTGCGGGCGTGACCATAAGCTGAGAGGAGAACGGGGGTGAACCGGGTGGCGGTCTGGAAGTGCACCGCGTGCGGCTTCGAGAAGGAGGGGCGCTGCAAGCCCCAGAAGTGCTCGCAGTGTGGCGGCAAGGGTACCTTCGAGAAGAAGATTTAGCTGGAAACCGCAAGAGGCCGCGAAGCCTTGATTCCACTGGGCCGGATGGAGACCGGCTTCGCGGTTGGAATCCAGGTGCCATGCCCAAGAAGCCGCTACATTCGGTAGGCGGCTTTTTGGTTCGTGGACAATCGGTGAACACGTTTTCAGAAAATCTAAGGGCTTTCGCGCAGCCTGCGCCCGGTGAAATTGATCGAACGACGGCGGTGGCCGCCGACCGGAGGCGCTCCCCCCTTCGAAGCTATCTGGAGGATACCCTGGCTGGGCTCTTTTTCGGAGTTCTAAGCGGCATGTCCTTGCGCCGCATGGGCTCCTTGGAGTTCGTCGACTGCACGGCCTTCCTGGCCGGGCTCCTCAGCACCCGGTTGTTCCGCTCCTGCATATCCAAAAAGGCGGCCCTCCGGAAGACCAGGCTGACGGCCCAAGAGGCCTGTTTCGTGGCAGACCACGGCTGGCTTGTGGCGTATTGGTGCTGTCGGGAACCTGGCGGAGAATCGTGGTGTGACCGGCGGCCAGCCCACCAGGGCTGAGGGGGTTGCCGGAAGGGCTGCCCCCCCGGGGTGGCCCTTCCCATGCCTAGAATTGTTGGGTATAATGAACGTGGTTGGACCTCAAAACGAGGTGGGCCCAAGCGGTGGGTCCAATTAGATGCGTACCACCGCAGGCACAGGACATTGGCGAAGGTGGCCGGCGCCAGCCCGTCCAGAATCCACGGGGCCGGGCACTTGTCGCGGAGTTCGTTCAGGCAATCGCCGATGGCCACAGGGAGCGCGTAGTGCGCCTCCTTGGTGAGGACTGCATTTGGGAGGCGGGGTATGCCCACAGTATTCAGTGAGGGCGGCTTCCGATTTTTCTTCTACAGCAAGGACATTGGGGAGCGGCCTCATGTCCACGCACGAAATGGGGATGGCGAAGTCAAGATATGGCTGGACAGTTTCGAAGCGAAGAGGATAAGAGGGGCAATGAAGGGCGAGGATGTGGCTGGGGCGGTAACCATCGCGAGGCGGCGCAGGGATGAAATTGTTGGGAAGTGGGAGGAAATGGTGCGTCGAGGAGGCCTGACCTGATGGCGGTCACGAGGTCAAAATTACCGGTGGCTACAGGCGTTGACTTCACCGATAAAGAGGTGGTGTTCAACCTCTCGAATGGAGGCAAGCTGCTTTTTCCCTTGAGTGATTTCCCACGGCTAGGAAGGGCTTCGTCAGAAGAGAGAAATGGTTGGGAACTTCTCTACGGTGGTGAAAGCATTCGTTGGGAGACGATTGACGAAGATGTTTCGATTCCGCTTCTGCTTACCGGCTCATGCAAATGATGATGAGGGAGGAAAGCCACGGGGCCAAGAGCACCTCGGAGAGACGCTCCAGCTGGAAACCGCGGAAGGCCGCTAAGCCTTGATTCCACTGGGCCGGATGGGGATGCGCTTCGTGGCTGAAATCCGGGAAACATGCCAAAGAAGCCGCTACATTTGGTGGGCGGCTTTTTGGTTCGTGAACAATCGGTGAAGACGTTTTCAGAAAATCTAAGGGCTCAGGGCTCCAAAACAATCAAACGGGGAGATGTGGGGATACGTCAGCTTTCCGTTGCTTGGATATAGTCAAGCCATATGCTTCCCCGATCTTGACCGGATCCACCAACCATATCTTTGCCCTTCCACCACTCCCACCCGCCCACCGGCGGCCAGCCTGGCTACCTGACGGTCAGTGCCCAACGGCAGCCGGTGTTTGCCTCTGCGGAAAGCCCTCCGTCCAGGCTAGGACCGAGCCGCCGCAACGGGCGTCGGGCCGTTGCCATCCGTCCCAGTTCCCGCTTTCCGGGTCCTGGACGGCCAGACAAAGCTGACATCCACTGCAGCCCCGACAGCCCCTGCGATCTTGTCCAGTGTGCGCAGGGATGGGAGATGGCTCATGCTCTCCAGACGGCTGATCTCCGACTGCGGGATGCCGGCCAGCCTGCCAAGCTCGGCTTGGCTGATGTTCAGCCGCATCCGAAGACCGATCAGCGCCTTGGCGACCCTTGCGGGCAGTTCGCTTTCCTCCCATGCCGCCCGGAAGGCAGGGTCGCGCTTCAGTTGCTCATTCAGGGAGCGCTCAAGATCATCCATCACCATAACCGTTCCTTAAAACATGGCCTTTTATACCATGCAGGCCGGGCGAACAGTTTTCCCGACCGTTTGCGCCGGGGTATCACGCCCCGGAACCGCGGCAAAACCATCCCACGACGGGCCTTGTCCGGCAGGAGCCCGGATAGGTGCCGCCGAGGATAGGGGTTTCCCCCCACCACGGCCTCCCTCGGAGGGACACCGACCACGGGCCCTTTCGGCCCGCCGCCTTTGGGCCACACGCCTCCAGTCGCTCCAGACGTGCTTCCCGCGATTCCTTTCAGGTAGCGGAAAGGCGGATCTGGACCGAAGACGCTCCCGTGCCTCAGGCCGGCAAGGCCGGGGAGCGGGCTATCGCCACCGCCGCCGCGCAGTGCGACGACAGCCCGTAACCCGAGGCAAACTTGACCTCGCCGATCACGCTGGTGAAGGCCGGGTTCACCCCGATGACCTCCACGCCCTCCCGGGCCGCCCGGGAGAACAGCAGCTGGAAGAACTTCCGATAGGCGAAGGCGGACAGCATCCGGGCGTAGCGGGGTGAGCGCTCCCGCAGGGCGGCCTTCTTCTTCCGGAAGTCCAGCTCCTCCACCACCAGGGGCTTGCCGGAAAGCCGGGCCCAGTCCACGATGTCCGCCGCCACCTCCGCGAGGATGGCCGTCGCCCTGGCCTCGGTCTTTTTGGCCAGGTCCAGGGGAAAGGACCGGACACCCACGGGATTTCCGAAGCGGTCGATCTCGCCCACGTCCACGTGGGCCGGGTTGAAGTCCACCCCCAGGGCTCCCAGGCGCCCATCCGTGGTTATCTTGACGTCCGGGCGCTCCACCGAGGCGTGCACATACCAGGCCTCCTGGTCGTCGTGCCGCAAGAAACGGTAGGTGACCGCCTCCCCGCAGCGCAGGGCGGCGTCGGTCTCCGCTTGGCCGTAGGCGAACTTGACGTTCTTGACCAGGACGTGCTTCCCGAAGGCCGCCTCCAACTCGGGCGGCACCCGCAAACGCAAGGAGCCGTCCGGCACTCGGGTGCAGGTCTGGTTGCCCGCCAGCTCGTCCTTGGATCCCAGGCAAAGGAACTGGGAGGAGCGCCGCTGGCGCCACGCCGCCCGCCAGGCGGCCAAGTCCGCGAAGCCGTTGGCCTTCAAGTGAAACTGGGCATGGAAAAGCTTCTTCCCGCCGAAGCAAAGGCGTACCCGTCCCGCCTCGTGGTCCGCCTGGGCGGCGGCAAGGCGTCGTTGCAATGCGTGGAGACGCCGCCTCTTCTGGTGCAGGGTGAAGCGCAGCCGGCGCCGCAGCGAAGCCGCCTGCGCGGTGCGGACCTTCTTGTCCCGGAGCTTGGCCAGGTCCCGCTCGGCCTTCTTCACCGCTTTTGCCGCCGCGGCGATGGCGTCTTGCAGGTGGGCGATGCGGTTCTTTTGGCCCTCCCGCGTCGCCGCCACCTTGCCGTCCAGGTTTGCCCGAACGGCGTTGAACTGCCGTGCGGTCAGACCGAAATTCCGGATGTACTCCCGCTTGCATTCCGAAAGCGCGCGGCAGCGCACATGAAGGTCCACGAAGAGGGCGCGCTCCGCCCGGCCGTACAGGGCGGCCATGGCGTCCAGGATCGGGTAGATGCCGCTATCAGGAACTTTCGCCCGGTAGGTCGCTTGCATTGCCCTCGGCCCCCTTCGCATTAGTATAAAATACCATGAGACGGATTTCAATACTATCAGGACTCTATCAGTGGAGAACCCCCTTGAGCGAAAATCGGCCAGCCGCTGTTGCGCCAAGCGGATTTCTCCCTACGGCAGGCGCCCGCAGGCACCAGATGTCTTCTTGAATATGTTCCGCATGCGGCAGTCCCATGGTGGGGCCAAACGTCTTCAGGTAGTCCATGACTCGGTACATCTTCACTCTATGGCGATACTCCAGGGTTGCCAGAAACTCTTCCACCGGCTCCCTCCCGGAGGGAAGGCGGTAGAAGACTGCTGTCACAATGCGTCTTCCCCCTCCGGCCCTCATGATAACAAAAAAGATAAATCAAGCATGCTGCCGGGCTTGTCTCCGGGAGCTTTCCTCTTTCCCGGGGAGGTGATCCGCATGTACAGCGCTACGCGAATCTGCCCCATTGCCAAAAGGCCATGCCCCGACGCGCCCCGGCAGTGCCCTTGGCGGCTGGCGGGCCACCCGGGAGAGTGCCTTTGGGCAGGGCGTGCCCCCACCCGCGAGGCGGCGGCCGTCGGGTGCGATCCCAGCTACCTGTGCCGGCTGCTGAAGGACCGGGAAACGCCGAACCTGGGCACCTTGCGTAAGAAGGTCTTAAGGGTTCAACCTAAAACGACGAGCGGCGCCCCTCGTCATGGACGGGAGGCGCCGCTTTCAGGTCAGCCCTTGGCCGACAGGTGGCGGAGGGACGGGGGCACGGCCGTCTGGTCACCTTGGATGGCGGGCGGCACGAGGAGGTAGCCCTCCCGGCGCAGTAACGGCTTTCCGGTGGTGGAGAACAGGAACCGCAGGTAGGCCAGGCCGGTCGCCTGGTCGGGCGTGCCCGTGATCTGGGTCACGTAAACCACCATGGGGCTTCCGTGCACCAGGGTGCCGTTCTTCAGGCGCAGGGACTGGGTGCGATAGAGGGAGGCGTAGGCGGGGTTGCCCATGTCGATCCGCCCCGGCAGCCGAATGTAGGGCAGATGGCGCTGGATCGCCTCGGGCAGGAAGGCCGAGGAGGCGTCCAACTGGCCGGACTGCAGGTGGGACAGGATGGACTCCTCGGCGAAGATCTGCCGCGGATTGTTCACCCCGCCCAGGACCCTGGTCGCCGTGCCGGGCGCCAGGTGCAGGTAGCCCCGGGCCAGGTGCATCATGAAGATGAAGGCCTGTCCTTGGGGATCCGTCTGCGGGTTGGTGCGGCCCAGATGAAAGCCGGGCTGCTCCATTATCCGGAACAGGTCCGCCAAGGGCTTCTTGCCGTGGGCGATGGCTTGAAACTCCGGGGCCCAGCGGCTGCGGGGGGAGTAGGCGATCACCAGGGGATTGGCGGCCAGGGCCACGCTCCAGCGGGTGAACTTGGGCTCCAACAGTTTGATGGGGCCGGTGCCCATGCTCTCGAAGACGTTGGGGTGGATCTCTCCGGTGGCGATGAGGTGGGCCACCCCGAAGGCGCCGCCGCCGCGACCGCGGTAGTGGTTGCCGGTGGCGTGCTCGAAGGCGGGCCCCAGGAATTGATCGTTCACCACCTGCAGGGCGCCGGCATAGGCCACGTCGGCCGTGCCGGCGGGCTTGGCGACGGGGCCGGCACCGCAGCCGGCCAAGAGGAGAGCGGCGGCCAGGAGGGCCGGGCCGATCCGGCCGAGGGGCAGGACCGTCGAAGATGGTCTGGGGACGGGGGAAGGAAAACTGTTGAACATAAGGAATCCACGCTCCTTTCCTAGCACGGGAGGCCCGCCGGTTTCCCGGCGAACCCGAGCCGCCGAGCGGCTGGCCGTCGCTCCACGGGGGATGAGCCCGACAGGGGCGGCGGCTTCGGAGGCGCATGTGATGCGGGTCGAGGGGCTTACGCGATCACCTGCCTTTCCTGCTCCGAACACGCCAAACGGCGTCCGTGGGAAAGGACGCCGTCACCGCCGCGGCTTAAGTCGCGGGCAGGTTTTCTCCTTTCCGAACACGGGAGGCCCGCCGGTTTCCCGCCGGACCCCGAGCCGCCGAGCGGCTGGCCCTCGTCCCCTGGGTCGCTGCCTTTAGGGGCGGGGGCTCGGAGAAGCGCTATGCGGTTTTGACCGCCCCGAAGGGGGCATTGAACCTAACGCATTGTAGCACAAGGGGGCTGGGGGAGGCAAACGCTTTGGGAGGTGGCGAATGGGAATCGGACCCACCATGCTTGCCGTCCGAGGGGGCGCCTCTTCGATCCGCGCAGTCCGGGCCAGCGTGGGCGAGGTTGAGGGAGCCTGAGAGGGAGAAACTGCCGAAATATGTCCCTCGAGGCCGTGGACATACTAGATGTGCAGGGTTAGAATGCTTCCATAGGCCATATATCGGAGGCGGGGAGGATGCGTTGCCCCTTCTGCAACCACCCGGAGACCAAGGTATACGACTCGCGCCCGGCAGAGGAGGGAGGCACGATCCGCCGTCGCCGGGAGTGCCTAGGTTGTGGTCGCCGCTTCACCACCTTCGAGCGGGTGGAGGAGCCCACCTTGGTGGTGGTGAAACGGGACGGGCGCCGGGTGGCCTTCGACCGGCCGAAGCTCTTGCGGGGCATGCTAACCGCCTGTGAGAAGCGCCCCGTGCCCTTGGCGGTGCTGGAGCGTGCGGCGGCGGAGATCGAGCGAGAGCTGCGGGTAGGCGGCGCCCGGGAGGTGTCCAGCACGGCCATCGGGGAGGCGGTGATGGAACGGCTGCGGCGCATCGACGCGGTGGCCTACGTGCGTTTCGCCTCGGTGTATCGACAGTTCGCGGACTTGGGTCGTTTTCGAGAGGAGTTGGATCGGCTGCAGTCGGCCGGCGGCAAAGAGGAGGGGGCGTACTGAATGGGGAACGGCGACTGGTCGGAGAATGCCCTGACGGTCCTGCGCAAGCGCTACCTGCGCCGGGACGAGCAGGGCAATGCCGTGGAGGAGCCTGCGGACATGTTCCGGCGGGTGGCCCGCAATCTAGCCCTGATGGAGCTTCTGTTTCATCCGGAGGTGTACGATCCCGAGGGGCGGCAGGATCCTGGTTTGGCCGAATCCAAGTAAACAACGGGGGGGTAGATGGTTTTGGATCTGTCGCCGCAGGATCGGGCCACCCTGGAGCGGGCATATCGGCGCTTGGCGCGCCAAGGAAGGATGCGCCTGAGCTTTTCGGACCTGTTGGCCTTCGGGGACCGGCATCCGGAGGTGGTGCGGGAAGCCGAGGAGCGTTTCTTCAACCTCATGACCTCCCGGGACTTCCTGCCCAACAGTCCCACCCTCATGAACGCCGGCCGGGAGCTGCAGCAACTGTCGGCCTGCTTCGTGCTGCCCATCGAGGATGATCTGGGCAAGATCTTCGACTCGCTGAAGCACGCCGCCCTCATCCACCAGTCCGGCGGCGGCACGGGCTTCTCCTTCTCCCAGCTGCGTCCCAAGAACGACATCGTGCGCTCCACGGGGGGCATCGCCAGCGGGCCCATCTCCTTCATGACCGTCTACGACGCGGCCACCAATGCGGTCAAGCAGGGAGGCACCCGCCGCGGCGCCAACATGGGCATTCTGCGGGTGGATCATCCGGACATCCTGGAGTTCATCTCTTGCAAGCAGGACAACAAGGCCATCACCAACTTCAACATCTCCGTGGCCCTGACGGAGCGCTTCATGCAGGCCCTGGAGGTGGACGGGGAGTACGACCTGGTGAACCCTCGCGACGGCGCGGTGACGGGGAAGCTTGCGGCCCGGGAAGTCTTCGACCGCATCGTCCAGGCGGCATGGCGGAACGGGGAGCCTGGGATCGTCTTCATCGACCGCATCGAGGAGCACAACCCCACGCCCCGGTTGGGGGCCATCGAGAGCACGAACCCCTGCGTGACCGGAGACACCCTGCTCTCCACCACGACGGGGTTGCGCTCGACGCGGGAGCTGTGGGAGGAGGGGCGCGGGGTGGGCGTCGTGGCCGATAGCCGCCGGAGCCCGGCCGAGCGCCTGCCGGCGGGTGCGGTGGTGGCCACCGGGGTCAAGCCGGTCTTCCGCCTCGAGACGGCGGAGGGTTTCACCCTGCGCCTCACCGCCGATCACCGAGTGATGACCGAGCGGGGTTGGGTGCGGGCCGGGGAGCTGGTGGGGGGCGACCGGATCCACGTCCTGGACCGCCCCGGGGGCTGGGGGCCGGCCGGTTCCGCCGCTTGGGGAGTGCGCCTGGGTTGGCAGGCCGGCGGCGGGGAGGAGCTGCTGACCGAGGTCTCGCTACGGGCAGTGGCCACGGCCCAGGCGCGGGCTTCGGAGCCGGCGCCCGACCGGGTGCCGCCGGTGGTGCTGCAGGGTAACCGGGCCATGCAGCGCGGCTTCCTGCGCGGCCTGTTCAGCGCCGCCGGGGAGGTGGTGGACGGCGTGGTGGAGGCCTGCGCCTTGGGGCGGGTCCTGGCCCGCGACGTCCAGCGGCTGCTGCTAAACCGCGGCGTCTTCAGCGTGACGCAGCCTGACGCGGTGGCCGGGTGGGGGGTGCGGGTGTCGGCGCCCTTCTTGGAGCGCTTCCGGCGGGAGGTCGGCTTTTTGCAGCCGGGAAAGCGCCGCGCTTTGGACGAGGCTTGTGCGGCCCGCCCCGGTGAGCCGGCCGCGGCGGAATTTTTGGCCACCTTCACTGCCTTGGTTCCCGACGGGGTGGAGCCGGTGTTCGACCTCACGGTGCCCCAGGTGCATGCCTTCGCCGCCAACGGGTTGGTGGTTCACAACTGCGGTGAGCAGCCGCTATTGCCCTACGAGGCGTGCAACCTGGGCTCCTTGAACCTGGCCCACCTGGTGCGGGAGGACGCATCCGGAGCGGTGGTGGACTGGGAGCGGTTGCGGCAGGTGGTGCGCGAGTCCATCCACTTCCTGGACAACGTCATCGAGGCCAATCGGCTGCCGCTTCCCGAGATCGAAGCGATGGTGATGACCACCCGCAAGGTGGGGCTGGGAGTGATGGGCTGGGCCGACCTGCTGATCATGCTGGGCATTCCCTACGACACCCCCAAAGCTGTGGCCCTGGCCGAGGAGGTCATGGGCGCCATAGATGCCGCGGCCAAGGAGGCTTCGGCGCAGTTGGCGGACAGCCGCGGCCCCTTCCCGGCCTGGCCGGGCAGCGTCTACGACCGGCCGGGAGACCGGCCGCTGCGCAACGCCACGGTGACCACCATCGCCCCCACGGGCACCATCAGCATCATCGGCGGCGCTTCCAGCGGCATCGAGCCCCTGTTCAGCATCGCCTTCACCCGGCACGTGTTGGACAAGCAGGATCTGGTGGAGGTCAACCCGCTGTTCGAGGCGGTGGCCCGTCGGCGCGGCTTCTACAGCGAGGCGCTGGTGCGCCGGGTGGCGGAGCAGGGCCACCTGGACGACCTGGATCAGGTGCCGGAGGACGTGCGGCGGCTTTTCGTCACCGCCCACGACATCGACCCCGAGTGGCATGTGCGCATGCAGGCCGCCTTTCAGAAGCACACGGACAACGCCGTGTCCAAGACCTGCAACTTCCCGCAGCGGGCCACCCCGGAGGACGTGGCCCGGGTGTACCACCTGGCCTACCAGCTGGGGTGCAAGGGGGTCACCGTGTACCGGGACGGCAGCCGGGAGGAGCAGGTGCTGACGGTGGGCCGCCGGGAGCAGACTCCGCTGGGACCGGTGGCCGCCTTTGCCCCCGGCTGGGGCAAGATCCACCCCATCGACCGGCCCGACCGGCTCATCGGCTTCACCGACCGGCGGGAGACCCCCCTTGGGCGGCTGTTCCTGACCTTGAACAGCCTGGACGGCCATCCGGTGGAGCTGTTCGCCCAGATCGGCAAGGCCGGCTCGGACGTGGCCGCCTTCACCGAGGCCATCGCCCGGCTGGTTTCCCTGGCCCTGCGCTGCGGGGTGGACCCGGAGGAGGTGGCCAGCCAGCTCACGGGGATCGGGGGCAGCCGCAGCGTCGGCTTCGGTCCCGGGCGCATCCTCTCGGTGCCGGACGCCATGGGCCACTTCATGCGGGAGGTCTTGGAACAGCTGGCGGAACTGCAGTTCCCCCAGCAGCTCTCCCTGCCCCTGGAGCTCACGGCGGCCGCCACGTCGGAGGTGCGGCCTGCCGCCTCCTCGTACAACCTGTGCCCCTCCTGCGGCATGTATACCCTGGTCCATGAGGAGGGCTGCGCCAAGTGCGTGTCCTGCGGCTACAGCGAGTGCTGAGCCGCGCCGAGGAGGATCGGAGCCGGGGCATGCCGAAGTCTTGGCGTGCGGTATCGGGGGGAACAACTTGCTGGTAGACTACCACCTGCACTTGGAGCGCGGTCCCCTGACCCGGGCCTGGCTGGAGGAGTTTCTGGAGCAGGGGCGGCGCCGGGGGGTGGCGGAGTTCGGCTTCTCCGAGCACGCCTACCGTTTCCGCCAGGCGGGCCACCTCCTGAACACCCCCTGGGGGCGGCAGCGCTGCGTCGCGGACCTGGAGGAGTACCTGGGGCTTTTGTCCGCCGCCCGGGAGGCGGGATTGCCGGTGCGCGTCGGCGTGGAGATGGACTACCTGCCGGAGCGGGAGGAGGCCATCCGGGCCTTCCTGAAGTCCTACCGGTGGGATTTCGTCCTGGGATCGGTCCATTGGCTGGGAGACTGGGGCGTGGATCTGGCGGATATGCGGGAGGAGCACCGGCGGCGGGGAGTGGACCGGGCGTGGCGGGAGTACTTCGGGATGCTCGGCCGGGCGGCCGGTAGCCGGCTCTTCGACGTGCTGGCCCACCCCGACCTGATCAAGATCTTCGGGGACACCCCCGCGGCGGATCCGGCCCCGCTGTGGGACGAGGCGGTGGCCCAGATCGCCGCCGCGGGCTGCGCCGTGGAGGTTTCCAGCGCCGGCCTGCGTCGTCCCGTGGGAGAGATCTACCCCGCGGTCGGCTTCCTGGAGCGCTGCCGACGCTCGCTCATTCCGGTGACCACGGCTTCCGACGCCCACACTCCCGAGGAGGTGGGCCAGGATTTGGACCGGGTGGTCCTGCTGCTCCGGCAGGTGGGCTATCGGGAGGTGCTGCGCTTTCGGGAGCGCGTCGGGGTGCCCACGCCCCTTTAGATATCGCCCGACGCTGCGGCCGCATATATTTCTCGGGCCGGGCAGCGGCGGACCCAAGGCACCACTCTTCCCGGGGCGCCTCCCCGGGCGGGGAAATCCAAGGCCGAAAGGAGCGATCACCTGGCGGGGAGGACGTGTGGACGCCCAGTCCGCATTTTTCGGCCAGGTGGACCAAAATGCCGGACCTTTTCTCGCCCCTGGAAGTGCGGGGGCTTGCGTTGCGCAACCGGATCATGATGCCGCCCATGGCCAGCGACGTGGCCACCGAGACGGGGGAGGTCACCCCGCGCCACCTGGAGCACTACCTGGCCCGGGCCCGCTCCCAGGTAGCGCTGCTGGTGGTGGAGCACACCTACGTACGCCGCTCGGGCCGTCTTACCCGCACCCAGTTGGGGCTGCACGACGACGCCTTGGTGGAGGGATTTCGGCGCCTGGTGGAGGCGATCCGTCCCACGGGAGCCCGGCTCGTCCTGCAGCTCACCCACGCCGGGAGCGCCACCACCGCCGCCGTGGCGGAAGCGGTGCCGGAAGGACCCTCGGCGGTGCTGCATCCCTCCGGACGGGAGGTGCCGCGGGAGCTGACGACGGCCGACCTGGCGCAGATCCGGGAGGAGTTCGCCGCCGCCGCCCGGCGGGCGGTGGAGGCGGGCTTCGACGGCGTGGAGATCCACGGAGCCCACGGCTACCTATTGAACCAATTCCTCTCCCCCCTGACCAACCGGCGCACCGACGACTACGGCGGCGACCTGGCGGGACGCAGCCGCTTTCCCCTGGAGGTGATCTGCCGGGTGCGCCGGGAGGTGGGGCCGGACTTTTCCCTGTTCTACCGCTTCGGGGCCGACGACGGCCTGCCGGGGGGCTTCCCCCTGGCGGAGGCGGTGGAGCTGGCCCCCCGGCTGGTGGAGGCGGGGGTGGACCTGCTGGACGTGTCCGGAGGGCTCATCGGCAGCCGCCCGGCGGGGGCGCCGCCCGGATACAACGTGGAGGCGGCCGCGGCGGTGCGCCGGGCGGTGACGGTGCCGGTGGCCGTGGCGGGTGGCATCACCGAACCCGCCTTCGCCGACTCCCTGATTCGGGAGGGGAAGACGGACCTGGTGGCGGTGGGCCGGGCGCTCTTGCGCGATCCCCGGTGGGCCTTGCGGGCCGCCCGGGAGCTGGGTCATCCCCTGGAGGGAACGGGATAGGCTTGGAACTTCTCGAGCTGTATCGGCGGCTGCGGGAGCACTTCGGCCACCGGCACTGGTGGCCGGGGGATACGCCCTTCGAGGTGGCGGTGGGGGCCATCCTGACCCAGGCGGTGGCTTGGCGCAACGTGGAGCAGGCCGTCGCCGCCCTGCGGGAGGCCGGCCTCTTGGACGCGCCGGCCCTGGCGGCCTTTCCCGAGGAGTCCCTGGCTCGGCTGATCCGCCCCGCCCGCTACCCGCGTCAGAAGGCCCGCAAGCTGATCGCCTTCGCCGACCACCTGCAGCGCCGCCACGGCGGCTCCATCGAGCGCATGCTCACCGGCTCCTCCGGCGAGCTGCGCCGGGAGCTGTTGGCCCTTTGGGGCATCGGCCCGGAGACGGCGGACTCCATCCTCCTGTATGCCGGGGGGCACCCGGTGTTCGTGGTGGACGCCTACACCCGGCGCATCCTGCACCGTCTGGGGTGGCAGCCGGCCGAGGCCCCCTACGACCGGCTGCAGGCCTTCTTCCAGGAGCGCCTGCCGCAGGATCCGGCGCTGTACAACGACTACCACGCCCAGTTGGTGGCCTTGGGGCACCGCCTTTGCCTGGCCCGATCCCCGCGCTGCGACGGATGTCCCCTGCGTCGGGATCCGCCCCTATGCCGCTTCGGGGAGGCGACAGGATGAACTTCCGACTGGTGGCTTTGGACGTGGACGGAACCCTGACCGACAGCCGAGGGGAGATTCCCGCCCGGGTGCGTCAAGCGGTGGGGCGCACCGCGTCGCGAGGGGTGTCGGTGACCCTGGCCACCGGTCGGCGGCTGCGCCTGGCCCTCCCGGTGGCCCGGGAACTGGGGCTGACCGCACCCCTGGTGACCAGCGGCGGACCGCTGGTGGTGGAGCAGACGGGACGGGTGCTGTACCGGGAGCCCTTGTCCGAAGAGCAGCTGCGTCGGGCCGTGGCCTTCCTGCGCCGGCGGGGGCTGCCTCCCGTGGCGGCGGCCGGCCGAGGGCAACCGCCCGACGTGTTCTACGAGGAGGAGGGTCATCCCGCCCAGCGTTTCTTCTTGGAGCGCAACGACGGGTTCACCCGGCGGGTGGCGGACCTGACGGCCGGCGAGGTGCCCGACCCGGTGCGGGTGTTCTGCCTGGGGGAGCGGGAGGCGGTGCACCGGGCTTGGCGGGAGTTATCGGACGGCGCCTTCCGGCTGGTCCTGAACGACGATCCCCAGGGGGGCACCGCCGCCTTGGAGATCTACGCCCCGGGCGCCTCCAAGGCCTCGGGGGTGCGGGCCCTGGCCGCGCACCTGGGGGTGGCCCGGGAGGAGATCCTGGCCGTGGGCAACCAGCTAAACGACCTGGAGCTCATCGAGTTCGCCGGCTGGGGGGTGGCGGTGGGCAACGCCGTGGCCGAGCTGAAGGACCGGGCGGCGGAGGTGACCGCCTCCAGCGACGAGGCGGGGGTGGCCGTGGTGCTGGAGAAGTATCTCCTGGGCGGCGGTTAGCGCCGACACCCGCTAAGGCCGGCGAGTCGGCATGGTCACGGTTGATTTCCGGTGCGGGCATCCACCCGGCGGAGGAAATCCTTCCATAGACGGGCGGTGCCGTAGCCGTCGTAGTAACTGAGGACGGTACGCAGGGACTGGACCCGGGTGCCAGCGGGATTCGCCAGAATCTCACGGGCCAGGTCCCGCCAATCGTCCAGGTGCCCCCGCTCCAGCACGTCCTCAACGGCGGGCACCGAATCCTCAAATCCCGGGTTAAGATGACGGTGGCGCATCGGCAGGGGCCTCCTTTGGCGGCCAGCGCAGGTCCAGGGCCAAATCCAGGAGCCGTCCCCCCAAAGCGCGGCAGAACGCCTCCACGTAGGTCCAATCGGTCCAAGGCGGCTGGAGGCCTTTCCACATGGACAGGTCCGGAGGTTTTCCCGCGGCAAACTCCCTCGGCAGTGGCTGGGCCAACTGTTTAGCCAATTGCTGGGAGGTGGAGTCGGAATCGGGCGGTTGGGGGTACATCCGATCGAACGGCTCCAAGGCGGCCTCCAAGCCCGCACCGAGTTTGTCCGCCAGGGCGCAAAAATCCAGGAAGTCTCGCAGCGCGTTGCGCCGCACGATGAGCCAGCCTTTGATCCGCAACATCTCCGCCAGGGTCGGCACCACGATCCCTGCCATGATCTGGGTTTCCAAAGGGACGGAACGGACCAGCTGGCGGATACCGACCTCCACTCCCTGCAAGGAGCCCAAGATCAGGACGGGAGGCTGCACGCGGTTGGTCTGCCATCCCGCCAGTTGCTCCAGCTTTGCCAGCACCTGCGGAAACCGGGAATTAAGGTCGGTGAGCACGGAATCCACGTCTTCGGAGAAGCGATGGCCGGCGTGGAGGGCGGCGGCCGTTCCTCCCACCAGGACGCACTCGGGGAAGTGCCGCTGAATCAGCCGTTGCGTCTCCAACAGCCGTTCAAAGTCCTGCCGCCTGCCCGTGGGCGCCACGCTCTTTGCCTGCGGCTTCGGCCCGCGTTTTCCGGGGATCACCCGTAGCGGCTCCGGAGCAAGCCAGTCTCGGCCTATCTTGGTCGCACCCGGTATTCGCCCCTGCTGCAAGAGTTGGCGGGCCCGCTTGGGCGACACCCCGAGAGCGGCGGCCACCTCCTTGGAGGTGAGCATGCTGCGATCCATCCTTTCATCGAATTATTATGCCGCTAAGGCTATAGTTTGTCAAGGCCATGTCCCGAAGGCGGCCCGGAAGGATCGAGCCAGGGCAGGGGGGCGGCACGTCCCCCGGCAACGGCAGGAGACTCCGATGGCTTCACCGAATAATTGTCTGGCAGGGGCGCGGCAACACTACGGCTAGGCATCCGCGGCGGCGACAGGTGGCACGGGCCCCCCGGTGGGTAAAGCGAGAGCCCCTCGATGTCGAGGCGGCCGAGGCCACGGCCGACGGCGCAAGGGACCGTCTTCGGGGGACCCCACGGTCTGCAACATGAGGAGGTTTTTTGTTAATGCACATGTCCCAGCGGGCGCTCAAGATCAACCCCTCCCCCACCCTGGCCCTGGACGCCAAGGCCAAGGCGCTGCGCCAAGAGGGCGTGGACGTGGTGAACTTCGGGGTGGGAGAGCCGGACTTCGACACCCCGGAGCACATCAAGGAGGCGGCCATCCGGGCCTTGCGGGAGGGGCGCACCAAGTACACGCCGGTGGCCGGCATCCCGGAGCTGCGCCGGGCCATCGTGGAGAAGCTGCACCGCGACAACGCCCTCGACTATGCCGAGGGCCAGATCGTGGTGTCCGCGGGGGCCAAGCACTCCCTGTACAACGCCTTTCAGGTCCTGGTGGACCCCGGGGACGAGGTCGTCATCCCCGCTCCCTATTGGGTGACCTACCCCGAGCAGGTCCGCCTGGCCGGCGGGATCCCGGTGTTCGTGCCCACCCGGGCCGAGGACGGCTTTCGCCTGGATCCGGCCGCGGTGGCGGAGCGGATCGGGCCCCGGACCCGGGTGATCCTGCTGAACAGCCCCTCCAACCCCACGGGGGCGGTCTATCCCCGTTCCGACCTGGCGGCCATCGGGGAGCTGGCCTTGCGCCACGACCTGTACCTGATCTCCGACGAGATCTACGAGCACCTGGTCTACGACGGCGCGGAGCACGTGAGCGTGGCGGCCCTGGACCCCCAGCTACGGGAGCGCACGGTGGTGATCAACGGCATGTCCAAGGCCTACGCCATGACCGGCTGGCGGGTGGGGTACGCCGCCGCCGCGGCCCCCCTAGCCAAGGCCATGACCGACCTGCAGAGCCAGTCCACCTCCAACGTCACCTCCATCGCCCAGTGGGCGGCCGTGGCGGCCTTGGCGGGGACGCAGGAGCCGCTGCGGCGCATGCAGGAGGCCTTTGCCCGGCGCCGGGAGCTGATCCTGGCGGAACTGGCCGAGCTGCCGCGGGTGCGGGTCAGCCGGCCCGGGGGGGCCTTCTACGCCTTTCCGGACCTGGGCGATTACCTGGGTCGGCGCTTCGAGGGGCGGGAGGTGGCCGAGGTCGACATGCTGGCGGAGGTCCTGCTCACGGCGGTGGGGGTGGCCGCGGTGCCGGGCAGCGGCTTCGGCGCGCCGGGCTACCTGCGCTTCTCCTACGCCTTGGGGGAGGAGGCCATCCGGGAGGGGATGCGGCGGGTGCGCGAGGTGCTGGCCCGGATGGAATGAAGCGGGATTTTCGGGGACGGCGGGTGGCGGTGGTGGGGCTGGGGGTGAGCCACCGCGCCCTGATCCGCTTCCTCTTGGAGCGGGGCGCGTTGATCACCGCCTGCGACCGCAAGGAAGCGGGCGAGTTGGGAGAGGTGCGGTCCCAGTTGGCGGCCCGGGGCGTGCGCTTCGTCCTGGGCGCCGACTACCTGCGGGGGCTGGCGGATTGCGAGCTGGCCTTCCTCACTCCGGGCATGCCCAAGCACCTGCCGGAGGTGGAGGCGGCCCGCCGGCGCGGCGTGCCCCTCCTGGGCGAGGCGGGGCTGTTCTTGGAGTTGTGTTCCGCGCCGGTGACCGGCATCACGGGCAGCGCCGGCAAGACCACCACCACCAGCCTGGTGGCGGCCATCCTGGAGCGCGCGGGCCGACGGGTGTTCTTGGGCGGCAATATCGGCCGGCCGCTGATCGCCGAGGTGGACGCCATTCCTGCCGCGGCCGAGGCGGTGTTGGAGCTGTCCAGCTTCCAGCTCCAACTGGTGGAGACGAGCCCCCAGGTGGCCGTGCTGCTCAACGTGACCCCCAACCACCTAGACGTGCACCGGGATTTGGCGGAGTACCGGGAGGCCAAGGCCCAGATCTTCCGACGGCAGCAACCCGAGGCGGTGTTGGTGGCCAACCGGGACGATCCGGGCGCCCGGGAGCTGGCCGAAACCGCCCCTTCCCGGGTGCTGTGGTTCACCCGGCGCGAGGAACTCGCGGAGGGAGCCTTCCTTTCGGACGGTTGGCTCCAGGTGCGTTGGGAGGGACGGGCCCAACGGCTCTTGCCCGCAGGGGAGTTGGCCCTGCCCGGGGCCCACAACCTGGAGAACGCCCTGGCGGCGGCGGGGGCCGCCGCGGCCCGCGGCGCGGGCCCGGAGGCTACGGCGGCCGTGCTGCGGGAGTTTGGGGGGGTGCCCCACCGCCTGGAGCAGGTGGCCGACTCCGAGGGGGTGCGCTGGTACAACGACTCCATCGCCACCACCCCCGAGCGCACCCTGGCCGCCCTGGCCACCCTCCCACCGCCGCTGGTGCTCATCGCCGGGGGCTACGACAAGCACCTGGATTACGCGGTCCTGGGGCCGGCGGTGCGGCGCCAGGTGCGGGTACTGCTCCTCATCGGGCAGACGGCGGCGAAGATCGAGGCGGCGGTGCGGGGGGCCGCCGGAGGGGAACTGCCCGTGATCCGGCGCCTGCCGGACCTGGCGGCGGCGGTGGAGGAGGCCCGCCGGCTGGCCCGACCGGGCGACACGGTGGTGTTGTCTCCGGCCAGCGCCAGCTATGACCAATTCACCGATTTTGAGCAGCGGGGCGAGCTCTTCCGGCGGCTGGTGATCGGGAGCGGCTAGCCGCGGCGCCGCAGGGTGAGCCAGGAGCCGATGCCGAAGGCGGCCAGGCCCACGGCGGGGATCACGAACACCACCCACTCGTACGGATGCATAGCGTGCCTCCTCGGGGCGTGCTGTTTGGACCCAGCATAGCACAGGAGCGGCGGGCCGGAACTGACAAAACGGTGACGGGTTCCGCCCGCCGCCGCCCGGCTTGCGTCGGCGCTTTGGCCGGGTTATATTTTAGGGGCGACCGAAGGCCTCGCGCCAAAACGGCGCGGCAGGCGGGAGGGGTGTAGTTGGAGGAGCGGTACCGGCCGGGGGAGCTGGAGGCCAAATGGCAACGGCGTTGGGAGGAGCAGGGCCTCTACCGTTGCGCGGTGGACGCGGCGCGCCCCAAGTTCTACTGCCTGGAGATGTTTCCCTACCCCTCGGGAAAGCTGCACATGGGGCATGTGCGCAACTACAGCATCGGGGACGCCGTGGCCCGCTACCACCGCATGCGGGGCTTCAACGTCCTGCACCCCATGGGATGGGACGCCTTCGGCATGCCGGCGGAGAACGCCGCCATCGCCCGGGGGGTGCATCCCGCCCGCTGGACCTGGGACAACATCGCCCGCATGCGCTCGCAGCTGAAGGAGCTGGGCCTGTCCTACGACTGGGAGCGGGAGGTGGCCACCTGCCACCCCGGCTACTACCGCTGGACCCAGTGGCTCTTTGTGCTCCTGTACCGGCGCGGCCTGGCCTATCGCAAGCGGGCGGCCGTCAACTGGTGCCCCCGCTGCGCCACGGTGCTGGCTAACGAGCAGGCCGAGGGCGGGGTGTGCTGGCGCTGCGGCACCGAGGTGGTGCAAAAGGAGCTGGAGCAGTGGTTCTTTCGCATCACCGCCCACGCCGAGGCGCTGCGGGAGGACCTGGCCCAATTGTCCGGCTGGCCGGAGCGGGTGCGCACCATGCAGGAGAATTGGATCGGGCGCAGCGAGGGGGTGGAGCTGACCTTCCGGGTGGCGGGCACGGGGGAGGAACTGGCCGTGTTCACCACCCGCCCGGACACCCTCTACGGGGTGACCTTCTTGGCCCTGGCGCCCGAACACCCGCTGGCGGCGCGCTGCGCCGCGGCCGATCCGTCCCTGGCGGCCTTCCTGGCCCAAGCGGGCGGCGAGGGGGCGCGGGAGCGTTCTTTGGACAAGCGGGGCATGCCCCTGGGGATGCGGGCCGTGCATCCGGTCACCGGCGAGGAGGTGCCTTTGTGGGTGGCCAACTACGTGCTCACCGGCTACGGCACCGGCGCGGTGATGGGGGTGCCGGCCCACGACCAGCGGGACTTCGAGTTCGCCCGCCGTTACGGCTTGGCGATCCGGGAGGTCATCCGGGGGGAGGCGCCCCTGGGGGACGCCGCCTACACCGGCCCGGGGCGCATGATCAACTCGGGATCCTTCGACGGTATGCCCAGCGAGGAGGCTTGGGAGGCCATCGCCGATTTCCTGGAGCGGCGGGGGCTTGGCCGTCGCCAGGTCCAGTACCGGCTGCGGGACTGGCTGGTGTCCCGGCAGCGCTATTGGGGGGTGCCCATCCCCATCGTGTACTGCCCCCGCTGCGGCACGGTGCCGGTGCCGGAGGAGGCTTTGCCGGTGCTCCTGCCCGAGGAGGTGCGCTTCACGGGGGAGGGCCCGTCTCCTCTGGTTGAGGCGGCCGGGTTCGTTCAGACCACCTGTCCCTCCTGCGGCGGGCCGGCCCGGCGGGAGACGGACACCATGGACACCTTCATCTGCTCCTCCTGGTACTACTTCCGCTACGTCTCCCCCCGGGATGCGGCGCGGCCCTTCGATCGGGACGAGGCGGCCTACTGGCTGCCGGTGGACCAGTACATCGGGGGCATCGAGCACGCCGTTTTGCACCTTTTGTACTCCCGTTTCATCACCAAGGTGCTGCGCGACGAGGGCTGGACCGATGTCGCGGAGCCCTTCCGCAACCTTTTGACCCAGGGCATGGTGATCAAGGACGGGGCCAAGATGTCCAAGTCCAAGGGCAACGTGGTGAGTCCCGAGGAGATCGTGGCGCGCCACGGCGCCGACACGGCCCGATTGTTCATCCTCTTCGCCGCGCCGCCGGAGAAGGACCTGGAGTGGAGCGACCGGGCGGTGGAGGGGGCGGCGCGCTTCCTGCAGCGGGTGTGGCGCCTGGTGCAGGGGATGAAGGACCAGCCGTCGGCGGCTACCGGCGGGGAGGAGCTCTTGCGCGCGGCCCACCGCACCGTGCGACGGGTGAGCGAGGATGTGGAGCGGTTCTCCTTCAACACCGCCGTGGCGGCGATCATGGAGTTGGTGAACGCGGCCTACGCCTACCGGGAGGCGGGCGGTGACCGCGCCCCGGCGGTGGACCGGTCCCTGGAGCTTTTGACCTTGCTTTTGGCCCCCTTCGTTCCCCACCTGGCGGAGGAGCTGTGGGAGGCCCTGGGCCACGAGGAGAGCGTGCACCTGGCGGCGTGGCCCGCGTACGATCCGGACCTGGTGCGGGAGGCCACGGTGGAGGTGGCGGTGCAGGTGGACGGAAAGCTGCGGGACCGGTTGCAACTGCCGCCGGGGCTGCATACCCAGGAGATGGAGCGGCGCGCCCTGGCCTCCGAGAAGGTGCGCCACGCTCTGGGCGGCAAGCCGGTGCGGCGGGTGGTGGCGGTGCCGGATCGTCTGGTGAACATCGTCACGGGATGAGAGGGGGCGACGGACACGCGAGAGACGTCTTTGGGCCTGGATCCGCGCCTGGAGGCGGCGCTGTGCTACCTGTTGGGATGGGTCAGCGGGCTGATCTTCTTTTTCCTGGAGCGGCGCAGCCGCCTGGTGCGATTCCACTCCCTGCAGGCCATCCTCTTTGGCGCGGTGCTGACGGTGGCCCACTACCTGGCCGATTTCCTGACACTGCCCCTGGCGTTGGAGGGGCTGATCGGGGTGGGCTTGACCGGGATCTGGCTGGCCATGACCGTGGTGCTGATGTACATGGCGGGGCGGGGGGAGTACTACCACCTGCCCTACCTGGGGGACCTGGCGGAGCGCAGCCTGGGCGGTTAGGCGTGTACAGCCTGCTCCTGTTCCTGCCGCGGGAGCGCACCATCGCCGTGGGGGCCTGGGGAGTCCGCCGCTTTGCCGCAGGCAGCTGGGTGTACACCGGGCGCGCCCGAAGAAACCTGGCGGCGCGCCTGGCCCGGCACGCCGCACGTTGCGCCGACGGAGCCAAGCGCTGCCGCTGGCACGTCGACTATCTGCGGGAGCACGCCGTGCTGCGGCGGGCGTGGTGCTTCGCCCTGGCGCCGGAGGAGGAGTGCCGGGTGGCCGCGGCCTGGCGGATCCACCCGGCGGCCCGGGAGGCTCCGGCCCGCTTCGGCGCCTCCGACTGCCGCTGCGCCGGCCACCTGGTGTATCTGGGAGAGGGGGAGGAAGTTGAACCACCGGGAGCTCTCCGCCGCCTTGCAGCAGGGGGATTATCGCTGCGTCTATCTGTTGGCGGGCCCTGAGGATTACCTGCGGTGGCGGGCCAGGGAAGCCTTGAAGCAGGCCCTGGTGGGGCAGGAGCTTTACTCCTTGAACTATGTGCGCCTGGCGGGCGACGATCCCGAGGCTTGCTCCCGAGCCTTGGAGGAGTTGCGAGTGGTGTCCTTCGGGAACGGGCGGCGGCTGGTGGCGGTGGATCTGGAGGCGGGAGGGGAGAAGGCCCAGGCGACCTGGGAGCGCGTGCTGCGCGACGTGGCGGCGGGCCCGCCGGAGGGGGGAACCTTGGTCCTGTCCTGCCCCGATGCCGCCCCGGGGGGAAAGCTGGCCCGACTGGCGGGGGAGACGGGAGCGGTGGTGGACTGCCGGCTGCCGGCGGCCCAGGAGCGGGAGCGCTGGGCGGTGCAACTGGCGCGCTCCCGCGGCAAAAAGCTCACCCCGCAGGCGGCGGCCCTGCTGGTGGAGGGCGCGGGCGACAGCCTGGGAACGCTGGTCCAGGAGGTGGAGAAGGTCTGCCTGTGGGCAGACGACCAGGAGCGCGTGGACCTTCCGGCGGTGGCCGCCGTGGCCCGGGGGGCGGCGGTGGCGGGCACGGTGTTCCAACTGGTGGACCATCTGGGGGAGCGACGAGCGGGGCAGGCCCTGGGCTGTCTGCAGACGCTCCTGCGCCAGGGCGAGGTGCCCCTGGTGATCCTATCCCTGCTGGCCCGCCAACTGCGCCTGCTGCTGGGGACCTGCTGGTGGAGGCAGGCCGGAGGAGCGGAGGAGCGGCTGGCGGGGTATCTGGGCGTGCCTTCCTTTGTGGCGCGCAAGCTGTGGCGCCAGGCGGCCAACTTCCGGGAGGAGGAACTCGTGGAGGGGTTGCGGCGGTTGCTGGAGGCGAACGGCCGGATCAAAACCGGCTGGCGGCCGGAGCTGGTGCTGACGACGGCGCTGGTGCACCTGGCCGGACCCCGTCAGGGACGCGCCGGCAGGGTGCCGTCGTGATCCAAAAGGTCCAAGGCGGCGGCGAGCACCCGGGTGGTGCGCTGCTCCTGGCGCAGGGTGTTGTATGGGCCGCCGATCTCCACCTGCAGCGCGCCGGGAAGCACCTCCTGGTTCAGGCGATCCCGGGACTCGCGGATGCCGATGAGCAGGGGAGGGGCCAGCCGCCGCAGGGCGGCGGCCAGGCGGTGGGCGAAGGATAGGTTGGCGTGCCAACTCGGATCGGGCAGCCGTGCGCCGGTGCCCACCACCAGCAGCACCCGGGCATAGCGGTGTCCCCGCAGCACGGTGACGCTTTGGGCGGCGGTGCCGCTGCCGCGCTCGAGGTCCAGGAGCACCCGCAGGCGGTGGTAGCGGCGCAACAGGTCGCGGGCGGTGCGCCGGGAGTTGCGGTAGGCGCCGATGATTCCCTGGTAGTCGTTGACCGCCAGGGAGTGGGCCACGCTGAGGCCCTCGTTCCGCCACAGGTAGCGAGCCAAAAAGGTGCCGACCCGCACCACGTTGCGGCGCTGGTCGGAGGAGTAGGCGTCCAGCGGGGTGCGCCCGGCGCCCAGGGCGCTCAGGAAGGACTCCTTGGAGATGCTGTGGTAGATGCCGATCAGGGGATGCCGCCCGTAGAGCACCGGAGTCGGCGGCGTGGGATAGGGGGGGCGCGCGCCCGGCGGGTTGGCCGGCGCCGGCGGAACACTGGGCAGGGCCGGGATGGCCGCCGCCAGGAAGGCGGCGGGGGAGGTGCCGTCCACGCCGCCCAAGAGGCGCAAGAGCAGGCTCAGGCTGCCCCGCGGCGAGACGCCGCGCCGAGGGGCGCCGGACAGGGCCGGCGCGGCCTGGTCCAGCAGGAAACGCAGGACGCGAGCGCCGGGGCGCCAAATTCCGAAGAGGACACCGGACCGGGCGGTGCTCAGGGGCGCCAGCGTAGGCAGGTATTTGGGGTGCGCCGGGCGGGGGAGCCCGGCCAGCGCCAGGGCGAGGACCACCAGGGCTAGGTAGGCGAGGAGCAGGGGAGGCTGCGGCATGCGGGGCAGGCGAACCACCCGCAGGCGACGCCCCATCCCACCACCACCTTTCTCCGATGGTTATGAGCCGGACGGCGCCAGCTATGCTTGCCTTGGGCCCGGGGCGGTGGTAAAATACAAAGACGGAGGTGAAAAAAATCTTTGGCCAACCATAAATCGGCCCTCAAGCGGGTGAGGATAGCCGAGGAGCGTCGGACGCAAAACCGCGCGCGCAAGTCCGCCGTGCACACGGCGGAGCGGCGATTCTTGGAGTCGGCGGCGGCGGGCGACGCCGACAAGGCTCGGGAGGCTTTGCGCCGGGCCTACAGCACCATCGACCATGCGGCGCAGAAAGGTGCGCTGCACGCCAACACGGCCGCGCGCAAGAAAGCACGGCTCAGCAGGAAGCTGGCGGCCGGCTAGTCTGGACGCCGGATTGCGCAGGCGGCGGGGCACCCGTCGCTTTCGTTTTGCCTTCAGGACAGTCGCTCCAGGAACTCCTCCAACGGTTCTTCCAGCACCTGGTCCGCCGCCTCCCGCACCGGCGGGGGGGAGCCTTCCACGGCCACGCCGTGACCGGCCAGCTCCAGCATGTCGATGTCGGCCAGGCCGTCGCCCACGGCCAGGATCTCCTCCCGAGCTACGCCCAGGGAGCCGGCCAGGCGCTCCAGGGCCCGGCCCTTGGTGGCCCGGGGGTGCAACAGGTGCAGCACCTGCGGGTGGGTCCAGTCGGGCAGGAACAAGAAGCGCACCTGTCCCTGCAGGGCTCCGAAGCGCTCCGCCACCCGGTGCAGGAGGGCCGGATCGCCACGCAGGAGGAGCTGGTCGGGAGCGTCCTCCCGGGGGCTTTGGAAGACCTCCTTGCGCACATACCAGGCCGCGGAGAGGCCCAGACGGGCGGCGTAGCGAAAGACGGCATGGGAGGGTGCGGCGGGCAGCGGGTGGCGAAACAGGCAGCGCTCGGCCCGGAAAGCCTGCGCGCCGGTGAGGCAGATGCAGTGTTCGGCCCCCACCACCGTGGCTACCGGACGGGTGAGGGCGAAGTCGCGGCTGGTGGCCAGCACCAGTCGGGTGCCGCCGCGCACCAGCCGGAGCAGGCTGGCCGTGCGCCGGTTCAGGGATCCTTCCGGGGCCAGCAGGGTGCCGTCCAGGTCCAGGGCCAAGAGGCGCGGTGCCTTCAATGCACGGCCACCTGTTCCTGTTCGGCCAGGAGTTGCTCCACGTCGCCCAGCTGTGCCTCCAACCAGTCCCACAGGGTCCAGCTGAGCACCGCCCGGCGCAGGTCGGCGGACCGCCGGCGCCGCTCGGGCCGGGAAAGCTCGAGGGCCTGGCCCAGGGCCTGGGCGGTGCCGACCACGTCGGCGGGCTCCACCGGGATGGCCGCTTCCCGCAGCTGGCGGTAGGCGCCGGCTCGGGAGGAGAGGACCAGGGCGCCGTGACGGCTGTTGATGACCGGACCCTCTTTGGCCACCAGGTTCATGCCGTCGGCCAAGGGGTTTACCAAAAGCACGTCGTACAGGCTCATGGCCGCCAGGGACTGGGCCCGGTTGTGCTCGTGGAAGATCTGCACGGGGAGCCAGTCTCCCGACTGATACCGCCGGTTGATGTCCTGGGCGGCGGACAGGACCCGCCGGGCGTACTCCCGATATTCCGGCACCTCCTGCCGGGTGGGCACCAGGAAGGCCAGGAAGCGCAGCCTGCCGCGCCAATGAGGCGCGCGCCGCAGCAGCAGATCCAGGGCCTGGAAGCCCGCCAGCACGTTTTTGCTCGGATCAAGCCGGTCCACCCGGATCAGGGTGCGCATGGAGCGGGGGGCGCCGAGCAGTTCCCGGTAGCGCTCCACCTCCGGGGCGGCGGCCGCGGCGGCCAGTGCGGCAGGATCCACCGAGATGGGGTAAGCCGCCGTGAGCACCTGACGACCGTGCCAGTGGAGGATGCCGGCGGAGTCGGTGGACGCCTCCGGCAGGACCTCTAGGCACAGCTCCCGGAAATTGGCGGCATCCTCCTCGGTCTGAAAGCCGAGGCTGTCGTTGGCCAATAGCCCCCGGCACACATGGCGTAGGAGGTCGGGCGGTAGTTGTCGCCATACCGCGGGCGGGGGCCAGGGAATATGCAGGAAATAGGCCAGAAGGGCGTCGGGACGGCGCCGGCGCAGCTCGCGGCCCAGCAGGTAGAAATGGTAGTCGTGGATGAAGACCACCGGCGTGGCGTCGGTCGGCAGGAGGGCCGCGGCCGCCGCGGCGAAATGGCTGTTGGCGGCCAGGTAGCCCCGGAACCACTCGGCCGGCAGCGGCGAGGCGCCGTCCAGACCGTGCTGCACGAACCACAGCAGCCGGTTGCACAGGGCCGCGTGGGCGGCGTCCACCGCGGGCGGGAGCGGCACTCCCCGCAGTCGGGCCCGTCCCCATATGGCCTCGCCGTTACCGCCGTGCAGCCAGGTGAAGGGCACCCCCTCGGCCATCTGCCCCAGGGCCGTGGCCAAGCCGCCCGGCCCGCGGACCACGGTGCCGTTTTGCCGCACCACCGGACCGCGGCGGCTGATCACCAGCAGGGGATGCTCCGCGGCGAGGGCTCCCCAGCGCTTCCAAACGTCTTGCATGCCGGCCCCTCCCTGACAACTCATATATAATAAAAGGGTTGTCACAACCCAGTATAGCATATGAGTCGGGAGCTGACAAGGTGCCGCGTTGAAGCCGGACCGCTCTCGATGATATAATCCGCTGGAGGCTGCCCCCCTTGGAGGAGTGTTTTTGATCAGGAATTTCTGCATCATCGCCCACATCGACCACGGCAAGTCCACCCTGGCCGACCGGCTGCTGGAGCGCACCGGCACGGTGGCGCCCCGCCAGATGGTGGACCAGGTGCTGGACCAGATGGAATTGGAGCGGGAGCGGGGCATCACCATCAAGGCCCAGGCGGTGCGCATGGAGTACCAGGCGCGGGACGGCCGGCGCTACGAGCTGAACCTCATCGACACCCCGGGCCACGTCGATTTCAACTACGAGGTGTCCAGGGCGCTGCTGGCCTGCGAGGGGGCGCTCCTGGTGGTGGACGCCTCCCAGGGGGTTCAGGCCCAGACGGTGGCTAACCTGTATCTGGCCTTGGAGCAGGGGCTCACCATCATCCCGGTAATCAACAAGATCGACCTGAGCGGGGCCGATCCCGAGCGGGTGCGCCGCCAGTTGGATGAGCTGGGCCTGCCGGGGGAGGAGGCCCTGTTGGTGTCGGCCAAAGAGGGGCGCGGGATCGAGGAGGTGCTGGAGGCGGTGGTGGAGCGGGTGCCGGGGCCTTCCGGCAACCCGGCGGCGCCGCTAAGGGCGTTGGTCTTCGATTCCCGCTTCGATCCCTATCGCGGGGTGATCCCCTACCTGCGTCTGGTGGATGGTGAGTTGGCGGCGGGCCAACGGGTGCGCTTTTTGTCCACCGGGCGGGAATTCCAGGTGGACGAGGTGGGGGTGTTCCGCCCCGAGCCCCGGCCGGTGTCGCGGCTGGTGGCGGGGGAGGTGGGGTACCTGGCGGCGTCCATCAAGAACCTGCGGGATGCCCGGGTGGGGGACACGGTGGCCGCCGCCGGCGCGGCGGCACAACCCCTGAGCGGCTTCCGGCCGGCCGTGCCCATGGTCTTCGCCGGGATCTATCCCGTGAACGCCGACGAGTACGATCTTTTGCGGGAGGCCTTGGGGAAGCTGCAGTTGAACGACGCGGCGCTGTCCTTCGAACCGGAGACCTCCGTGGCCCTGGGCTTCGGTTTCCGCTGCGGCTTCCTGGGGCTTTTGCACTTGGACGTGGTCCAGGAGCGGCTGGAGCGGGAGTACGGGCTGTCCTTGATCACCACCGCTCCCAGCGTCACCTATCGGGTGGTGGCCCCCGGGGAGGAGCAGAGCGAGGTGACGAACCCCAGTTCGCTGCCGGAGCGGCTGCCGGGGTGGAGCTTCGAGGAGCCCTACGTGGCGGCCACGGTGATGGCGCCCACGGCCTTCGTGGGGCCGCTGATGGAGCTGTGCCAGGAGCGGCGCGGGCTGTTCCAAAACTTGGAGTACCCGGATCCCCAACGCGCCCGCCTGTCCTACCTCTTGCCCTTGGCGGAGATCATGTACGATTTCTTCGATCAGTTGAAGTCCCGTTCCCGCGGCTACGCCACCCTGGACTACCAGTTGGCCGGCTACCGCGAGACGGATCTGGTCAAGGTGGACGTGCTGCTGAATGGGGAGGTGGTGGACGCCCTCTCTTTCATAGTCCATCGGGACAAGGCGCAATCTCGCGCCCGCCAGTTGGTGGAGCGGCTGCGGGAGCTCATCCCCCGCCAGCTGTTCGAGGTGCCGGTGCAGGCGGCCATCGGCAGCCGGGTGATCGCCCGAGAGACGGTGCGGGCCGTGCGCAAGGACGTTTTGGCCAAGTGCTACGGGGGGGACGTGACCCGCAAGCGCAAGCTGCTGGAGAAGCAGAAGGAGGGGAAGCGGCGCATGAAGCAGCTGGGCAGCGTGGAGGTGCCCCAGGAGGCCTTCATGGCCGTGCTCAAGGTTGAGTGAGGAGCTGTCCCTCTACCTGCACTTTCCCTTCTGCCGGTCCAAGTGCATCTACTGCGACTTCAATTCCCGACCGCTGCGCGACGGGGAGGAGCTGAACGCCTACCTGGCCGCCTTGGCGGGGGAGGTGCGCCGGCAGGCCATGCCCGCCCGTCGGGTGGTGTCGATATACCTGGGGGGAGGCACGCCCAGCCTTCTGGGCGCCGGCCAACTGGCCGCGCTGTTGGAGGAGGTGCGCCGGTCTTTCGCCGTGGACCGGGCGGCGGAGATCACTCTGGAGGCCAATCCCGGCACGGTGAGCGGGGAGGCGGCCCGGGCTTGGGCGGACCTGGGGGTGAACCGGGTGAGCCTGGGCGTCCAGGCCTTTCAGGACCGGTTGCTGGCCCTTTTGGGTCGTGCCCACGGCGTTCGGGAGGTGGCCTCGTCGGTGGAGGCCCTGCGCCGGGCGGGCATCGCCAACCTCAACCTGGACCTGATCTACCAGCTTCCGGGCCAGAGCCTGGAGGATTGGCGGGAGAGCCTGCGCCGGGCCGTGGTTCTGGCGCCGGAGCACCTTTCCGCCTATCCGCTGCAGGTGGAGAAAGGCACCCCCCTGGCCGCTTTGGTACGCCGGGGGCTCGGGCTGCCGTCGGAGGAGGAGGGCCTGCGCATGGAGCAGGAGTTGGTCGAGACGGCGCGGCGGGCGGGGCTAGAGCGTTACGAGATCGCCAATTTCGCCCGGCCCGGGTGCCAGTGCCGGCACAACCGCCGCTACTGGGAGCGCTTGGACTACCTCGGGCTGGGGGCGGGGGCCCACTCCTGCATAGGGGAACGACGCTTTTGGAACGTGCGCTCTCCCGACGTCTATACGCGTCGGGCGGCGGCGGGGAAGAGCCCGCGGGGTGGCGGGGAGCGGCTCTCGCCCGGGACGCGCCGCTCGGAGGTGGCGATCCTGGGGCTGCGGCTGACGGAGGGCCTGTCCCTGGCGGCCTTTCGGGAGCGCTGCGGCATGGAGTTGGAGCAGGCCTTCCCGGGAGTGACGAGGCGCCTTGGCGCCGTCGGGCTGGCCGTGTGCCGGGACGGGCGGCTGAGGCTTTCCCGGCGTGGCCTCTCGCTGGCCAACCGGGCCTTCGTGGAGTTCCTGCCTTGACAAGCGGGCCGGGGGGTGCTAGTTTCTTTAGCAAGGGTTTAGCACTGGGCTGGACCGAGTGCTAATGAGGAGAGCCGGGGATTGTCATGCTGGACGAACGCAAAGGGAAGATCCTGGAGGCCATCATCCTGGACTACGCGGCCACCGCTGAGCCGGTGGGCTCTCGGGCCGTGTCGCGCAAATACGGTCTGGGCGTGAGCTCGGCCACCGTGCGCAACGAGATGGCCGACCTGGAGGAGCTGGGCTTTCTGGAGCAGCCCCACACCTCCGCGGGACGGATTCCCTCCGACCAGGGATACCGCTACTATCTGGATCACATGATGCGCCGCTCCCGCCTGGGCCAGGCCGAGATGCGCCGCATCTGCGACGTCTACTCCCGCAAGGCGCGGGAGATCCAATGGATGTTGCGCCAGACGGCCAAACTCCTGGCCGAATCCGCCCACGCCGCCTCCTTGGCGGTAGGCCCCCATCGGGAGGACGCCATCTTCCGCTCCCTGCGGGTGCTGCCCCTGGAGGGGGAGCAGGCGCTCTTGGTGCTGGTGGGCGACGCGGGAGTGGTGGAGCACCGGATCCTGAATCTGCCGCCGGGGATGACGGTGGCCGACTTGGAGGTTTTCTCCGCCTATCTGACGGACCGCTGGCGGGGCCTGCCCTTCCGGCGGCTGGCCTCCACCTCCGTGCGGGAGATCTACGACAACCTGTCCCGTTACCGTCGGATGCTGGACGACGTGCTGGACTTTTTGCGGGAGCGGCGGGAACGGGAGGGACTGGAAACGGTCCAACTGGTGGGCGCCAGCCACGTCTTGGAACAGCCGGAGTTCCGCGATCCGGCCAAGGTGCGGGTCTTCCTGGAGTGTCTGGAGCGGGAGGACCTCATGGCGGAGCTGCTGGAGCAGCGGGAGGGGTCGACGGGGGTGACCGTGACCATCGGCGAGGAGAACGCCTATCCGGGGCTCAGGGGATGCGCCCTGGTTACGGCCAGCTTCGGGATGGGCGGGCGGCCCAAGGGCCAGGTGGGGGTGCTGGGTCCCAAGCGCATGGAGTATCCCCACGTCGTGGCCTTGGTGGAGTTCGTGGCCCACAGCCTGACGCAGGAACTTGGTCGCGCTTTCCGGGACTGAGGATGGAGCGCGGGACGCCGGTGCCCGCATAGGCTACGACGGTGCACGGTTTGGGGGTTTGTTGTTTTGGCGAAGCGGGATTACTACGAGGTGCTGGGCGTCTCCCGGGACGCCGACGACGCCGAGCTGAAGCGGGCCTTCCGCAATCAGGCGCGCCGCTACCACCCGGACGTCAACGCCGATCCGGGGGCGGCCGAGCGCTTCAAGGAAATCAATGAGGCCTACAGCGTTTTGAGCGATCCCGAGAAGCGCTCGCGCTACGATCGCTTCGGCCAGGCGGAGCCCGGCGGCATCCCGCCGGGGGGGTTCGACTTCGGCTTCGGCGACCTATTCGATGCCTTTTTCGGGGAGGGGTTCTTTGGCGCCCGTCCGCCGGGACGCTCCGAGCCGGAACGGGGTCGAGACCTCTTGCTGGAGCTGGAGATCAGTCTGGAGGAGGTGGCCGCGGGGGCGGAGAAGGAGGTGCAGGTGCCCTCCTTCGTTCGCTGCGCCACCTGCGGCGGCAGCGGCGCCAAGCCCGGGACGTCGCGGCAGCGCTGCACCGCCTGCGGCGGCAGCGGGCAGGTGCAATCGGTGCGCGCCACCGCCTTCGGGCGCTTCGTGTCGCTGCATCCGTGTGCCGTCTGCGGCGGCACCGGAGAGATCATCCCCGAGCCTTGCGCCGAGTGCCACGGCCAGGGGCGGTTGCGCCGGCAGCGCACCGTTCAGGTCCGGGTGCCGCCGGGGGCCGTGGACGGGCTGCGCCTGCGCCTGGCCGGCCAAGGGGAAGCCGGAGCGCGCGGCGCCGCCATCGGCGACCTGTTCATCCAACTGCGGGTCAAGCCCCACCCATACTTGCGGCGGGATGGGGACGACCTGGTGACCGAGCGCAAGATAAGCTTCACCCAGGCCATCCTGGGGGTGGAGCTGGAGCTGACGGCTTTGGGAGGCAAGGAGAAAATGGTCGTGCCGCCGGGAACCCAACCCGGCACGGTGCTGCGGCTCAAGGGCAAGGGCCTGCCGCACCTGCGGGGTCACAGCCGGGGCGACCTGGTGGTTCGGGTATCGGTGGAGTTGCCCACCCACCTCACGGCCGCGGAGCGCCAGTTGTTGACCCAGCTGGCCGAGCTGCGGGGGGAGCAGGTGCATCCCAAGGACAAGGGCATCTTCCAGAAGGTGCGCGACGCCCTGGGGGGATAGCCGGTGGAGTGGGTGGAGTTTTGCATCCGGCTGCCCCGGGAGGCCGTCGAGGCTGCCGCGGCGGTCTTCTGGGACGTGGGCGCCACCGGCGTGGCGGTGGAGGATCCCGGTGGCGGCCCGCCCCCGGGGCGGTGGGACCTCTGGGAGCCGCCGCCGACGGGTCCGGCCGCGGTGAGGGCCTGGTTTCCCGCGGCCGGGCGGGAGGAGCTAGGCGCGCGCATCGAGGAGCGCCTGGCAGCGGTGCGGCGTGTCTTCGGAGCGGCCCGATGCACCCAGCGCACCTGCGACGACGCCGTGTGGATCGCGGCGTGGTGGGCGGCCTTGCGGGCGCGCCGGGTGGGACCTTTTCGGCTGTTGCCCGAGGGGAGCGCGGCCGATGACCGGGGCAAGGGGCAGCCGCTACATCTGGTGCGGGGACAGGCCTTTGGGACGGGGGACCACCCCACCACGGCCATGTGCTTGGAAGCCTTAAGCCGACGGGTGGAACCCGGTCGGCGCGTGCTGGATGTGGGGACGGGCAGCGGGATTCTGGCGGTGGCGGCGGCCCTGCTGGGAGCGGTTGAGGTCACGGCGTGGGATGTGGACCCTGAGGCCGTGCGCTTGGCGCGGGCCAACGCGCGGCGCAACCGGGTGGCGATGCGGGTGCGCCGGGAGGACTTCCGCTCGGCCGAGTTGCCGGCGGCGGATCTGGTGGTGGCCAACCTGACGCCGTCCCTGGTGACCGAGCTGGCTCCCCGGGCGCGTCGGGCGCTGGGCCAAGGAGGCTTTCTGGTGGTCAGCGGCCTGGGGGTGGGGCACCTGGCGGCGGTGGGACGCGCCTTGGAGGAGGCGGGCTTCGTGCCGCTACGCTCGCGGCGCCGGGGTGGCTGGGGCCTTTGGGAGGCGGTGGCCCGGTGACGCCCCGGGTGGCCTTCCACACCTTGGGCTGCAAGGTGAACCAATATGACACCCAGGCCATGGCCGGGCTCTTCCGGCAGGCCGGCTACCGGGTGGTGCCCTTCGGAACGCCGGCCGAGGTGGCGGTGATCAACTCCTGCACCGTGACCGGCCGGGCGGCGGGGAAGTCGCGCCAGGCGGTGCAGCGTGCCCGGCGGGCCCTGCCGGAGGCGGTGGTGGCCCTGGTGGGTTGCCTGCCCCAGGCCGGGGGAACCGCGGCGGTCCCGGAGGGGGTCAGCGTGGTGGTGGGCACCGGCAGCCGCGGCCGGATCGTGGAGCTGGTGGAACAGGCCCGTCAGCGGGGCGGGGGGCCGCTGGTGTGCCTGGCGCCCGGGGAAGATTTCGAGGAGCTGCCCCTGGAGGAGTTCGCCGGGCGCACCCGGGCCTTCCTGAAGGTCCAGGAGGGTTGCGCCGAGGGTTGCACCTACTGCCTGGTGATGGCCGCCCGCGGGCGGCCGCGCAGCCGCCGGCCGGAGCAGGCGGTGGAAGAGGCCCGGCGCCTGGCGGCGGCTGGCTGCCGGGAGGTGGTGCTGACGGGCACCCACCTGGGCAGCTACGGGCGGGACCTGGGCGGCTCCCTGGCGCAGCTCTTGCGGCAGGTGCACGGCGTGGACGGCCTTTGGCGGTTGCGCCTGAGCTCCCTGGAGCCGGGGGAGGTCACGCCGGAGCTGCTGGCGGTGACGGGTGAGCTGCCCAAGGTGTGTCCCCACCTGCATGTGCCGCTGCAGAGCGGATCCGCCAGGGTGCTGGCCGCCATGGGGCGGCGCTACACCCCCGCGGAATACCTGGCCGTGCTGGAGCGGGTGCGCGGCCTGAAAGGCGCCGCCTGGACCACCGACTGCATCGTGGGCTTTCCGGGGGAAACGGAGGAGGACTTTCGGGCCACCTGCCGGCTGGTGGAGGAGGCGGGCTTCGCCCGGCTCCACGTCTTCCCCTTCTCGCCCCGCCCCGGCACCCTCGCGGCCCAGTTGCCGGGGCAGGTGCACCCCGCCGTGATCCGGGAGCGTGCGGCGCGCTTGTCCGAGGTGGGGCGGGGTCTGGTGCAGCGATTCGCCGTGGCCCACCGCGGTCTGGAGGCGGAGGTGCTGGTGGAGGAGGAGCGGGAGGGGGGGCTTCTGGCCGGATTCACTCCCGGCTACCTGCGGGTGCGCTTCCCCGGCCCCGACGAGCTCAAGCGGCGCCTGGTGCGGGTGCGGATCACCGGCGGGGCGGCGGGGGCTGCCCGGGGCGAGATCCAGGTTGACGGGATGTAGTCTTACTGATACAGTAAGAACAAGGGGGGTGCGCCGTTTGTTCATCGTCAAGTTGTCTTCCAAGGGCCAGGTGGTCTTGCCCAAAAAGCTCCGGGAGGGGTTGGGTTGGAAGACCGGGCAGGAGTTTTCCGTCCGGGGCGAGGGAACGAGGGTCATCCTGGAGCCGGTGCATCGGTTGGAGGAAGACTGGCATCATTGGGAGGGCTTGCTTGCAGGCAGCGAGGCTCTCGAAGGGCTGGCCCAAGAGCATCGTTGGGAGTTGGAGCATGACCGCTGATGGACCAGCGGGTGTTGGACGCCTTTGCTTTGCTGGCCTGGTTGCAGGGAGAGCCTGCGGCACCATTGGTGAGGAAGGTGCTGCAGGAGGGGGAGGAAGGCGTTTGCCGGCTGCATATGTCTGTGATCAATGCCGGAGAGGTATACTATCGGCTACAAAAGACCGGGCACGAACTGCTGGCGGCAAAGTTCCGCCGCGATTTGGAGCGGAAAAAGCTGCCGATTCAATTGCAGGCCGCCGGTGATCGCAGGGTTTGGCAGGCCGCAAAATTGAAGGCGACTTTCCGCTTGTCATATGCCGATGCTTTCGCGGTGGGCCTGTCTCAGGAACTGAGGGCTTTGCTTTTGACCTGCGATCCGGAGATCCTGGCCCTGCCGCCCGAGACGGTGGCGGTGCAGGCCTTGCCGCGACGGCGCTGACCTTCCCGGACAAAGGGAAGCCCCGAGGGACGCCTGCCGGCCCCCCTCAGGGCTTGTCGCTGGTCCTGGTCAGTCCTCCTCCTCTTCCTCCTCCGGACTGCCGAAGAGCCCGAACATGGCCATGCGGAAGAAGGATCCGGGCCCGAAGCCGGCGGCCTTCGCCTTCCGGCGGAACTCCTTGAAGGCCTGCACGGCTTCCCGCCGGGCGTGCAAGCGCTCCTTGTCGCCCTTCACCTGGAAGACGAAGCCGTCATCCGTCTCCTTCAGGGTGAACTCCCATCCGGAGAGCTTCTTGCTCTGCTCCTTGGTCTCCGCCACGGTTTACCACCTCCTTTCGCTTTTGTCCCTCAGCCGCGCCGCCGGCTGCGCCGCCAGGCCACCAAGGTGCCCCAGGCCGCCGCCAGCCCCAGGAGCAGCGCGGGCACCGGGCGTCCGGAGCGCCAAAGCAGCAGGCCGGCTCCGGCCAGCGCCAGGGACCAGATGCTGCCCAGGAGAGCTTGCAGGAGGGCCTCGATGCGCCCCAGGGAGCGGGTGATGTCGGCGAAATCGACCCCCACCTCCAGGTCGCCCCGCTCCAGGCGCCCCAGGACGCGGTGGGACAAGGCGGGCAGGGTCAAGAGGTCCTGGCCCAGCTCCCGGGCCTGCCCCATGAGCAGCCGGTAGATCGGCTGGCGCTGGGTGAGCACCCGCTGCACGAAGGGGCGGAAGATCTCCACCAGGTTGAGGCCGGGATCCATTTGGGTGGTCAGTCCCACCACCATGGATATGGCGCGGCCCAGGAAGCTGATGTTGGCCGGGATCTGGAAGGGCTGTTCCCGCAGCAGGCGGACCACTTGGTCATTGATCATGGAGAAATCCAGCTGCCGGATGTCTTCCAGGGCCTTGCCGTACAGCAGGTCGGCGGCCCAGCCCACGGCGCGGCGCACCTTGGCCAAGTCCGCTCCCGGTAGCAGAAAGCCCGTCTCCACCAGTATCTCCACGATGCGGGGGATGTCCCGCTTGGCGATGGCCACGAACAGCCGTTCCACGCCTTCCCGCAGCTTGGGGTCCAGCTCCAAGGTCATGCCGAAGTCCAAGAAGGTGAGCTCCAGGGGCGGATTGACGAACAGGTTGCCCGGGTGGGGATCCAGGTGGACGAAGCCGTGCCGCAGGATCTGGCGCAGGTACAGGCGCACGATCAGGGCGGCCAGCTGGTGGCGGTCGATGCCGGCGGCTTCCAGGGCGGCGAAATCGGTGACCTTGATGCCTTGGGAGCGCTCCATGGTGAGCACCCGGCGGGTGGTCCAAGACCAGTACACCGCCGGCACCCGGACGCGCCGGTTGCGGGCGAAGTTGGCCGCGAACCGCTCGGCGCTGCGGCCCTCGTGGAGGTAGTCCAGCTCCTCCCGCACCGTGCGGACGAAGTCGCGGTAGACGGCATCCAGGTGGAAGGTCCGGCCCCAGCCGGTGAAGCGGTTCAGCAGGGCCAAGCCCCGGCGGATGGCGATGAGGTCGGTTTCCACCACTGTCTCCACTCCCGGCCGCTGGACCTTAACCGCCACCTCCCTTCCGTCCGCCAGGCGGGCCAAGTGCACCTGGCCCAGGGAGGCGGCGGCCACGGGCTCCGGATCGAAGCTGGCGAAGACTGCGTCCAGCGGCTGCCCCAACTCCCGTTCCAACAGGGGGCGGATGCGGGCGAAGGGCTCCGCCGGCACCTCATCCTGGAGGGAGCGCAGCTCGGCGGTGAACTCCTCGGGCAGCATATCCACCCGGGTGCTGAGAAACTGCCCCAGCTTGATCAGCAAACCGCCCAGGCGCACCGCAGTGATGCGCAGGCGCGCCCCCTGGCGCCGGAGCAGGGCGGGGCGGGATCGCAGCATGGCTTCGCGACCGAGGAGGCGGCCCCGCAGGGACTCCGCCTCGAAGTCGAGGAAGATCCCCGTGAAGAAGGCCAGAAGGCGCCAGCCTCTGAGTATGAGCGCGATCTCCTTCCTGGGAATCCTCCTCCTCCCGCGCGGCTCGTCCCTCCGATATCAGGATACCTCCGGGGCCGAAGGATTGTCAAATGAAGGACCGGTCGGCAGCGGCAGGGATACGGCCTCACGGCGGGGAATACGCTGGAGATACGGGGATGGGAGGAGTGGCTTTGGGCGGTAGGCGGCGGGTGGCGATCCTGTTCGGCGGTCAGTCCCAGGAGCACGAGGTGTCGGTCTTGTCGGCCGCGGCGGTGTACCGGGCCTTGGATCCCCAGCGCTACGAGCGGGTGGCCGTGGGGATCACCCCGGCGGGGTACTGGCTTTGGGTGGCGGGAGGGCCCGAGGCGGTGGGCCCCCGGGTGGCCGAGGGGGCGGGGCGTCCCCTGCACCTGCGGCTCGACGGCGGCGGCTTCGGGACCGCGGACGGGACGGCCCTGCCCCTGGATCTGGTGTTCCCGGTCCTGCACGGACCCTGCGGCGAGGACGGCAAGGTGCAGGGGCTCTTGGAGTTGGCCGGATTGCCCTACGTGGGTTCGGGGGTGCTGGGTAGCGCGGCGGGGATGGACAAGGGCGTGATGAAGGCGCTGTTTCGGGAGCGGGGACTGCCGGTGGCCCGCCATCGAGTGGTGTCCCGGCACCGCCTGCGGCGGGAGGGCGAGCGGGTGCGGGCCGAGTTGGCGGCGGAGTTGGGTTTTCCCCTATTCGTCAAGCCGGCGAACCTGGGTTCCAGCGTGGGCATCAGCAAGGTGCACACTCCGGAGGAACTGCCGAGGGCCCTGGAGCTGGCGGCCCGCTACGACCGGCGGCTGGTGGTGGAGGAGGGCCTCCCGGTGCGGGAGATCGAGGTGGCGGTCCTCGGCAACGATGAACCGCAGGTCTCGGCGCCGGGGGAGGCGGTGCCCGCCGCCGAGTTCTACGACTACCGGGCCAAGTACCAGGACGAGGCGTTGCGCCTGTTGATCCCGGCGCCGCTGACTCCCGACCAGACGCGGGAGGCCCGCCGGCTGGCCCTGGAGGCTTTCCGGGCGGTGGACGCGGCGGGCCTGGCCCGGGTGGATCTGTTCTGGGATCGCGGGACGGAGCGTTTTCTGGTCAACGAGATCAACACCCTGCCGGGGATCACCGCCATGAGCCTCTTCCCCAAGCTGTGGGAGGCCGAGGGCATGCCCTTCGCCGCGGTGGTGGAGCGACTGGTGGCGCTGGCCGAGGAGCGTTGGCGCGAAATGCGGCGTGGGGAAGAGGATTTTCCCGCCGGGGTGTAGAAGTAAAGAGCGGAGGAGAAAATACCTCGCGGGAATTTCGGAGGGAGGAGACGTTCTGAGCTGCTTGTTCTGCCGCATCGTCTCTGGAGAGGTGCCGGCGGAAATCCTGCATGAAGACGCGGAGATCCTGGCCTTCCGAGACATCAATCCGCAGGCGCCCCATCACATCCTGGTCGTACCGCGCAAACACATGGACTCCCTTCTCCAGGTGGAGGAGGGGGATATGCATCTCCTGGGGCGTATGCACCAGGTGGTGGCCCAGTTGGCGCGACAAAACGGGTTGGTGGACGAGGGCTTCCGGGTAGTCGTGAACACGGGACCGGCCGGAGGTCAGACCGTGGGGCATCTCCACTTCCATCTGCTGGGCGGACGCGACATGCGCTGGCCGCCGGGGTAAAATGGCCGTGGGTGTCCGCTTGGGTCGGGAGGAGGGATGGAGATGTCGGAGATTAGGATCGGAAAAAACGAATCCCTGGATAGCGCCCTCCGCCGCTTCAAGCGGTCTTGTCAGAAGTCGGGGGTTTTGTCCGAGGCCCGGCGCCGGGAGCACTACGAGAAACCCAGCGTGAAACGCAAGAAGAAGTCCGAGGCGGCCCGCAAACGTAAATATTAGAGGTGGGTCATGACCCTTAAGGAGCGCCTCACGGAAGACATGAAAACGGCCATGCGGGCCAGGGAGGAGGGCCGGGAGCGGCTCTCTGTGATTCGTATTGCCCTGGCGGAGGTTAAAAATGCCGAGGTGGACAAACGGCGCGAGTTGACCGACGAGGAAGTACTGGCCGTGCTGAACCGGGAGGTGCGCCAGCGGCAGGAGGCCCTGGCGGAGGCCGAGCGGGGCGGGCGGGAGGATGTGGTCCGGAAGCTGCAGCGGGAGACGGAGATCCTGCGCGTCTACCTGCCGGAACCGCTGGGAGAGGCCGAACTGGAGCGCCTGGTCCGGGAGGCCATCGAGGCGGTGGGGGCGGCCGGACCCTCCGACCTGGGCAAGGTCATGGGTCGGCTGATGCCCCAGGTTAAGGGGCGTGCCGACGGCAAAGCCTTGAACGAGTTGGTGCGCCGACTGCTGTCGTAGGCATAGGCAAAAGCGTGAAACAAGGGCGGGGGTGAGGTGCCCCCGCCTTTTCTTCGTATTTCTTCAATTCGGGGCGGCAAAAAGGGAGGGATTTCGAGCTCGACAGCGAAGATACTCCCAGACAAATCCGGAATGCATGGAGGCTGGGGGTAGATCAGTCGATGCATCGCAGATGGACGGCTTTGGTGACCCTGTTGGGTTTCACCCTTGCCACGGCCGGGGTGGCCGGGGCGGCGAGCCTCTCCCAATTGCAGGCCAAGCATGCCAAGCTGCAGCAGCAGATCAGCGGGGAGCGCTCCACCTTGCACCAAACCACTGCCGCGGCGGACAGCGTGCAGGCGCAGCTGAACGCGGTGGATGCTTCCCTCAACGCCACCCGCAACCGCCTGGCCACTATCGATGCCCAGGAGATGCAGGTGGCGGGGCAGTTGACCCGGGGAGAGGCCAAGCTTGCGGCCCTCAAGGCCAAGCTGGTTCGGCAGAAGCACCAGGTGGCGGCGGCCCTGCGCATCATCCAGGAGCACGGCGTGGTTTCCTACGTGGCGGTGGTCCTGGGCTCCAACTCCTTCTCCGACTTCGTCGGGCGGCTGGAGATGTTGCGCACGGTGGTGCACTCCCAGGTGGACATCCTGAAGGAGGTGCATGCCGAAGAGCTGCAGGAGGCCCAACAGGTGGTCATGCTGCAGCAGCAGAAAGCCCACCTCGTGGCCCTGGCCCAGCAGGCGCAACGCACGGCGGCGACCTACCGGACCCAGGCGCAGAAGCGGCAAAGCCTGCTAGACCAGCTGTTCGGCCAAGCCAACTCGGAGCAGACGGTGATCAACCAACTGAAGACCCAGGACGCGGGGCTGATGGCGGCCATCCAGCAGCTGGAGTTCGCCATGTACAATCACAACATCCCGCCGGGGGAGATAGGGACTATCGTCGCGGCGGTAGCGAAGGAGTACGGCCTCGATCCCGCCCTGGTCTGGGCCATCATCCGGCAGGAGTCCGGCGGCAACCCCAACGCCGTCAGCACGGCGGGGGCGGAGGGATTGATGCAGCTGATGCCGGGTACTGCCGCCGAGATGGGGGTCACCAATCCTTTCAACGCGCAGCAGAACATCCAGGGCGGTGTGGCCTACTTCGCCTACCTGCTGAAGCTGTTCAACGGCAACATTGCCTTGGCGTTGGCGGCGTACAACGCGGGGCCGGGGGCGGTGCAGAAGTATGGGGGGATACCGCCCTACCAGCAGACGCAGAACTACGTGAGGGATATATTGGGGAGCTATAGCGCGGGGAAGTGAGGCGTTGAATGGCAGTTAGCGTAAGAACGAGCAGACTCGAAGAAAGAAAAACCGCGCTAGATGATATATTTAAGACAAAGAAAATGCTCATTTTGTGGAAACAAATGATAAGGGACGCAATGAGGAAGGAGGAGGTCCTAGATCTTCACGATTTTTATGATTTCCATATTCACAGAAAGTCAATAATAGACAACATATCACACCAAATAATAAATGGTAACTATAGGCCGACTCCTCTAGAGTTAGTTAAGCTAGAAAAGCGTTATGGAATTCAGAGGAGATTACATCTATTGACTCCAGAGGACGCTATTATTCTTCAAACAATAGTCGAATCCCTTCGCCCAATAGTCGAAAAGAATTCGCCAACCAAGAAGGCATTTTACGTGAGAACTCATATGCCCCATAGGATTGAGGAGATAGACGAATCATTCCCGTATAGCTGGTGGGAAAAATGGGAGAAATATCAGGAAAAAATCCTGCAATTCGCACGGAATCATAACTTTATCGTAGAGACAGATATATCTAATTATTTTGATACCATTCATTTAATGCAGCTAAGAAATGTGATATCAGGAATGGCCTCCTTTGAGGAAGGCGTTCTCGATTTTTTGTTTTTTATGCTCGAGTCATTCTTACTGAGGCCCGACTATATGCCAATTGTGGCAGCCGGGATCCCACAATTGAACTTTGATGCCCCTAGAATACTCGGTCACTTATTTCTGTTTGAAGTAGATAAATGGCTGGAAAAGAAAACAGGAGAGGATTTTGTAAGGTGGATGGATGACATCACGTTCGGCGCAGATTCCTTAGATGATGTTAAGGGAATACTAAGCGGCCTTGACGCACTAGTCGTAACACGGGGTCTAAGGCTAAATAGCGGAAAGACAAAGGTGATAAAGAGGAACGAAGCAGAACAGCATTATTTCTTTCAAGATAATCAGTACCTTACCGTGATAAATAATGGATTGAAGAGTAATTTAATTGCCACTGACAGATTTAGGGAACATTTGAGAAAGCGATATAAGGAATTTCTTAAGAAGGAGCATATGGGAAGGTGGAGTAAAGTACTAAAAAGATTCTACACATATTTTGGGAAAATAAGGGATCCTTTTTTGGTGAAGGACAGCAGATCGCATTTAGAGGAATATCCTGAGGCGCGAAGCAACATAATTCGTTATTACTTTAAATTGGGCTATTCTAAATATCGGTGGCAAATTATTCGGGATTACTTAAGGCTTAATTATAAGGATGATTCCTCTTTATTTGCTGCTTCTAAACTGTTGGTCGATTGGCACATGCCCTTATCGAGAGCGGCCGATGTAATGAAATTGATAGAGACGTTCCTGGAAAACCCATCAGAATACAGCGTTGTGTCTTCAGTATGGCTTTTTGGCAAGTATGGGAGATGGCGAGATTTTAGACGTATATTCCTGGAGAGAGACAATATTGTCGCTATATGGTCGGGTTCCTATTTTGTGTCAAGGCAAGTCGCGGCATTGTCACCAATCCTCCGCGATGCGGATGTTTCTAAGATCAAAGAAATACTGATAGGATGTGGGCAATATAGCGCTAATCGTATAATTGACAATTATTACGAAATAGCCTCGTCGCTGATACTAAGGCATGAGGTTAAGCACTATATCTTTCCGCCGCACAGTCAGGAGGTGTTTCCCTTGCCCAAGTTTTTGCTGTCCTTCGCCATTATTAAGGGACAGCTTCCAAGGAAAGAAAGGATGGAGCTCAAGAATAGGCTTCTAAGGTTGACATCCATAGAAAGGGATCAGTTCTTCAAGAGAAGGCTAGGTAGCCATTCGGTGAAGCCGTCAGGGTCTCCTGCCAGGGCCTCCCGGAGGTCGTCCACCAACGGATAGAGAAAGATCTCCTTGATCGGCTTGTCGTACCGCTTCTAGCGGTCGAGCTTGCCCCGGCCCTGGGTCTGGCCCACGTGGATCCAGTTGGCTGGAGATTCCGGAGCAAACCGGCCACTGATTCCGTTTCAAAGCGGCCACCGATTCCGCTCCAGACCGGCCACCCTGACAGCCAGTTTTGGAAAATGGGAATTGGCATGACCTAACCAAATCGAAGCG